>JAUYPV010000032.1 GCA_030697555.1 Hyphomonadaceae bacterium
GGCGGCTATCTGTTCTACGATTCCACCAAGCCGATGCCGGCCGCGAAGTTCCGCGACGACATCCACATCATCGGTGTCCCGCTCACCGCCATCTGCAACGAAGCCTACAAGATCCCGCGCGAGCGCCAGCTGTTCAAGAACATCTGCTACGTGGGCGCCCTCTCACACCTCATCAACATCGAACCCGCGGTGATGGAGCAGCTCCTCAAGGAGGAGTTCGCCTCCAAGCCCAAGCTGATCGGCGCCAACCTCAACGCCTTCAACCTCGGCCGCGACTGGGCCGCGAAACACCTCAAGCCCATCGGCCTGCAGCTGAAGCGCGCCGACGCCGTCGGCAACCGCATCTTTGTTGAAGGCAACCAGGCCGCGGCGCTGGGCGCCGTCTATGGCGGTGCCACAGTCTGCGCATGGTATCCCATCACACCCTCAACCTCCCTCGCCGAAGCCTTCACCGCCTATTGCGAAGACCTGCGCGAGGAAGAGGACGGATCGAAGCGTTACGCCATCGTCCAGGCCGAGGACGAGATCGCCTCCATCGGCATCGTCGTCGGCGCGGGCTGGAACGGCGCGCGCGCCTTCACCTGCACCTCCGGCCCCGGCATCTCGCTGATGAACGAGTTCATCGGGCTTTCCTACTTCGCCGAAATCCCCGCCGTGATCTTCGACGTGCAGCGCGGCGGCCCTTCGACCGGCATGCCTACGCGCACGCAGCAGTCCGACCTCCTGCTCGCCGCCTACGCCAGTCACGGCGACACCAAGCACGTCCTGCTGCTGCCCTCTGATCCGGGCGAGTGCTTCGAAATGGGCGCGCAAGCGTTCGACCTCGCCGACCGGCTGCAGACCACCGTCTTCGTCATGCTCGACCTCGACATCGGCATGCAGGAATGGCTTGTCGAGCCGTTCAAGTGGGACGACAAGAAGCAGATCGACCGCGGCAAGGTGATGACCGCCGAAGAACTGGAAGCCGGCAAGATGTTCGGCCGCTATACCGACGTCGACGGCGACGCGATCCCCTACCGCACCTATCCAGGCACGCACCCCACCAAGGGCGCCTTCTTCACGCGCGGCACTTCGCGCAACCGCATGGCCGGCTATTCCGAAAAAGGCGTCGACTACCAGGACAACATGGAGCGCCTGCTCGCCAAATTCCACACCGCGGCGAAGCTCGTGCCGCAGGCCGCAGTCCGCCCGGCGAAGAAACCCACCCGCATCGGCGCGATCTATTTCGGCTCGACAACGCCGGCCATGCATGAAGCGCTGGAAGCGCTCGAGGCCGAAGGCCATCACATCGACGCCCTGCGTGTGCGCGGCTTCCCGTTCGGGCAGGACGTCTACGACTTCATCGCCGCGCACGACGAGATCTGCGTCGTCGAACAGAACCGCGACGCTCAGCTCCGCTCCATGATCATGATCGAAGGCGGCATCAACCCGGCCCGCCTCACCTCCATTCTCCACTATGACGGCACGCCGATCACGGCGCGCTTCCTCATCGACGCCATCGGCAAGCGGCTCGACGCCCGCAAGGCACGGCGCCAGATAGCGGATTAGACTCGGATGCAGTTCAGTATCTCGGATGACGTGATGGTCGTAACCTCTTCTTACGTAACGGTGGACGGCTCTGCGATACTTGAGGTTAGCCACGACGATGATGGCGGTGGTGGAAGCCTGTGGCAGTTCCACTGCGGAAATGGCGACTACTCGATGGACAAGATGCAGCTCGTGCGACTCGATACGATCCTTGCAATCGACCCGACGGTAGCTAGCGCGGCGCACCTGAGACCGGGGCAGACCGCAAAACGCGCGAAGACGAACTCAATCTGGATTGTCACCGAATGACCTACATCCTCAAGCCGAAGCTCCATCACCCCAGCCTGCCGAAGAACAAGCTGGGCCTCACGCGCCGCGACTATGAGGGCCGCGTCTCCACCCTCTGCGCCGGCTGCGGCCACGACTCCATCAGCGCCGCGATCATTCAGGCCTGCTTCGATCTGGCGATCCAGCCGCACCGCCTCGCCAAGATGTCGGGCATCGGCTGCTCGTCGAAGACGCCCGACTATTTCCTGGGGCAAAGCCACGGCTTCAACAGCGTGCACGGCCGCATGCCCTCGGTGCTTACCGGCGCCAATCTCGCCAACCGTGACCTCATCTATCTCGGCGTCTCGGGCGATGGCGACAGCGCCTCCATCGGCCTCGGCCAGTTCGCGCATTCGATCCGTCGCGGAGTCAACATGGCCTACATCGTCGAGAACAACGGCGTCTACGGCCTGACGAAAGGCCAGTTCTCAGCCACCTCCGACAAAGGATCGAAATCCAAGAAGGGCCTGGAGAATACCGAAAGCGGCATCGATCTCGTCGCCCTCGCCCTCCAGCTCGGCGCCACCTATGTCGGCCGCTCCTTCTCGGGCGACAAGGAACAGCTCGTCCCCCTGATCAAGGGCGCGATCGCCCATCACGGCCCCGCCTTCATCGACGTGCTCAGCCCGTGCGTCGCCTTCAACAACCACGCCGGCTCGACCAAGAGCTTCGACTATGTCCGCGAACACAACGAAGCGGTGAACCGGCTCGATGTCATCCTGGGCCGCGTCCCGATCACCGCCGACTACAAGCCCGGCGAAGTGCGCGAAGTTGAGCAGCACGATGGCTCGATCCTGCGCCTGCGCAAACTTCACGAGGACTATGACCCGACCAACAAGATCGCCGCCGCCAATCACCTGCAGGAACATCACGCGAAGGGCGAGATCGTCACCGGCCTCCTCTTCGTCGATCCCGACGCGACAGACCTGCACGATCGCCTCGGCACCACGTCCAGGCCGCTCAACTCGCTTGGCACGGCAGCGCTGACGCCGGGCAGCGCCGCGCTGGCGAAAATCAACGCAAGCCTGCGCTAAATCGGGCATTCCGGGCGCGCTGCAAGAAAATTTGCAATCGCAGAGCGTTCTTGGGTATCCACTGCCCGAGGCTAACATGACTCATGCGCCGGAGCGGCCAGTGGCTGTCATCAGCGGGATCGGCGTCTGCCTTCCGAGGAAGGCTGTCGCGTCGCGCGATCTCGACGCGGAGTTCGGCCTGAAGTCTGGCTGGCTTGAGCGCAATTGCGGCGTACGCAGCCGCCATGTCGCAAGCAGCGATGAAACTCAGGAAGGCATGGGCGTAAGCGCCGCACGTGCCGCGCTCGCCGACGCAAGGATCGACGGCGGCAAGCTCGACCTCATCCTTTTCGCGGCAGCCGTGGGGCGCCAGCCGATCCCCGCTACTGCGCCGCTGATCAAGCGCGAGCTCGGTCTCAGCGAGCATACCTTCCCTGCCTACGACGTGAACTCCACTTGCCTCAGTGCGCTGACAGCGATGGACCTGGCCGCCATGCACATCAGCTCCGGCCGTGCAAATACCGTTCTCGTCGTAGCCTCCGAAATCGCCTCGCGCGCCCTGCCCTGGAAAACCGACCCACGCACCGCGGGGCTGTTCGGCGATGGCGCGGCGGCCCTCGTGATCAGCGCCGCCGGCGCATCGCCTCTGCGCTATTCGCTGGGCCCCTTTCATATGGAAACCTATTCCGCCGGCTACGAGCATTGCGAACTGCGCGCGGGCGGCACGCGCTACGACTTCCATAACCAACCCGAAGAGTTCGCGGCCAATTCCTGGTTCGATATGCAGGGCACGGCGCTCTACAATCTCAGCTCCAAGGTAGCGCCCGGCTTCATTGCCCGCCTGCTGGACATCGCGGGTTGGAAGCAGAGCGAAGTCGATCTCGTCGTACCGCACCAGGCAAGTCCCCATGCGCTGGCGCACATAATCAAACGCTGTGGCTTCGCCGCCGAGCGTGTGGTCGACATCGCCGGAGAAATGGGCAATCAGGTTGCGGCCTCGCTTCCCATCACGCTGTTCAAGGCCCGCGAATCCGGACGGCTGGAAGCGGGCATGAAGGTGCTGCTGCTTGGAACATCGGCGGGTGTCTCACTCGGCGGCGCGGCCATGGTCGTCTGACCGATGCGCATTCTGGTCACGGGGGCGACCGGGTTTCTGGGCGGCGCCCTGGCAAGGCGGCTCATGGCGCAGGGGCATGAAGTGGTCGCGCTGGGACGCTCGCACGACAAGCTGGCGAAGCTCGCCGAAGAAGGCGCGAAACCTGTCGAAGCTGACCTATCGTCGTCAACGCTCCCACCGGATATCCCTTGCGACGCCGCCATCCATTGCGCTGCATTGTCCTCGCCCTGGGGCCGCGATCTCGACTTCCTGAGAGCCAACGTGTTCGGCACAAAGGCCGCGCTCCAGCTCGCAAGGCGCGGTGGCGCCAAACGCTTCGTCCATATCTCGACGCCCAGTGTCTATTTCCGCTTCCAGGACCAGATCGGCGTACCCGAGAACATGCCGCTCCCCGCGCCGGTCAACGCCTATGCCCGCACCAAGGCCACAGCCGAGCAGCTGGCGCTCGCCGCCATCGATCTCGACCCCATCATCATTCGCCCGCGCGGTATTTATGGCGAAGGCGACACCACGCTTCTGCCGCGCCTGCTGCACGTCGCCCGCAAGCGGCCCCTGCCGTTGATGAATGGCGGTCGAGCCGCCACCGACCTCACACACATCGACGATGCAGTCGACGCAATCTGCGTCGCGCTGTCATGCACGGCTCCACTGCAGCAGCGCATCTTCAATGTCTCCGGCGGGGTGGCGCTCAATGTCCGCGACGTCGCCGAACAGGTGGGCAAACGAGCAGGCACGCAGATCCGCTGGCAGAAAGCGCCGGCGGGCGCGGTGATGGCTTACGCGCGGACGGCCGAAGCAGTCTGCCGCCTTCTCCCCGGCTATCCCGAACCACCCGTCACCACCTATGCCGCCGCCCTGTTCGCCTTCACCCAGACGCTCAACATATCCGCCGCGAAGGCCCAGCTCGGCTGGTCGCCTCGCGTAGACTTCGCCGAAGGCCTAGACCGCACCTTCGCCGGCAAAGCCACGTGAGCGGCCGCCCCCGCTTCATCAACAGCGCCTGGGTCAAAGCCCCCGAGCGCTTCGTACTCCGCGACGGCCGCTGGAGCCTGATCGACCTGGCCGTGCGCTATGGTGTCTTCGATCATCCCGCCGCCGGCCGGTGTCTGATCGATACGGGCTATTCCAGACGGGTGACGCACGGGGCCCGCTCGCTGCCGCTCTGGCTCTATGCCGCAATCCTTCGTCCGCGGCTCGACGCCCAAGCCCTGCCCGATGCGGCGCCAGACATCGACGCCATCCTGCTCACCCACCTCCACGCAGATCACGTGTCGGCGCTGAAAGACTATCCCGACGCGAAGATCTACGCCGACGGCGCAAGCGTCGATCACTTCCTCGGCGGCGGCGCGTTCGGCCGCACGCGCCATGGCGTGTTCAAGGAACTCCTGCCCGCCGATTTCAAGAAGCGGGTGATCCGCTTCGAAACCCTGCCCACCGTCGAGGCGCCCCTAGGCCTAGGCCTCGCCCGGGATGTATTCGGCGACGGTGAAGTTCTCGCCGTCCCGCTTCCGGGACATCTGCGCGGCCACACAGGCCTCCTGTGGCCGAAGCTTGAACGACCGCTGCTCTACGCCGCCGACGCGCAATGGCTGGCGCGCGCCGTGATGGAGGATCGCCCGCCCGGCCCTCCCGCGCGCTGGATCATCGACGACGCCAGGGGCGACGCCGAGACTCGACGCCGTATCGCCGCCTTCGCGCGCGCTGGCGGAGAAGTAGTCTACTGCCACGATCCGGAGCCGCTGGCGTGAGCGCTATCCTGATCACCGGCGCCCGCGCGCCGATCGCCCTGGACCTCGCACGCAGCTTCGAAGCCGCAGGTCACGAGGTTCATCTTGCGGACTCGATCACGCCATGGGGTGCGCGCCTGACCCGCAGGACGCAAGGCCGGCTGCACCGTTTCGCCCCGCCGCGCTTTGCGTTCACCAGGTTCGCAGCCGATCTTGGAGCTCTCGTCGATCGCCTCGACGCCAGGCTGGTAATTCCGACCTGCGAAGAGGTGTTCTATGTCGCCGAAGCCGCCGCGAGGCGCGGCTTCGCTGATCGCATCTTCG
This sequence comes from Hyphomonadaceae bacterium, assembly GCA_030697555.1. GTDB lineage: Bacteria > Pseudomonadota > Alphaproteobacteria > Caulobacterales > Hyphomonadaceae > UBA7672. The sequence goes on from JAUYPV010000032.1 coordinate 6,036, forward strand.
CGCCCTCGCCTTCAGTGCTGAAACAGCTTCACTCGAAGGTGGAATTTGCCGGACTGGCGCGCCGCGCCGGGGTATGCGCCCCCGTCACCAGTCGCCTGATATCCAAGCTTGATCTGGCCGCATGGCGCGAGCGCTCTTCCAGCCTGGTATTCAAACCTGAATTCTCCCGCTTCGCCTCGCACACGCTGGTGCGACCGGCGCCGCACGCACTCGACCGCCTCGCTCCGACGCCCAGCCACCCCTGGGCCGTGCAGGAATTCGTCGAGGGCGAGGAAATCTGCGTCTGGTCCGCCGCACGCGCCGGAGAGGTCGTCGCCTTTGCAGCTTACCGCCCCCGCTGGCGCCAGGGCGGCTCCGCAAGCTTCTATTTCGAGACAGACACCGACCCGAAGCTACTTGCGATGGCGCAGACCATCGCCCGCGCAGCCAACGCAACGGGTCACCTGTCCTACGACGTCATACGCGCCGCCGACGGAACCCTTGCGCCGATCGAGTGCAATCCTCGCGGCGTGAGCGGCCTCCACCTCTTCGACGCATCGCCGCGCCTGGCCCAGGCTCTTCTGGGCGAGACGAGCATCCAGCTTCCCGAGGCCATGGCGCGCCATCTTGGCCCGGCCATGTGGATGCTGGGGGCGCCGCAGGCCGTCGCCGCCGGACGCCTCGGAGAATTCACAACCGATCTCAAGCGCAGCCGCGATGTGCTGGCCGCTGCGGGGCCTTGGGCGGGAATGGGCGCGCTGATGGACGCAGCACGCTTCGCCGCCATCGGCCTCAGCCGCGGCCGCTCCGCATCGGGCCAGAGCACCGACGACATCGAGTGGAATGGCGAGCCCATCCCATGACCGCTCCCGCTCTTTTCGATCCTGCGGATGGACCACCAAACGGCTGGCCGTCCAGCGCCGCGGCCGACCGCGCCTACCTTGAAGCATTCGCCACTCAAGGCTCACAGACGCTGATCGCCAATCTCCGCACGCAGATGATGGGGCTGCGCTCCGGCGACCGGATATTCCCACTCACGATCAACGAGGCGGAGTATGGCGATGCCTATGTCTGCCTTCCGCATTCGGCCTACGCGCTCTACGCCAAGGATGAACTGCGCATTGAGAATGTCGGCGTGTGGACGCCAGCGCTTGGCCTGCTCGCCAGCTCTGCCGGCGCACTCCTGCGCGCCGCGCGCGTCAACAGGATCGTCAATCTCGACAACTGGATGCTGTCGACCAATCTCCATGGAGACTGGCGCGGCGAAGATGTGCCCGATATCCGGCGATTTCTCGCGACACGCTTCCCGGACCACATGATCGCAACTCGCTGCCTCAATGAATGGTC
>JAUYPV010000035.1 GCA_030697555.1 Hyphomonadaceae bacterium
CAGGCCCGCCGCGCAAAACGATAGGTATGGTTGGTGATCGATGTCGTCTCGCGGATCATCAGCGCGTCGAATTCGGACAGCCGGTCGAGGTCTCGTCTGGTGATCGGCTCGATCTCGACGCCATCCTTCTCCGCCAGCCGGGCCCAGTGCTTCAGGCTCTCGATGTTCGAGGGCGCCAGTTGCTCATTGGGATCGTGCAGCACCGCGATCGACCATTTGGCGACGATCCTGGCCTTGGGGTTCTTCCAGACGCGGCCCGTATAGGTCGTCAGGCTGTCGACGAAGAACTTCAGGTCGTCGTCTTCCAGTTTGGTGAAAGCCGTCAGCTTGATGCGCTTGATCTTGTACTTGCCCGGTTGGCCGTTGGGGCTGGTCGTCACCACAAGGACCGGCGCGCGATACCAGTCGAACAATTGCCGCGCGAACTTCCTGAACCGTTCGTCCACCGTCTCGCCAAAGCACACGACGATGCGTTCGGGCGCCACGGCTGGAGCGCCAGCCTCGTCCTTCTCGAGACCCTTGTTCAGCAGCTCTTCGAGAACTGACTCCGTGTCCTCCGGCAAGTCGCGATCATAGAGATCGAGCATCGTCTCGACTGTCGGCACCACGCGATGCCCGCGCGCTTCCGCAAGTAGCGACGCGTAATACCCGTCCGTCTGGTAGTTGTAGTTGCGCGCCAGGTTGATGATCTTCGGCCGCGATCCCGACAGCAGCTTCGGTTGAAGCACGTAGTCGCGCGACGTCATCATCCGGAACGGTGCGCCAAGGGCGGCCAGGTCCCGCAGGTCGTCCGCGATCAGGATCCAGTCATACCGCAAAGCGTTTCAACATCCTGATTGCGCCCCACCCATCGGCGTAGAACCCCTGCTCGACATGGAAGCACTTGTATCCATACCGGTGATAGCGATTCAGCAGGGTGTAGTTGGTTTCCTTGATCTCCAGGTTCAACTGGGGAACACGGTTGTCCTCGCAATAACGCTCGACCGCGCGGAACAGCTCCTCTCCCAGCCCCTTGCCCTGATGGTCGGGCGAGACGGCGAGGCTGTCGAAGCTGACGAAGCCCTCTTCCAGGATCAGCGACGCATAGCCCACGACGGCGCCATCCTGCACGCAGCAGAGCACGTCCATGTCCGGATCGGTCAGCGCCTCGGCGAAATCATCGCGCGACATCATCTTGTCGGCGTAGCCGGCTTCGAAGCACGCCTTCTCGATCGCCGTGAGCGCATCCAGATCGGAGGCAAGCATGTCGCGTATCATCGCAGACGTGTATGCCTCGCGGACCACGATCCGTGCATCTCTGGCTGTCTGGTCTGGCTCTCGGCGCGGCGCACTGTGAATGCCTAAAAGCTCGCGGGGAGCAGACCCATACCCCCGGCCAATAGTCCCGGCAGTGGGCGCCTCGCGAAGACGAGCCTCTTAATAGCAATCGCCCCGCGCTGTCGATAGAGACAAGCTGGAGCGGCCGAGTGTCTCGAAACGATTCGGCTGTGTATCGCCGGCGGGCGGGAGGTCAGGACAGTGCAGGCAGCTCAGGCGACGCGTCGCGATACCGTCATACATGTCGTCCTCGGCGTGGCCTCCGGCCTTTGCATGGCGGTCGCCGCCTTCCTGCTGATCGCGCCCGATGTCGGCCCGCCGCCGGTCTTCCCGTTCCAGGACAAGGTCTTCCACGCTATCGCTTTTGCCTGTCTCACAGGCCCTGCCGTGCTGGTGCTGCCCCGGAAGTATCTCTGGTTCTGGCTGGCCCACATGGCGGCGCTGGGCGTCGGCATCGAGATCGTCCAGTCCATGGGCGACAATGCCCGGTCCGGTTCTGTCTGGGATTTCCTGGCCGACGTTGTGGGGATCGCCGCCGCACTGGGCATCGGGCGCCTCATCCGCGCGCGGATCGAACGGCCGATCGGCGCCTGAGCGAAACGGTCAAGTGAATCTGTTGTGACAGTTCTTTCGCCGTCGTCATGAAACCCGAATCGCGTTGCGGGGTTACATGGTCTGGGACGCGTTCGAGAGGCGTGCGCCATGAGCCGCGAAGACGAGATCGCTCAAGTCCGTGAACAGGTCGGCGTCCTCGCCGAACAGGTCGGAACGCTGTTGGACATCATTTCGCGAAGAACCAGTTCCGGCGCCGATACGACTACGGCCGACGACAAGCTCGAAGTCCTCGAAACCCTGATGTGGAAACTCCACAGACGTCAGTCGCGCTTGAAGGCGGCGGCAAGCTCCATAGGCCGTGAGGCGAGGGCCTAGCGGCCCAGCAACTGCGCCGCACGTTCAGCGAAATACGTGATCACGCCGCACGCGCCCGCGCGCTTGAACGCCGACAGCGTCTCGATGATCGCCTTGTCCTCGTCTAGCCAGCCATTGGCCGCCGCCGCCTTGATCTGCGCGTACTCCCCGGAGATCTGGAAGACCAGCGTCGGCACGCCGAACTCAGCCGAAACCCGTTGCACGATGTCCAGATAGGGCAGGCCGGGCTTCACCATCACCATGTCGGCGCCTTCCTCGATATCCATCGCCACTTCGCGAAGGGCCTCGTCGGAATTCCCGAAATCCATCTGGTAGGTCTTCTTGTCGCCCTTCAGCACCGAGGCCGTCCCCACTGCATCGCGGTAGGGGCCATAGAAGGCGGACGCATACTTGGCGGCGTAGGAGAGGATCATGACGTTCTCGAACCCCTCCTCATCCAGCCCATCCCGGATCGCCCCGATCCTGCCGTCCATCATGTCCGAAGGCGCCACGATGTCCGCGCCCGCCCGCGCCTGCACCAGCGCCTGCTCGATCAGCACCGCCACCGTCTCGTCGTTGAGGACATAGCCCTCTTCGTCCAGCAGCCCGTCATGGCCATGGCTGGTGAACGGATCGAGCGCCACATCGCACGCAATCCCCACATCCGGCGCCGCCGCCTTCATGGCCTGGATCACCGTCGGCACAAGGCCGCCGGCATTCACGGCCTCATCGCCCCCCTCGTTCTTCTTCGATGCGTCGATATGCGGAAACACCGCGATCGCAGGAATGCCCAGCTCCCGCGCCCGCACAGCAGCCTTCGCCGCCTCGTCGACGTTCAGCCGGTCCACACCCGGCATCGACTTCACCGGAACCCGCTTCTCTTTCCCGTCATGGACGATCATCCCCCAGACGAGATCGTCCGGGCTCGGTTTGGTTTCGCGCGTAAGCCTCCGCGCCCAGTCGAACTGGCGTAGCCTGCGCATGCGGCTCGCGGGAAAAGTGCCGGTGACGAGGGATTTGGGCATTTTGGGGCATTCCTTCTACCCGCTAGGTAGCGAGTAGACCGCAAGATGTCATCCCGAGCCTATTCGCCGTATCCCGGCGGGAGGCAGCGACGCGCCTCAGCCTTCGTGGCTGCTTGCCTCGCTCGGATACGGGAAGAATAGCTCATTCCCGTCCGGGTCCTCGATGATCATCGTGTCGTAGCCCCACCAGCCTTCCTTGACAGGTGCGCCTCTGGCTTCGAACTCGTCCTTGAGGGCGCGCAGCACTTCGTGGTCGAGCGAGATGAAGATGCGGCCGCGGCCGGTCTTCTCGGGCTGCTGGCAATTAAGGAGGAGTTGGCAGTCTTCACGGTCGACCTGGCCGACAAGAATCTTCCCGTTTTCCGCATAGCGCGATGCCTCAATGAAGCCGAGCTTGTCGGTATAAAAGGCGATGGATCGCTCAACGCTTTCGACGAAGAGTACGGGGCGCGAAAACCAGGCGCTCATGTCTGTCTTCCCCAGTCTGTCTCCCCCAAGTCCGGCCGGAGCCTACCGCCCCCTTCTCACCGTCCGCTGCATGAAGCAGCGCAGGCGGATAACCATGGTCAGCCGCTGCAGCTCGCGGATCTCGGCCTGCCAGTCGTGCAGCCGCCACACCGGAATCTCGCGGAAGCCCAGCTTCCGGTAGAACGGCCCGTTCCACGGCACCTTCCGGAAGGTCGACAGCGACACCCGCTTGAAGGCCCGCGCCTCCGCCTCCTGCAGGCACCGCCGCGTCAGCCGCGTGCCCAGTCCCTGCCGCCCATGCCGGGGCAGGACGGACAACTGGTCGAGATAGAGATCGTCGCCCCGGTCGGAGCACAGGGCGAACCCCACGATCTCCTCCATATGGTCCACGGCCACCCAGATCAGCCCGTCGCCGAAGCCCTTGCGCAGCCGGTCCTCGGGGATGGGCTGGCCCGGCTCGCCCAGCGGCCCGAAATCGATCAGCCCGGTCCCCCGGAACAGGGTCGCCGACGCAAGATCGATGTTCTGGAGCTCGCCCACCTCGTTCCCGCGCGCCGGGCGGACCCGGTATTGCGCGGCGGTTTCATTGATCAGGGACGCCATGGGAGGGCCGGCCTTTAGAGCTGGTCTTGTCAGGGTGTATTGGTACTGAACTTGATGCTACGCGACTAATGAATTCCGCCTGAACGCCTGAATACACAGACTGCACGGACCGGACCGCATGACCGCCGAACTGACCAGTGAACAAACGTTGATTCGACAGACGGCCGCAGACTTCGCGGCCGAGAAGCTCAGGCCTTTCGCGGCCGAGTGGGATGAAAAGAAACACTTTCCTGTGGACGTGATCCGCGAGGCCGCAGGCCTCGGATTCGCGGGCCTCTACGTTAACGAAGACGTCGGCGGATCGGGCCTTTCCCGGTTCGATGCGGTGCTGGTTTTCGAACAGCTCTCGCAGGGCTGCGTCTCCACCGCCGCCTTTCTTTCAATTCACAATATGTGCTCCTGGATGATCGACCGCTTCGGGTCGGACGCCCTGCGCAAGGAATGGCTCCCCAGGCTCACCTCGATGGAGCTGATCGCCAGCTACTGCCTCACGGAGCCCGGCTCGGGCTCCGACGCCGCCAGCCTGAAAACACGCGCGGTCAAGGACGGTGACGACTACGTCCTCAACGGCACAAAGCAATTCATCTCCGGCGCCGGCGTCAGCGACGTCTATGTCGTCATGGCACGTACAGGCGCCGACGGCCCCAAAGGCATCTCCACCTTCATCGTCAAGAAGACCGACAAGGGCGTCTCTTTCGGCGCCAACGAAAAGAAGATGGGCTGGAACTCCCAGCCGACGCGCTCGGTCATCTTCGAGGACGTGCGCATCCCCGCCAGCCGCCGCATCGGCGAGGAGGGCGCTGGCTTCCGCTTCGCCATGGCCGGCCTAGACGGCGGCCGCCTCAACATCGCCGCGTGCTCGCTCGGCGGCATGCAGGAAGCGCTCGACAAGGCGCTCGCCTACGTGAAGGACCGCAAGCAGTTCGGCCAGGCCATCTCGGAATTCCAGGCGACACAGTTCAAGCTCGCCGACATGGAAACCGAAACCCAGGCCGCGCGCATGATGCTCTACGCGGCGGCCCATCAGCTCGACCTGAAGACCCCGATGGCCACCCGCTGGTGCGCCATGGCCAAACGCTTCGTCACCGACACCGGCTTCAAGGTCGCCAACGACGCCCTCCAGCTCCACGGCGGCTACGGCTATCTCGCAGACTATGGCGTCGAGCGGATTGTGCGGGATTTGCGCGTGCATCAGATTCTGGAAGGGACGAACGAGGTGATGCGGGTGATCGTGTCGAGGGACATGCTGCGGCAGTGAGTTAGGTCTTCGGCCTAGGTTCACGGAATATCATTGTCGAAGGGTCGTGCCGATGAAAGCCTATCTCGTACTGGATTTTTCCGTTCAAGATTTTGATGGCTTCAGACGATACATCGAGAACGTTCCTGCCTACATCGAGAAGCATGGCGGCAAATACATCGTGCGAGGCGCAGTGCCACAACCGATAGAAGGAAACTGGTCGCCGGAGCGCATGGTCATCATCGAGTTTCCTACGCGACAGAATGCAGAGCAGTTTCTGGGAGATGCTGAGTTTCAAGAGTTGGCCAAGATTCGTCACAAGACGACGATCAGCAAGCTCGTACTCGTGGATGGCGCCGAGTAACTCCGCTTTGGAGCAAGATCAGTGACCCAAGCCTTCGACCCTCTCTCCCGCCCGCTCGTCCCGCACCGCTCCTTCGACCAACTCGAAATCGGCGAGCAATTCCCATGTCCCGCTCGCACGCTGACCGACGCGCATTTCTCCGCCTTCCAGCTCCTCTCCGGCGACAACCATCCGATCCACTACGACCGCCCCTACTGCGCCGCCCTCGGCCACAAGGACCTGCTCGCCCACGGCCTGCACATCCTCACGCTCACCGCTGCCGGCGCCGGACTCTTTCCGCACGTGATCGGCGTCGACCTCATCGGCTTCGTCGAAGTGCAGGCCAAATTCCTGAAGGGCGTCTATCCCGGCGACACGCTCTATCCGCTGCTCGAGATCACCGCCCTCGAGCGCCAGCGCACCACCGGCGTCATTCGCATGAAGGCCACGGTCCACAATCAGGACTCAACGCTCGTGCTCGACGGTACGCACGCCTATCTGGTGAAGCTGCCGCGATGACGTAGGGTGCATGAAGGCGAAGCCGCAATGCACCTCTTTTGTGGGTGTGGCGCGATGGTGCATTCCGGCTTCGCCTTCATGCACCCTACAGATCACCCCAACCCCATCGCCTTCCGCACCGCCGGATTGTCGCCGAGCAATATCCTGCCCAGCCACCCGGCCATCTGCTCGGCGCCGTCGGGCGATTTCCCGAACTTGTCGATCTTGACGTCGATCAAGATCACCGGATCGCCGTCGAACATATTGTCTGCGTGGCGGTAGACCTCGACGCGGTTGCTGGCCGCGTCGTACCGCACAGTATGCCAGTGCATCTGCGCCTCCGTGGGCTGTCCGAAATTAACGCGTAGAGCACGATCGGGCCCAGCCCATTCGAGGCGTCGAAGGCGTGCGCGGCTCGCGCTGCCGGGTTCGTTGACCCTCGCCGTGCGCTAGCCGCGTCACACCCTTCGTCTGGCCACCGCCCGAGTCTTCCTCCGATTCCATGACAGTTGGGATTCGTCCCAACCGGCCTATAACTGGCGCCGGGGCAAGAGGAATCGCATGGTCGACGTCATCATCCACCGCCAGGGCGCCGCCGGGCGCATCACGCTCAATCGGCCCCAGGCGTTGCATGCCCTCAACGAGGAAATGTGCCTTGCGATGGACGCGGCCCTGAAAGCCTGGTCCGACGATCCGGAAATCGAACTCGTCGTCGTCGACCATCAGGAAGGCACGCGCGGCTTCTGCGCCGGCGGCGACATCCGGATGCTGGCTGAAAGCGGCTTGGGCGATGGCGCCGCCGCGCAGGCCTTCTTCCGCGCCGAGTACCGCCTCAACACCCGCATCAAGAATTATCCCAAGCCCTATGTCGCCTTCATCGACGGCGTCACCATGGGCGGCGGCGTCGGCATCAGCGTGCACGGCTCCCACCGGGTCGCCACCGAGCGCACCACCTTCGCCATGCCCGAGACCGGCATCGGTCTCTTCCCGGATGTCGGCGGCGGCTGGTTCCTGCCGCGCCTCGGCCCGCCGCTCGGCATGTGGCTGGCGCTCACCGGCGAGCGCCTCAAGGGCGGCGATGTCTGCGCCGCCGGAATCGCCACCAACTATGTCGAGTCCAAGATCGTCGAGGCCGTGAAGACGTCCGTCTGCGACGGCGAGCTCGAGCTTCTGGAAGCGATGGATTGGGACGAAGCCGGCACGTTCGAAAAGCATCTCGACGTCATCGAGTCCTGCTTCTGGAAGGACTCCGTCGAAGACATCTTCTTCGCGCTCGAAAGCGTGCCCGCAACCAGCGCCTCGCACGAATGGGCGAAAGCCCAGCTCGCCATCCTCAAGACCAAATCGCCGCAGACCCTCAAGGTCGCCCACCGCCAGCTCCACGCCGGCCTCAACATGAAGACCTTCGAGGACAACATGCGCATGGAATTCCGCATCGGCTGCCGTCAGGTCCACAGCCACGACTTCCAGGAAGGCGTCCGCGCCGTCATCGTCGACAAGGACAACAAACCCAACTGGAACCCCGCCACGCTCGCCGGCGTCACAACAAGGATACTGGACGACATCTTCGCCCCGCTAGGCGAGGGCGAGCTGACCTTTGACTAGAGGAGCGCCGGGCGCCTGCCCGGCACACGCGCGTCAGCGCGTCCGCTGGCCCTAGCCCGGCACCCCCGCTATAACCGCCCCATGCTCCTGGACGCCCCCTACCGCAAGCTCGGTCTCGTCGATCACACGGCCCTCAAGGCTGCCGTGCTCGCCGCCACCCCCGAGGCGTGGCTGGAAGACAAGATCCGGCAGCAGAGCTTCGAACAGCACAAGGCGACCCAATCCATCGTCATCCTGTTCTCCAACACCTGGCCCAACCCGGTGGTGGAAAAGCGCAGCGGCTGGGAGCGCTTCTCGGCGCCCGCCAACGCCCTGATCGACCAGATCGTGGCGGCCCATTATCCACCGGGAGGCCGCATCATCCGCGCCATGGCCGCCAAGCTGCTTTCCGGCGGCCGCATCGCCCTGCACAAGGACGTTCATCCCAGCTTCGCCGCCGCGCACCGCATCCACGTGCCGCTGGTCACCAGCCCGCAGGTCGACTTCCTCATACGCGGCGAGAACCATTATCTCGAGGAAGGCATCGCCTACGAGGTCTCGAACCTCGACTATCACGCCGTCACCAACCGCGGCTCCGATCGCATCCACTTCATCTTCGACTACACTCTGCAGTGATCGGGGCAGTGAGCACGCTGCCGAAGCTTCTCGTAAGCTCCGTCGTGCGCGGTTCGCGCCAGGGCGACAGCCATGGCGGCCTCTATCTCGCCGACATGGAAGCCGGATCGTTCGAGCAGGTCTATGACTGGAACTCCGGCGACATCAGCTTCGAGGGCAGGGGCGCCGACCGCGGCCTGCGCGGCATCGCCATCATCGGCGACGACATCTTCATCGCCGCCAGCGACGAACTCTTCGTCTTCGACCGCCAGTTCAAGATCACGGCCAGCTACCGCAACCCCTACCTCAAGCACTGCCATGAGATCTGGCCGCACGGCGGCAAGCTTTGGCTCACCTCCACCGGCTTCGACAGCATCCTCCGCCTCGACCTCGCCGCGCGCCAGTTCGACTTCGGCGTCCGCTTCCACACCGCCAACGGCGCTCTCAATGCCCAGACCTTCGATCCAAAAGGGCTGGGCGGTCCGGCGGCCTCGAACGAATTCCACATCAACAGCGTCCACGTCGACGACACCGGCATCCATATCTCCGGCCGCCGCATCCCGGCGCTCATCCGTCTCCTGCGCTTTGGCATTTCCACCGTCGCTCCGCTCCCCTTGGGCGCGCACAACGCCCGCCCCTTCAACGGCGGCGTCCTCTTCAACGACACTGAAAACGACACGGTGAAGTGGATGGGGCAGGGCAGACAGGTTTCGATGCCCGTTCCCCACTATCCCCAAGCCGACCTCACCCACACGGACTTCGACGAAAGCGGCTTGGCCCGCCAGGCCTTCGGCCGCGGCCTCTGCGTTCTCTCCGGCACACTGGTAGCCGCCGGCTCGTCGCCTACGACAGTCGCGATCCACGACCTCGCTACGGCCAAGACCGTAAAGTCCCTCAACCTCACAATGGACATCCGCAACGCCGCCCATGGCATAGCGCGCTGGCCGTTCGGGTAGGTCGCACCGCCAGCGGCGGCCCCCACCGTCTCGCTGACTACGTCAGCGATCCACCTCCCCCGCCCTTCGGTCGGGTGAGGAAAAGCTCCGCATTCGTCGTCCCGATTTCCTCCTCCGCGCAAGGCGCGGGGGAGGTGGATGCGTGCGAAGCACGCAGACGGTGGGGGCAGCAGCCGGCGCAACCCAGCCGAATCTGCTGTGGGATAACTCTGCCTCTTTCAAGCGAAACCCAACACTCTCAACGCCAGATGCGGGGGGCGAGGTGTGGGACAGGAGAAAACTTATCCCCGCCCCCTCCGGGCGGCCTGATACTCCTCCGCATGACAGAGGCGGATCCCATCGCAGAGGAGAACGACCCAGCCGGCCCGCTTGTCTGGCTGCTGCTGCCAGTGCTGCTGCACAGTGCTGCCGTTGCCGTTGCCGTTGCCGCTGCTGCCGCTGCTGCCGCTGCTGCCGCCGCTGCCG
>JAUYPV010000040.1 GCA_030697555.1 Hyphomonadaceae bacterium
TGGTCGGCGGCAATGATCTCCTGCGATTCGAGATCGTAACCGAGATTGCGCCGGTCATAGAACCTGACGTCGTCGACGACCGGCCACTTGAAATGCAGGCCGGCTTTGGCTTGGGACGCGTCGGAATTCACGACGTACTGGGCCTCGCCGAAACGCAGGACGATCGCCTGCTGGTCGACGCGCACGATGTAGAACGCGTTGGCGATGACGATGAGCAGGAGAGCTGCCGCGACGCCGCCGATGATGAGGAGTCTTTGCATGGTTATTGCCCTGCCGGCTTCTGGCGGCCGCGAAGCTGGTCAAGCGGCAGGATCGGTACGGCCCCGGACTTGGAGTCGATGATGATCTTGTCGCTGCGCTCCAGCACCTTTTCCATGGTTTCGAGGAACATGCGCTCGCGGGTCACCCTCGGCGCCAGTCGATACTGTTCGTAGACCAGGTTGAAGCGATCGGCGTCACCCTTGGCGTTGGCGACCGAGGCGGCCTTGTAGCCCTCCGCCTCCTGGATCATCTGCTTGGCCTGGCCTTCCGCTTCCGGCACGACCTTGTTGCGGTAGGCGTTGGCCTCGTTCTGCCGGCGGGCCCTGTCCTGCTCGGCGCTGGACACGTCGCGCTGCACATCGACCACCTCCGTGGGCGCCGTCGCTTGCTTCAGCGAGATCGTGACGACCTCGACGCCGGCTTTGTAGGAGTTCAGCGTCTGCTGCATCAGGTCGCGCACGCGCGTCTCGACGCCGGTACGGTCGCCCGTGGTGATGGGCTCGAACGCGCTGGTGCCGACGACTTCGCGCATCGCGCTTTCGCCGACCTGCTCGATCAGCTCGTGGCGCCGCGTGCGCGGGTCCACGTCGACGACGTTGAAGAGGTAGTCCTGCGGCGAGGAGATGCGCCAGTTGATGGAGAAATCGATGTTCACGATGTTCTCGTCGCCGGTCAGCATCAGCGCTTCTTCTGCGCCGTTGCCGATCTCGGTCTCGGTCACGGTGTTCACCGCCACGATGATGTGGCGCTCGATCGGGTTGGGCAGCCGGATACGGAAGCCCGGGTTCTCGACGCGGTGGAACGTGCCGAAGCGCAGCACGACCGCGCTCTCCTGCTCGTTCACCTGGTAGATGCCCGTGAACAGCCAGCCCACGACGCCGACGCCGAGGAGGACTGCAAGGCCGGTCGCGCCGAAGCCGCGAGCGCCGGGGCCTGCGCCCTTGCCGCCGCTGCCGCCGCCGCCTCCGCTGCCATCGCGGCGCTTGAAGCGGTCCTGCATGCGCCGGAGCGTCTCCTCAAGATCGGGACCGCGACCGGGACCGGAACCGCCGGGCTTGCCGCCGGAGGACTTGCCCCAGGGACTGTCGCCGTTGCCGCCGCCGGAGCCGCCGCTACCGCCGCCGCCCCAGGGACCGCCGCCGCCACCGCCGCCGGAACCACCACCCTTGTTGTCGTTCCAGGGCATCCGCCCCTCCTTCACACGCGCAATTACGGAGATTTGTGTACTCCACTAGTTGAGCGCGCATTAAAGCCGCTTCAAGGCGCGCAGATAAGGCAGTTTCCCCCTACGCGCGACTTAGGCGACTACTGGGCCGAACTGACGAGGACGTGATCCGCCTTGGCCCGGTAATCGTCATTACTTGGGGTGAGCTGACTCAGCGTCCTTGGCGGCATTCTTGCACCCGCACAAAACTATGCTCGCGACCCCGCCAACCGCCGGCGACACCCATGACTCGGCGAAAGCCGTTAACACCCCGCCGCGCGGCGAGGTGACCGTCGTCATCGCCGCCTGGCGTGCGGCAGGGACAATCGGCCGCGCCGTGGCCTCCGCCCTCGCCCAGCCGGAAGCCGCCGAAGTGGTCGTGGTGGACGATGCTTCGGGCGACGATGGCGCGACCCTGGCCGCCGCCCGGGCCGCCGACGACGGCACAAATCGCCTTAAGCTTATCGCGCTCGAACGCAATGGCGGCCCTTCCCGCGCCCGCAACGCAGCCATTGAAGCCAGCTACGCTCCCTGGATCGCCATCCTCGACAGCGATGACTTCCTGGAACCGGGCCGCCTCGCCGCCCTGCTCGCAATCGCCCATGGCGGTTACGACCTGATCGCCGACGACCTGCTGCAGACCCCCGAAGGCAAGACCGTCGCCGACGGCCAGGCCCTGTGGTTCCGAGAAGATCGCGAACCAATCGACATCGATTTCGGCTTTTTCGTCGAAAGCAACGTACCGAAGCCGGGCCGCCAACGCCGCGAACTCGGCTTTCTCAAGCCGCTCATGCGCCGCGCCTTCTTCGAGCGGAACCACCTCACCTATGACGAGGCCATGCGCCTGGGCGAGGACTACGACCTCTATGCCCGCGCCTTGTCCTTCGGCGCCCATATGCGGCTGATCCCGTGGGCCGGCTATGTCAGCGTGATGCGGACGAACAGCCTCTCCGCGGTCCACTCCCGCGCCGATCTTGCCGCCCTCGAAGCCGCCGACGACAGGCTGCTCGCCTCCAACAAACTGCGCCCGTCGGAAAAAGAACTGGTGTCGGAGCACCGGTTTTCCACGCGCTCCCGCATCCTCTGGATCGACTTCATCGCGGCGCTCAAGGGCGGCAAACCCTTCCAAGCCCTCAGGCTCATGCTAAGAGACCCGCGGCAGGCGCCCTATGTGCTCCGCGGCCTCTGGAAGATCGTCGTTCGCCGCAGGACCGGCGCAAAGACATCCTGATCCGCCGGCTTGAGGACGCCTCCGCAGGAGTGCGTCCATGGCCTCATCCCTCGAAACCGCCGTCCGCGCCGCACTCGATGCGGTGAAGGACCCTGTTTCGGGCAAGGGGCTCAGCAGTTCAGGCCGTATCTCCGGGCTGGTCGTACGGCCCGACGGCAAGGTGGGCTTCGTTCTGGAGACCAGCGCAGGCGCCGCCGACGAACCTCTGCGCAAATCAGCCGAAGCAGCCGTTGCGAAAATCGCCGGCGTTTCAGCCGTGACTGCCGTGCTGACCGCCGAAGCGACCACCGGCGCGCGCTCCGTTCCGCCCTCACCGACTCGCATTCCGCCGCCGCCCGCGCCCCAGGCCCGCTCCGAAGTCAGCCGCCCCGCGCGCGCCATCGTCGCGGTCGCATCGGCAAAAGGCGGCGTCGGCAAGTCGACCGTAGCGGTGAATCTCGCCGTGGCCGCCGCGAAATCCGGTCTCCGCGTGGGCCTGCTGGACGCCGACGTCTTCGGACCCTCCGTGCCGACCATGATGGGAACCGTCGGCAAGAAGCCGCAGCTCAGCGCGGCGAAGAAGATGCAACCGCTGATGGCGCACGGCGTCGCCACCAATTCGATCGGCTACCTCGTCGATCCCGACAACGCCGTGGTCTGGCGCGGGCCCATGGTGATGTCGGCCATCGTCCAGCTCATCAACGACACCGACTGGGGCGACCTCGACATCCTGTTCATCGATACGCCCCCGGGCACCGGCGAAGTGCAGCTCACCCTCGTTCAGCGCTTGCCGCTCGACGGCGCCATCATCGTCTCGACCCCACAGGAAGTCGCCCTCGCCGACGTTCGCCGCGGCGTCGGCATGTTCCGCAAGACCGCCGTGCCGGTGCTGGGCGTGATCGAGAACATGGCCTGGTTCGAACAGCCCGACGGCTCGCGCGCCTACATCTTCGGCAAGGAAGGCGCGCAGCGCACGGCGACCGAGATGGGCGTGCCCTTCCTAGGCGCCTTGCCCATCCTCCCCGTACTGCGCGAAGGCGGCGACGCCGGCGTGCCCGCCGCTACCGGGGACTCCAACGCCGCCGAAGCCTTCAGGCTGCTGGCCGAAGCCATTTCCGAGGCGCTCGCCGCGTCTCCCAACAAGCCGGCTCCTGCGATCGTTTTCGAGTAGCCCCACCCAGGGCGGCTGATCCCTTGCGTCAAGCATCAGGCGAGGCTGGCTTGTCCGGCGCGTCGCCTGCCGTACACTCTCGTTGTGATCACGGACGCCTGCGCATGAACATCCAACCGGAGATAGCCGCCCTCCTCGGCGAGATCGACTTCGATCCCGAGACGCTGCACGCGAAATATCTCGCCGAACGCGACCGCCGGCTACGGCCGGATGGCGCCCGGCAGTATGTCGAGGTCAAAGCCGAATTCTCCCGCTATGTCGAAGATCCCTATGTCGAGCCGGGCTTTACGCGCGAGCCGGTGTTCGACCATGTCGAGTTCGCCGTCATCGGCGGCGGCTTCGGCGGCCTGCTCATGGGCGCGCGCCTGCGCGAAGCCGGCTTCGAGAAAATTCGCGTCGTCGAGAACGCCGGCGACTTCGGGGGCACCTGGTACTGGAACCGTTATCCAGGCGCGATGTGCGACGTGGAATCCTATTGCTACCTGCCGCTGCTCGAAGAGCTCGGCTACATGCCGAGGCACAAATACTCATTCGCCCCGGAAATCCTCGAACACAGCCGCCGCATCGCCCGGCACTATCGCCTCTACGACGACGCCCTGCTGCAGACCGCGATCACCGAGCTGGGCTGGGACGAAAAGGCTGAACGCTGGATCGTGTCGACCAATCGCGGCGACAGGTTCACAGCGAAATACGTCGCCATGGCCAACGGGCCGCTGAGCCGGCCCAAGCTGCCCGGCATTCCCGGCATCAACGACTTCAAGGGCTACACCTTCCACACCAGCCGCTGGGACTATCGCTACACAGGCGGCGACAATTCCGGGAACCTCACCGGCCTCAAGGACAAGCGCGTCGGCATCATCGGCACCGGCGCCACCGCCATCCAGGCCATCCCCCACCTCGGCGAATGGTCGAAACAGCTCTACGTCTTCCAGCGCACGCCTTCTTCCGTCGACGTCCGCAACAATGGCGAGACCGATCCCGCCTGGGCGGCCTCGCTCGAGCCCGGCTGGCAGCAGAAGCGGATGGACAATTTCAACGTCCTCACCAGCGGCGGCCACCAGGACGAAGACCTCGTCCACGACGGCTGGACCGACATCTTCCGCAACCTCATGGGCCCCGCCGTGAAGGAAGCTTCGAAGAAGCTCGGACGCCGCCTCACCAAATCCGAACGCGCCGAGCTGCTCGAACTCGCCGACTACCGCAAGATGAACCAGGTCCGCGCCCGCGTGGACGGCCTCGTCAAGGACCCCGCCACCGCCGAAGCCCTCAAGCCCTGGTACCGCCAATTCTGCAAACGCCCGTGTTTCCACGACGAATACCTGCAGACCTACAACCGGCCCAACGTCACGCTGGTCGACACCAACGGCAAAGGCGTCGAGGCGATGACCGAGCGCGGCGTCATCGCCAACGGCCGTGAATACGAACTCGACTGCCTGATCTTCGCCACGGGCTTCGAGGTCGGCACCTCCTACACCCGCCGCGCCGGCTACGACATCGTCGGCCGTGGCGGCAGGACGCTGTCGGAACACTGGTCGGACGGCCTCCGCACCCTGCACGGCCTCACCACGCACGGTTTCCCCAACTGCTTCTTTCTCGGCTTCACCCAGAGCGCCGTCACCGTCAGCGTGCCGCAGGCCCTCAACGAACAGGCCAAACACATCACCTATCTCGTCACCGAGGCGAACAAGCGCGGCCACGAAGTTCTGGAGCCGACTGCCGAGGCGCAGGACGCTTATGTCCAGGAAGTCCGCGGCATGGCGCGGCTGGGCCAGCGCTTCTACACAGAATGCACGCCCGGCTATTACAACAGCGAAGGCGCCGTCGGTAACCGCGGCGGCTTCTTCTCCGACATGTACGGCGCCGGGCCGATCAAGTTCTTCGAGGCGCTGGAAGCCTGGCGATCCACTGGAAAACTCGAAGGCATCGCGACGCGCTGAGCCTTTAACCACAGGCTCTATCGTTACACCGGCGCCATCCTTGCTCCTTCAAAGGTTAGCGGAGCTTCGCCTCCTGCCTGTTCCGCGACGGAGCGCCCATGTCGCTGCCATTAACGAATGTGAACGCTGCAAACGCAGTCGCGAGCAATCTTAATTGGCGCCTCAACAGACGAATCTCCTTGCAGACGCGCGTGGGCGTCTTAACGTCTTGTTTACGACAACGCCCGCGGCCCTCACGTTCAATTTCGAACGAAGGCTCGGACGGAAGAGGCGGGAGTAGGGGCGGCGGACGGGAGTAGCGTATGGGCCACACGGTTCGGTTGCGCGGCGAGTTCTGGCCGCAGGATCACTGGGGACGGGTAACCAACGCGGCCATCGCACGCGAGCAGATCGCGCACGCCCATCTCGAAGCTGCCGAAGAAGCCGCCGACCTGGCGCTTGAGCGTTTCGGCGACCGTCTTCACTCGGTTTATCTCTCCGGCCCTGCGGCGCGTGGACGCCCGGGCGGAGCTGCATTTTTCATCCTGCTGCGCCTCGGCGCGTCGCTCTCAGGCGCGGATGCTCGCAACAATGAAAGCTGGGAAGCGGCCTGCATCTCGCAGCTTCGCCGCCGCCACCCGAAAGTTGGCCGCATCCAGGTCGCCGTGTTCAACTGGAAAGACGTCTTCACCACCGACGGCGCCTTCTCCCCTGCCCGCTTCCGCCTCGCCGTCAACTCGGTGTGCGTCGCCGGCCGCAACATGACGCGCATGCTGGCGCCGCAACGCATCGACTCCGCCGCCATGAACGGCGACATCCTCGGCTTCCGCCCGCGCATGCTGAACGCCGCCGGCCGCCTCGCGGCCGCCAAGTCTCCCGACCGCGTGCGCGCCGCCGCCATGGATGCCGGCCACGCCGTGCTGGCCGCCAGCTTCTCGCTGGTGATGGACCGCGAGCAGATCTACACCGAAGACCTCGACCTGCGCCGCGACCTCTTCACGCTGAACTACCCCAACCGCACGCGCGACCTCAACGAGGCCTACGTGATGGCCACGCGCCCGTCCCCCGACGCGATGAAAGCGCTGGTGTTCGTCGACAATGCCTGCCGCTGGATGACGCCAATGACGGACGCCTGGCTCAACGCCAACAACCCGCAGCGTTCGGAAAGACTGAAAGCCTAGGCGTCACCGCCCGGTATCAGCGCCTTGATCCGTTCTCCGCCCACCGGTGCGGTCCTTGTCGGGGCATCCTCCGGCCCCCGTGCCCGAGATCCGGATCCGCCGAGACGGCCGCCAGGACCGCGCTCACCGCCCGCCGTGGCATTGCGATCGACAACGACGTTAAGCGCGGCGACGTAGCGGTCGGCTTCCTCGCGCACATTGCCGATCACCGTGCCGCCAGCCCGCAAGGCTATGCCGTCGGTCGAGTTGAGCGTGTCGCGTACCTGCGTGCGCCTGTAGTCGGCGAGGTTGGCGTAGAGGAATTCGCTCAGCGCATCAGGCAGGAAGAACTGCGACGTGAGCACGGCCTTGTCGCCATTCCACACCTTGAAGTGGATGTGCGTTGTGCGGCCGCGGTACCACCCGGGATAGATGGTGCGGAAAGCGGCGACGCCTTCAGCGTTGGTCTGGATGTAACCGCGCAAAAAGGTTTGGCCCAGCGTCGAGGCCTGGCCGTCATCGCCCTGTCCGGCATAGCCGGAATAGAGCCCAGCCGCATTGCAATGCCAGAGGTCGACGCGAGCGTTGCGCAGGTTCGCGCCGGTCTCGTCGACCACAGCGAGACGCACTTCCAGCGGCACGCCGGCATGGCCCTCGGTGATATCGGCGCGCTCTTTCTTCGGATCGAAATAATAGGGACCCTCGGTTGCATGCGCGGTCAGCGCCGGCGGCTGGCCAACTGCAGCGGAGGCGGCGGGCTGCTGGGCCCTGGCGCAGCCCGTGACGCCGAGACTCGCCGCGCCGGTGACGCCGAGCGCGAGAACACGCCGCCTGTCGATCTTGCGTAGTTTACCAGCCATCGAATGCTCCTCCGTCCTTGAGGACATGGAGCGAGGATGTCGCAGAGCAATGTCGGATCTCTCGCGATTGGCGCCGGACTGTAACGGAAAAAACCGGCCGGACGCTGGGGAGGGGCGTCCGGCCTTCTCTTTTGCCGGCGGTCTTGTGCCTGAAGTCTGGCGCCGCCTTGCTTCGGTGGACCGCCCCGCGCTGCATCGGCGCGGGGTCATCGTCCGGGGAGGAGCGGTCTTACGCCGCCCTTTTGATCTCGGTGATGCCGGCGTCCCATTCGAAGTCGGGGTAGAACCGGTCGAACATGCGGGTGACATAGGCGACCAGCGTCGGGAACTTCACCGCTTCATCGCGCAACGGCGACTGGAAGTAAGGCGTCATCGCCGCCGCCAGCGTCGCGAACACGAAGGCATCCGCGCCGCACGGCTCGTCGCCCATCAGGAACGGCTTCTTGTCGAGAAAGACTTCCAGCGCCTTTAGCGAGCGCACCGCGAGTCCCACGATCTCCGCCTCGGAATGCCGCGCGATGCCGCGTGCGATCATCACTTTCCGCACTTCGTCCTGAAGCCCGCGCTTCAGCTCGGCGCGCATCTCGGCAGGCGCATCGTTGAACCACATCCCCGGCCCACGCTCGAAATTCTCCGGCGTGAGCCAGCGGAAATAGCCGACCGCCGGCGCGAGTTCGTGCTCGCACATCATCTCGATCGCCATCGCCGTGGCGCGGCCGAACGGCGTCAGGTCCCCGTCGAGATCGACGCCATATTCGCCCTCGATGTGGAAGCGGATGAAGGTCGAGTCGCCGATCAGCCTGCCGCCGTCGTCGATGAAAGGGATCTGGCCTTTCGGGCTCTCGTCCGGATGCGCCTGGCGCTTCGAATAGTCGAGACCCGCCATGCGGAGATGGATTTCGGTCTTGGTGACGAAGGGGCTGATCTCCGGAAGACCCCATGCCGCGCCGCCGCCTGAAAGTACGATCATCTCTGTCTCCCTTGTTGCCTGTTGGTCAAAAGTCAGTCGATTGCCTGGGTGAACGTCGTTTCCTTAGGCGCTCCGGCGACAAACGGCTTGATCGCGTTTGCCATGCCCTGCGCTACCCACCACGCATAGAACTTCTGGTTTGCCTCGGCACTTTCCCAGCGCTCGAGATAGAAGACGACGTCGGGCCGCTTGGGATCGGTCAGCACATCGAACTGGATGTTGCCTTCGAAAGCGCGGATGGCCGGAGCCTGCTGGGCCGACGCGGCGATGAACTCCTCGCGCTTTTCGGGGATCACGGTGATCTCGATGACCGCCACGAAAATTCCTGCCGCCAACCCGATCATTTCGCTCTCCCTTGCCCGTTCTTGCTGAACTCAGATGACGTCCGTAGCCGGGGCCGCCGGTTCGAGGTCCACGATCGCGGGACGCTCGACATCGACCAGCACTTCCGCCTGAATGTCTGTCTCTTCCCTGCGAATCGCCGGCGCCTGGGGGCCGTCGGTAAGCAGGTCGTTGCTCCCGGCCGCGATGGCGCTGACTTCAAGGATCGCGAGGAGGATCGTGATCGCCAAACCCTTCATTTTCGGCCTCTCTTGCTTGTTTTCTTGCTTGTTCGAGCCTGATGCCACATACCTGCCAGATCGCTGCTGACAGCATGGTGTCAGCAGCCTGCCTGTAGATAAAAATTCATGCGCAAGGCCGACCGACTCTTCGAAATCATCCAGATCCTCCGCCGCTCGAAAAAGCCGGTGACAGCGGACGCCATGGCGGCCGAACTGGAGACCTCAAAACGCTCCGTCTATCGCGACATTGCCGCGCTTCTTGCTCAGAGAGTCCCGATCCGCGGCGAAGCCGGCATCGGCTACGTTCTCGACAAGGGGCTCGACATGCCGCCCCTGATGCTGACGACGGACGAGATCGAGGCCGCCGTCCTCGGCGCGCAATGGGTGATCAACCGCGGCGATCTCCAGCTCGCCAAGGCCGCGCAGGACCTGCTCGCCAAGATCGAATCCTCCGTCCCCGACCGTCTGCGTCCCTACATCGCCGAACCTGCGGCCCGCGTCGTGCCGGCCTGGGAGCGCTCCAACGACAAGATCGATCTCGGCCTGGTCCGCAACGCCATCCATAACCAGCGCAAGATGCTGCTCGACTACAGCGATGCCCAGGGCCGCGCCACCAACCGCATCGTCTGGCCGATCATGCTCGGCTATTACGAAACGACGCGCATCATTTGCGCCTGGTGCGAGACGCGGAAGGATTTCCGCTCCTTCCGCTCCGACCGCATAATCTCCGCCAGCGCCCTCGAAGACCGCTTCGCCGAACGCCCCGCCTCCCTGCGCATCAAATGGCGCAAGGCGATGGAAGCCGACTGGAAGAAGCGCAAGGCGGACAAGGAAAAAGCCGCGCGCGAGGCGGAAGATGCCGACGCCTGAGATTCGCTTGCCGCAACGTCCAGTGGCTTTCCCAAGTTGCATCGCTTGAACGTGTTGACACGTAAGTAAAGCGCGCCGAATTCGCCCTCGAAGTCCGGCAGTCCATGTGAGACGCTTCAACGTTGGCCTGTCGCATGGAGTCCGCCATGAAACGCCTGTCCGCTATCTGTCTCACCGCACTTCTGATGTCTTCCGGCGCCGCGTTCGCGCAGGCCGGAGAAGCAACCCCCCGCACATCTTATGGCAAGCCGGACTTCCAGGGCGTGTGGACCAACGCCTCCATCACCCGCCTCGAGCGCGTGCCCGAGTTCAAGGACCTCGTGATCTCGGACGCCGACGCCAAGCAGTGGGAGAAGGATGCCGCCAGCGTCGGCGCCGCCGACAGTGCACCGACCGACCTGTCGAAAGGCGCACCAGCCGCCGGCGAGGATCCCGCAGGCTACAACTTCTTCTGGATCGACCCCGGCCGCCAGGTCGGCAAGGTCAACGGCACATACCGTTCGTCCTGGATCACCGACCCGCCCAACGGCAAGGTGCCCTACACCCAGGCCGGCCGCGTCGCCATGATGAAGCCGGTCGCCACCTTCAACAAATACGACAACCCGGAAGAGCGCATCCCCATCGAGCGCTGCCTCATCGGCTTTGCCTCGACGGGTGGCCCGCCGATGCTGAACGCGCTCTACAACAACCACCAGCAGATCATCCAGACGCCCGACACCATCGCGATCAACATCGAGATGGTCCACGACACCCGCATCATCCGCATGAATGGCAAGCACAACCCCGATAACATGCGCCAGTATCTCGGCACGTCCGTCGGCAAGTGGGATGGCGACACGCTGATCGTTGAAACCAAGGGCTTCATGCCGATGGAAGCCGTGCGCGTCGACTTCGGCTTGTTTGTCTACATCTCGCCGGACTCCAAAGTCACCGAGCGCTTCACGTTCGCGAACAAGGACGAGATCCACTATCAGTTCACCGTCGAGGATCCAGTCGCCTACACCCAGCCGTGGAAAGGCGAACTCACCTTTCGCCGCAGCCCGGATCGCATCTACGAATACGCCTGCCACGAAGGCAATTATTCGGTGCCGAACATCCTCGGCGGCGCGCGTGAAATGGAGCGGGAAGGACGCAAGCAGCCGGTCATCACCAGCGGCATCGGCCGCCTCGACCGGCCGACCCCTCAGAACACGCCGCGCCAGTAGCCGCTAGATCGCATCCGCCGTGATGCTGTCGAAGTCGCCATGCCAGAGCTTGCGGGCTTCGGCAGTGGTGGCCTCGCTATCGGCCGTCTTGCCGAGCGAGGCCTGCGCCTTGCCCTTTACCCACAGCGCCAGCGGATCGTGCTTCCAGCCAACAAGGCTCTTCTCCGCCTCGGCCTGCGCCTTCGCAAAATCGCCCGCCTTGAAATACGCCGCCGCAACCGAGCGGCGCACCGGATACCACCAGCCCGGCGGATCCCAGCTATCGGCGAGCCGCGCCTCCTGCACCTTCACGGCGTCCTCAAACAGCTTCGCCGCCTTCTTCGGATTGCCTTCCGCCATGGCGATACGCCCGCCGAGCACGCTCTTCGCGATGATCAGCTCGGCCATGCCGCCGCCGCCCTTCACCTTGCCGAGCGCCTTCAGCTCCGCACGCGCGCTGGCAATGTCGCCCTTCAGCAGCAACGCCTCGCCCCGCGCATAGGTGCGATAGAGGACGAAGCGCGGATCGCTCGTGTTCTCCGGTATCAGCAGCGCCTTGTCCGGCGCATATCGCGCCAGCGCCACATAGGTGCGTGACACGGCGTACGCTGCCCCACCGATCGAAAGCCGCTCCGCCGGCCAGACCTTCTGCGCATGGTCGGCATATTTCAGTGCAAGCTGCGCATCACCCGACATCATCGAGCCCGCCAGGCCGAACGCCAGATTGTGCGCATAGTACATTGGCAGCTCGGCGTTCACCGCCATCGGCGGCGCCGGATCGCCGCCAGCCTTCAGCCAGTCGCTATCCGCCTCGATCGCCTTCGCATTCACCACCGCTGCTTCCTGGTAGAGCCCCGCATGGAAGAACGTATGCGCCGGCATGTGCACGAGATGGCTCGCCGCCGGCGCCAGCTTGCCCAGCTTCTGCGCGTAGACGAGCGCATCCTCCGGCCGGTCATCGAACTCGGTGCCGTGGATGTAGTAGTGTATCGCCCCGGTATCGTCCGGATGCTCCTTCAGCACATTCTCGAGGATGGCCATCGCCGGCTTCAACCCGCGCATGTCGTCCGCGCGCACCGGAATGAGCAGCGAATGCGCCGCGAGCACGGAGAGCTCGCTCTCCAGCGGATAGTCCGCGGCAATCGCCTGCATCGCGATGCCGAAGGCCGGCTCCGTCGCCCCCTTCCCCGCGCTCGGCCCGCCGAGATAATTCTTGGCCGTCACCGCCGACTTCGCGTCGATGTATCGCGCGACCATCGCCTCCGTCAGCCGCCGCGCCTTCTCGTCGCCCGGCTTGACCAACGACTTCGCCTTCTCCGCAACCCCAAGCGCTTCAAGCCGCGCCTTCTCGTCGATGCCGTAGTTCAGCGTCGGCCCCAGCGCCCACGCCAGGCCCCACGTACACATCGCACAGGTCGGATCCGCCTCCACCGACCTGCGCATCGCTGACACGGCATCGATGTGGTAAAATCCATGCGACAGCGCGAGGCCATAGTCGAACCAGTCCTGCGCTTGCCGGCTGGACGTATCGACCTTGAAGCCGCCCGTACCCATGCCACCGGCAAGCTTGAGATTCGGCTTCGCCTTCCCGGCAACCGGATTCTCGGATCCGCAGATGGCGTTGTAGGCCAGCAACGCCTCAGGCGTTACATCCACGGCAGGTTTCAATGGTGCAGGCGGCGCAACCACCGCCGACGTCGTGGCCGTGGCGCAAGCCGCCAATGCCAGAATCGCCACACCCGCCAGATGCTTCCGCATGCCGCCCTCCGCTACCGGAAGCAGGCTAGCCTAACGGCGAAACGAGGCAACACGCAGTACTGACTATTGCGGCCCGCCTAGAGCGACGGCGAAGCTCTGATAGCTGTCGAAGACCTTCGGATCTTTCTTGCCGATCTCCAGCATCTGGCGCCCCATGTCGACGACGTGGTCAGCCCAGACCTTCTGGTTCATCTCCGGATGCAGCGGCGCCCGTTCGCTCGCCGTCTGGCGCAGCTGCGTCTCGAGCGGCGCGTCGACCTTGTCGGCGCCCCTCGCGCGCGCTGCAACCAGCGCATCATAAAAAGTCCGGATGAACGGATCGTCCGCCGAAGGCGGCGCGTGGCCCTGCAGGTTTTTCGTGACCGCTTGCTGCGTGGGCGCCGGGTTATGCTGCTCGGCCACTGCGGCCGCCGACACGCCGAACGCAACAACTGCGACGATCCCCGCAGCAAGGCTTGTGCTGTGTTTCATGATTTTCTTCCAACTCTGTTGAATGCCGATTGCAGTCCGGCGCCGCTCACGGCGGACCAGACAGCGCGATCCAGAACTTGTCGGCGCTTTCGAGAACCCCAGGATCGTCCTTCACGATACCGACCATCTGGCGTGGAATGTCCTTGAGGTGATCGAGCATCCCCTCTTCCGCCGCCTTTCCTCCGCCGGATGCCGCGCCGAAGGCTCGAAAGATCACATAGGATTTTTCCTGGTAGGCCGGGAAGTCTACCTTGTCGGCGCCATTGGCGAAGCTCGCCTTCGTCAACTCGTAGAACTGCTGGATGAACGGGCTCTTCCGCCATTCGTCGTAGCCGCCCTGGATATCGACCGTGACATCGCTCGGCTGCGAATGCTGCGGATCGGGCGCCGCGGCGGCGGCGTGTGCATCGCCGTGCGGGCCATGCATGTTCTGGATGTGCTTCATCGCCGGCTCGCAGCCCGCCGTCATCACGAGCAGACCCGCCGCTAGAATTGTCGTCTTCATCGAATGCCTCCATCGGCTTCAGACACGACTTTCCTGCCTCGGAATCACGGTTGAAGCGCTCCGGAACGGCTGATATGCCGTGGAAAGAAAGCCTGACAAGATGTAAAAGATTCTATACATCAAGTCAAACACCTTTTTCGGGGGCGCTTATGTCTTTTCGCGAAAAGTCAGCATGGATCACACTGATCAGCGTGCTGCTCACCTTCGGCGCCTTCTACGGCGCGCTTGGCGTCGGCCTCGTCGATCCGGTCAGCATGCACGCCTTCCATTTCGGCCTCGCGAGCATCGTCATTCTCATCGTGCTTCAGATCGTCCTGCATATCGTCGCAGCGATCATGAACCCGAAAGACGCGCGCACGCCGCTCGACGAGCGCGAGAAGATGATCCAGGCCCGCTCGCATACGTTGGGCTATTACGTGATGATGGTCGGCATGCTCATCGTCGTGGTGCTGACGCACGTTCCGGATACCAACTTCATGACGACTGTCTATCTTGGCGTGCTGACCATGGTGATCGCGGCGTTGAGCGTAGCGATCGCGCAGATCATCATGTTCCGGCGCGGCGCGTAGATGCCCAAGCCCAAGGGCCTGCCCATCGCCAACCAGATCCGGCGTCTCCGCTTCGAGCATGGCGAGATGACGCAATCCGACCTCGCCGAGAAGATCGGCATGACACGCCAGACCATCGCCGCCATCGAAGCCGGAAAGTATTCACCCTCGCTGGAAGCGGCGTTCCGCATCGCGCACGTCTTCGGCGTTAAGCTCGACGATGTGTTTCAGTGGGTCGATTGAGGTCCCGACGATGCAAAGCATCGGCGGGATGAATTGGTCCGGTGGACCAATTCAATCAATCGACGCCCGAAGCCACGCGAAGGGCCGGACGGACACGGGCCCGAACAAGCGCGTCAGCGCGATAAGCCCGCCCCCATGGTTCAGACGATCGCAACTTCTTCGTCGCGAGACGGCGGGGTAGCCGCAGACGCCCGTCTTCCCCTGCGAAGCGGGGGAAGTGGATCGCGCGCGAAGCGCGCGAGACGTTGGGGGCGAGTCCCAAGGGGATCATCTCAACGAGTCCCCTCGAGACTCGCCCCCTTCCCCCTTCGGGGTACTTCCCCCGCTTCGCAGGGGAAGACGCGTACCCGAAATAGGGGGACAAAACCGCTCGAATCCGCAGGTTAAGGAGATGCGCGGGAAACTTTTTCAAAAAAAGATTCTGAAGCACACCAAACGCTTGCGCGGCTTTCCGCCAAAACCCGCCCGAAAAAACCGTGCAACTTATCCTGCTGGGTCGGGACGCACTTATACTCACGCCCATCGTCCCCGCAGGAGGGCAGCCGGTACACCTG
>JAUYPV010000043.1 GCA_030697555.1 Hyphomonadaceae bacterium
TTTGCGGCGGCGCTTGGCTTCTTCCTCGTTGATCATGCCGGCCGATAGGTCGGCGTCGATCGCCATCTGCTTGCCGGGCATAGCGTCGAGGGTGAACCTTGCGGCCACTTCGGCAATTCGCCCCGAGCCTTTGGTGATGACGACGAAGTTGACGATCACCAGGATGATGAAGACGACGACGCCGATGACGAAATTGCCCTGCATCAGGAAGCCGCCGAAGGCCTGGATGATGCTGCCGGCAGCGTCCGGCCCCTCGTGGCCGTGGCTGAGGATAAGGCGGGTCGTCGCGATGTTCAAAGCCAGCCGCAACAGCGTCGCGAGCAGCAGCACGGTTGGAAAGGCCGAGAATTCCAGCGGTTTCTTGATCATCAGCGCCGTCATCAGGATCAGCACGGAAAGCGTGATCGAGATCGCCAGCAGGAAGTCGAGGAGGAAAGCCGGGATCGGCACGATGAGCATGACGACCAGCGCCATCACGCCTAGCCCCAGCGCATATTCGCCCTTGGCGAACTGCTTCGTCAGCGCATTCCAGTCGAACCCGCCTACGCCCGAGATCACGCCAGCCTGAGCCATATCTGGTTACCCGGCCGCGCGCGTTTCGCCAGGCCCGGCAACCGAAACGCCGGCGTCCTGGTAGGCGCGCAGCTTGTTGCGCAGCGTGCGTATCGAGATGCCGAGAATGTTGGCGGCATGCGTGC
This sequence comes from Hyphomonadaceae bacterium, assembly GCA_030697555.1. GTDB lineage: Bacteria > Pseudomonadota > Alphaproteobacteria > Caulobacterales > Hyphomonadaceae > UBA7672. Next base: position 699 of record JAUYPV010000043.1, read on the forward strand.
GGTTGCCGAGGCAATGGTCGAGCGTCGAGAGGATAAGATCCTGCTCCACTTCGGCCACGGTCTGGCCGATGCGCATGGCCCCCTTGATGACGCCTTCGGCGGCGTTGACCGCGCGCTCAGCAGCGGCATCGAGCGTGTTGGCCGCAACAGGCCGGCCGTCGGGCTGGCGAAGGTCATCGACCTGGATCTCGTCTGAGCGAGCGAGAATGACAGCGCGGTGCATCGCGTTCTCGAGTTCGCGAACATTGCCCTGCCACGAAGCAGACTGGATGCGCTGGCGCGCTTCGTCCGAAAGATAGCGGCCGGAAAGGCCGTTGGCGGTGGCGTACTTGTCGATGAAGTAGGTCGCCAGCGCGACAATGTCCCGCGGCCGCTCCCGCAGTGGCGGGATGTGCAGGTTCATCACGTTGAGGCGATAGAGCAGGTCTTCGCGGAACGTGCCGCGCAGCACCGCTTCCTGCAGGATGCGGTTGGACGTGGCGATGATGCGGATATCGACCGGAATGGGCTTGCCGCCGCCGACGCGGTCGATCACCCGCTCCTGGATGGCGCGCAGCAGCTTGGCCTGCAGGCGCACGTCCATTTCGGAAACCTCGTCCAGCAGCAGCGTGCCGCCATTGGCTTCCTCGAACTTGCCGATACGGCGCGCGACTGCGCCGGTGAAGGCGCCTTTCTCGTGGCCGAAGAGCTCACTCTCGAGCAGATTTTCCGGAATCGCCGCGCAGTTGACCGAGATGAACGGCTTTTCGGCGCGCTTCGATTTCTTGTGGACGTAACGCGCCATCACTTCCTTGCCGACGCCGCTTTCGCCGGTGATCAGAATGGAGGCGTCCGACGGCGAGATCTGGTCGGCGAGATTGCGCAGCTCGACCATCGCCGCATCTATCGCGATCAGCGGGCGGTCGTCGTCCGCGACAGCTGCCAGCACTGCGGCGATCAGTTCCGGATCGGGGGGCAGGGGAATGAATTCGCGGGCGCCGGCGCGGATGGCGTTCGCCGCTGTGTTGGCGTCGGTGGCGACGCCGCAGGCGACGACTGGCGCGACGATGCGTTCCTGCTTCATCGCGCTGACGAGAGCGGAGATATCCTCGTGGACATCGATCATCACGATGTCGGCGCCCCGGCCGGTGCGCAGCAACTCCATGGCCGCACCCGCATCGGGCGCGTGCAGCACCTTCGCGCCCTTGTCGAACGCTATCTTGGTAGCGGCCGAAAGCTGTCCAGCGAGATTTCCGACGATCAGAACACGCATGTCCGGTCTTTCTCTAGGCGTCCGAGTTCTTGATGATTTCAGTCATGGTCACGCCGAGCCGGTCGTCGACGACGACCACCTCCCCACGGGCGACCAGACGCGAGTTCACGTAGATGTCGATGGCTTCGCCCACGCGGCGGTCGAGTTCGAGAACCGAGCCGGGCCCGAGTTCGAGCAGGCTCGATACTTCGATGGTGGTGCGGCCGATCACAGCCTGCACCGATACCGGCACGTCGAAGACGGGCCTCAGGTCCGCCGCGATCTTGTCGCGGTGATCCTCATGGTGCTCGGCGGGCGTATTCGGCCGCTGCACGGCCGGTGCGCCACCCTGGGAAAGATCGGGAAGATTGAGGTCGCTGGAACTCATGTCTGATCCATATCCTTACGCGGCGGAGAAAAGTTCGAGTTGCGGTTCGATGGGGTCCTGCAGGCGGGCATTGATCACCGCCTCGATGGTCGCCTCGATCTGTTCGCGGCTGAAACCGACCGATCCTTCGGCCCATTCCACGCGCCAGTCGCCGGGCTTGGCGGCCGGGTCGGCGATGAAGCTGAGATTTATCGTGCGGCCCTGGCGCCTAAGCTGGTCGATGCGGCGCTCCACTTCCGGAAGCGATTCCGGTGCAAGCGAAACGACGATGATAGGATTATTGCGCAGAAGACGGACGGCTTCCCCAATCGCATCGGCGGCGGCCTTGTCGCCTGCCTGGTCGAGCGCGGCGCCGGCGATCTTGCGGGCGGCAATGAGGGCCAGTTCGGCCGCCTCGCGCCGCAGCGTGTCGGCAAGTTCGGCAAGCTGCGCCGAGACCGGGGCAAGGTGAGCGACGATCCGGTCGACCGACGCAAAGCCTTTGACTTCCGCCGTCTGGCGCGCGCGCGCCTCGCCTTCGGCAAGTGCTTTGGCGGCGACCTGGTCGACTTCCTCACGCGGCACGAACTTGCGCGCCGGTCCGCCGACGACGTCGCCGGCGGGCGTGAATTCAGCTTCGAATGCAAAGCGTTGTGGCTGGGTCATCAGTAGATCAACTCGTCCTGGCCGCCGCCATCGGCGAGCATGATCTCGCCGCGATCGGCCAGTGCCTTGGCGACGACGACCATTTCCTGTTGTGCGGCCTCGACGTCCTTGAGCTTGACCGGGCCCATCGACGACATGTCCTCGCGCATGATCTTGGCGGCGCGCTCCGACATGTTCGACATGAACAGGTTGCGCATCTCGTCGTTGGCGCCCTTGAGCGCGAGACCGAGCTTTGCCTTGTCGACGTTGCGCAGCAGCGTCTGGATGCCGCCGGGGTCGAGCTTGGAAAGATCCTCGAATACGAACATCAGCGAGCGGATGCGGTCGGCCGAATCCTTGCTCTTCTCTTCCAGCAAGGAAATGAACCGGCCTTCGGTCTGCCGGTCGAACGAGTTGAAGATCGCCGCCATCTGCTCGTGGCTGTCGCGCTTGGTCGTGCGTGCAAGGTTGGTCATGAATTCGACGCGCAGGGTCGACTCGATCTTTTCCAGGATGTCGCGCTGCACGGGCTCCATGCGCAGCATGCGAGTGATAACTTCGAGCGCGAAGTCAGCGGGCAGGACGGTGAGAACGCGCGCCGCATGCTCGGTCTTGATCTTGGACAGCACGACCGAGACGGTCTGCGGATATTCGTTCTTGAGGTAGTTCGCGAGCACCTGCTCGTTCACATTGCCAAGCTTGTCCCACATGGTGCGGCCGGCCGGGCCGCGCAGCTCCTCCATCATGCCGTCGACCTTGTCGCGCGGCAGGAACTGCAGCAGCAGCTTGTGCGTCTGTTCGTACGAACCGGTGACGGCCCCCGAGCCGGACATGCGGTTGACGAAATCCTTGATCAGGAACTCGACCATTTCGGCGCGCACCGGCCCGAGATTGGACATCGCCGAGGAAATCTCGCGCAGCTCTTCATCATCCAGCTTGTCCCACACCGGCTTGGCGTCTTCGCCGAGGGCGAGAAGCAGGATCGCGGCCTTTTCCGTTCCGTGCAGCCCGTGGATCGCCGCCACGGTCTCGGCGATGCGGCGCTGCGTATCGGCGTGCGGATCGAGCGACGGCGGCGCTGCGGCAGGCGGGGGCGCGGCGATGGCGGCTTGCTGGCTCATGCGGCGTGACCCGACGGCGACGGCTCTTCAGCCAGCCAGGAGCGGATGATCGCGATCGACTCGTCCGGGTGGCTGGCGACGACTTCGGAAATCTTCTTGATCGAGGAGGCCTTCACCTGGCCGGAGATACGCGCTACGTCGATGCCGGCGTCGAGCCGCTCGGGCGTGGGCATGTCGAAGCCTACCGTCTTGCCGTCCGGCAGCGTCAGGCGCCCACCGTCCGATACAATCCCGCCCCCCGATGCAGCTGCGCCGGAGGCGTCGCTCGCCTGGAACGCCGCGATCGCCTTGGCGCGCTTCGCGCCCTTCAGCGCCAGGATTTCCGCCGGCAGGTTGTCCGGCTCTGGCTTGGCGAACAGGCCTTTGATCAGCGGCCGCAGCACGAAGAACACCAGCGCCAGCGCCGTCACCAGCAGGGCGCCCAGTTCGGCCCAGTGCACCATGTCGTTCTTGTCGAACTCGAACGGTCCGGGCGCCGTTGCGCCGTCCAGCGACATGTCAGGCCGAGCGAAGGCCGCGCTTTCGATCGTCACCACATCGCCGCGCGATTCGCTGTAGCCGACGGCTGACTTCACGAGCGCATTGATGCGGTCGAGTTCTTCCTGTGGACGCGGCTGATAGGTTGCTGGTGCACCCTCGGCGCCGGGCACGCGCATGTGGTCGATCGCGACCGCCACCGAAAGCCGCTGAATCTTGCCGCCCTCGACCACTTCGGTGCGGAGCGTCTTGGAAATCTCGTAGTTGACCGTCTCTTCCGCATGGCTGCGGGCCGACTGGCTCTTCGGCGGGGCAGGGGTTTCCGGCGCGGCCGCGCCCGTCGGCACGTTGTTGGCGACCGTCGTCTCGTCGCCCGGCGCCCGGTCAGCGCTGTTCTCCGAGTCCTCGACCGTAGTCTGGGACCGCACCACACGGCCATCCGGGTCGTAGGTTTCGGCGCTCTGCGTAACCTTGTTGAAATCCGCCTCGATGTTGACGGTGACGCGCGCAGCGCCGGGGCCGGCGATGTTCTCGATCACGTCGAGAACCTTCTTGCGGTAGCTGTCTTCCAGTGCCTGCTTGCGCTCGTCCGCGCCGCTGCCACCGCCAATGCCTGAACCATCGTCTGTTGATGCGACCGTGTAAAGCTGACCGCCGGTGTCGGAGATGCTGATGGCGCCGAGCTCCAGCCCGGGCACGCTCATGGCCACCAGGTTCTGGATAGCGCGCACCTTTTCCTTGTTCATCGTGTTGCCGGTGATCTTCAACACCACCGACGCCTTGGGCTTTTCGGTGTCGCGCTGGAACAGCGGCCGGTCAGGAATGGAAAGGTGCACGCGCGCCGACTGCACCATGTCGATCGAAGCGATAGTGCGTTCCAGCTCGCCTTCGAGCGCCCGCACTTTCTTGATGTTCTGGACGAACGACGTCTCGCCCAGCGTGTCGGTCTTGTCGAAGATCTCCCAGCCGACCGAGCCGCGAGTCGGCAAGCCCTGCTCGGTGAGCATCATCCGCGCCTGGTCGACCTTGGCGCGATCGACGAAGATCGCCGATCCGCCGCCTTCCAGCGTGTATTTGACGTTAGCGGTCTCGAGCTTGCTGGTGATCTCGGCCGCTTCCTCAAGATCGAGACCGGAGAAGAGCAGCGACTTCCCGCCCGCATCCCCGCGCAGCATGATGACGCCGAGCCCGCCGCCGACCAGGGCGACGACAACCAGCGCCGCGGCAATGCGCATGCGCCCGGACCGCGCCAAGTTGGCGATCAGGTTGCTGGAGTCGTCTGGAGTGGGATCGGCCATGAACGCCCGGAAAAAACTGCCTGTCGCGGATTTGCGACTAGGCAGGAAATTCCCAGTGCGTGGTAAACGGCCCCTTAAGGGCGCGCGTCTATCTGGTTAGCGAAGTCTTAAGAAAAACCGGCGCGCCGCCTCCGCCCACCCGACACAAACAGGGAGGCGGCGCTCTGGTTCAGCGATAGTTCTGCAGGCGGGTGGTCCGGAGACCTTTCACGCCATGGCGTTCGTAGAGACGCTCCCAGCCACCGAACTCTTCCTTGGTGAGTTCATAGCGACGGCAGGCGTCCTCTTCGGTCAGGAGGCCGCCGTGAACCGCGGCAACGACCTCCGCCTTGCGGCGGGTGACCCAACGCTTGATCCCCGGGGAGGGGAGGTCGGCGAGAGTAATGTGGCGTCCGTCGGGTCCAATGACGGCCGCGCTCGTAATAGCGCTTTGGCTCAGCATTGATGACTCCCTGTGCTGCTCAGTCTTCTCGAGGACCATACGCAGCGCGTCCTAAGGTCACCCTCGCGGAGACCGGCGGCTTTTCGGAAAAATTCAATCAATTGAACTGGAACGTGGCGACCAACAAAGTGAAGTGTTTGCGGGCCAGAGACGGAGATTGATGCGATGGCGCATGCGCAAAGGCCCAATTCTCCGCCTCCAACTCACTAACCAAGGAACGCCACTAACCACTCACTAACCTTACCGCTTCAGCCGGATCAGTTCGTCCAGCATCTCGTCTGCGGTAGTGATGATCTTCGACGAAGCGGAATATGCGCGCTGCGTCATGATCAGGTTGGAGAACTCTTCCGCCAGGTCGACGGTAGAGCTTTCGAGCGCTCGTGACTTGATGTTGCCGGCGCCGCCGGCGCCCGCGCCTCGCATTGAGAGCGCACCGGCGCCTGGCCCGAGGCCGTAGACGCCGCCGTGTTCCGGCACCAGGCCGTCGACGTTGCCGAAGGTCGCAAGCGGGATCTGGTAGATCCTGCGGGTCAGGCCGTTGGTGAAGATGGCGGTGACGAAGCCGTCATCGTCCACGTCCACAGACGCGAGCGAGCCGAACGGCGTGCCATCGACGCCCGACGTGCCGAGCTGCGAGGGCGAGTCGTAGTTGGTGAGGCCCCCTGGTGTTCCGGGACCGCCCATGTCGAGGTCGATCGTCTGCGTGGCGAGGCCCATCGTGGCTCCCCACTGCAGGCCGGCGCCGCCCGATTGGTTGATGGTGAGCGAGGTCGGCAGCGTGGAGCCCGCCAGGTCGAGCTGACCGAAGGGCGTGAAGCGGACGATGCCCGTCGCCAGCTGGCCGTTGATCAGCGGCGCGCCGCCGGTGACCTCGCCGGACGGCAGATGGATTTCCGCGTTCCACTCGTTGGGTCCCCGCTTCAGGAACGACATGTTCAGCGTGTGAAGGCCGCCCTGGCTGTCGTAGATCTGGACTGGGATCTGGAAGTCCGGCGTAACGGCGCCGGAGGCCATGTTGTTGGCCGCGCTCGCCGGGTTGTAGGTGGGGATCAGGGCAGGCGGGATGATCGATGCGGCGGTAGACAGGGCCTGGGAGGATTGCAGGTTGGCCGAAAGCGAGAGGCGCGATGTCGCCTCGGCGCCGCCGGCGATGCCGGAAACCCGGATCGGCTCGAGAGCGTTGAGGTCGGTCGGGTTGGCCGTGACGGCGCCCGTCGAATCCACTGGCCAGCCCTGCAGGAAGTAGTTGGCCGTGTTCTTGAGATAGCCGTCAGAGTCCGCTGTGAACTGGCCGGCGCGCGTATAGAAGAAGGGATCGCGCGCCGAGGCGTCGTCGCTGCGGCCGCGCACTACGAAGAAGCCCGTGCCGGAGACGGCAAGGTGCGTGGCGACCGAGGAAGCGATCGTCGACCCCTGCTCGGCCATCAGCGGCGAGGAGGACGAGATGACGCCGCCGGCGTTGTACGTGGTCTGGCGGTTCTGCGAGTTGAGCAGCGCGACGAAGTCGCTGCGCAAGCGCTTGTAGCCGACCGTGTTGACGTTCGCGATGTTGTCCGAAATCGAGGCGAGCGCGGACGAGTTGGCGCGCATTCCCGAAGCGCCGGCAAGCATGGCCGAGTTGATACTCATAGTCGAAGCTCCCAAAAGGGTTCGTGGTTCGTTGGGTTGTCGGCCGCTTTGCAGCCCGTCGGCGCGCTTCTGCGCCAATTCAGTCCGTAGGCCGGCGCGCTAGTTGTTGCGCATCAGCCGCTTGATGTCGGCGTATGCGAAGACGCCCACAGAGGTCGTCAGCGCAGGTTCGCCATAGGTGAGGTCCACGCCAGTGATGGTGGTCACCAGCGAATGCACGGGCGTGATTGCTTTCTTGTTGGCGTCTTCGGCAACAACGCTGATCCAGTAGGGCTTGCCTGCCTCAGCGGTCTCGCCGCCGAAGAGTTCGCCATCCCATTCGAAATCGTGTGTTCCGGCAGCGAGTTCGCCGGCCTTGGAATAGATGACCTTGCCCTTCTCGTCGGTCACGGTGACCGTGGTCGAGGTGGAGTCGGACGGCAGGTAGTACTTCCAGTGGATCGGATCGCCGCCGAAGGAGGCCCCGGCTGAGTCGATCTCCGCATCCTGGCCGAGATAGCCAGAAAGCGCGGCGCCTGCGTTCGAATTGGTCGCACTGATCAGCGTTTCGAGCTGCTTGTTGGCGCGGATCTGCTGCTCGACGCCGGAGAACTGCACCAGCTGCTCGGTGAATTGCGAGCTGTCCATCGGCTCAAGCGGATCCTGGTTCTGGATCTGCGCCGTCAGGATCGACAGGAAGGTGTCGAAGTTCTGCGCCAGGGACGCGCTCGGATCGGCGACCGCTCCGGGCGTTGCGGTTGGAACGAAGGAGATCATGTCCGTCATCTATCTCTCTCCGCTATGCCACAAGGTCGAGGCGCGCCGGGCGCCGCGAGTAGGAACGCGCTGCCTGGTCAAGTTCGGCAGTTGTAGTCTCGACAGCGACCTCAACACTGTTGAAGCCGCGCCACACATAGGCATCCTCGGGCGAACCCCAGGCGCCGTTCTGCTGCTGGTTGCCATTGAGGCTGCGCCCGTTGTCGCCCGACATTTCGAACTTCACGCCGCCGTCGGCCAGATCGAAACCCGCATCCGTCAGCGCACGCTCGAGCGAGCGCTGTCCGCGCATCAAGTCGGTCAGGGCCGCACTGTCATGGGCGGCGAGAACGGCGTGCACCTTCTTGTCGGCGCCAACTTCGATACGGACGTCGACACGGCCGAGTTCCGCCGGATCGAGGCGAACCTCGAAGCGTTGCGCGCGCCCGTCGAAACGTTCGACCATGCGCGTATAGACCTGGATCGTCGCCGCCGGCGCCTGCTGCAGGGCGGGCCTCGTCGCCTGCGCTCTGGCGGTATCGCCGGCCGGCGCGCGCATGGCGCCAAGCGGATCCGTTGCGGTCGTCGAAGTATTGGTTGAAGGCGCCGCCACATCGACTTTCAAATCCGTCCGAGCAGCATCCGCGCCCGCGCTCGTCTGCGTGGCAACCTTGCTGGCGTTGGTCGTCGAACCCTCGGCAGGCGTCGCCGTGTTCGCGTTCGCCGCGGCCTTTGCTCTTTCAGCGCCCGGCGCCGCCGTCTGCTCGACCGGCACGCTATCTGTCGTGATTGGCGTGGCGGGCGCAGCTTCCGGCGCATCAGCCTGCCCGGCAGGCTTCACCACCGCTGGCTTTGTGGGAGTAGATGTGACTGCGACAGTTCCTGCCACGGCAGCTTCAGCAGTCGTGATCTCTGGCGCCGCGGCTGGCCTCGGAGCAACTGCGGTCGATGATGATGTTCCCGATTCTGCTGCGATCGCCTGAGCCGGAGTAGTTGCCGGAGTTGAAGCTGCACCTTCCGCGCTTGCCGTGTCCGTGTCCGTGGACGCGGCGTTCGCTTGCGCGGGTTCAACGACCGCGGACGCGGCGGTTAAGCTAGGTTTCGCAGGCGCGGCTGTTTCGTCGGTATCCGCTTGTGCTTGCACAGGGTTTACAGTCTTCGGAGCGACTGGCGCAGCGCTCGCAGCTGAGGTTCCCGCGGGATGGGTCGCCGCCGGCACATCCGGCGTAACACCGCCAATGGCTGGCGCGGGCGTTGAGCCGGAATGATGGGTGGGATCGCCGCCGTCGGGCGAAATGGAGCCGGCGGCGAGGGCGAGTTGGACGGCGGCCGGCGCAGTGACAACGGGCGCCGCGGCGGGTTGCGCTGCCACAGCCGCCGTATCGGAGAGGGTTTCGGCAGAGTCGGCTGTTTGTCCGGTCTCGGCGTCTAGAACATCAGCGAAGGTCGATGCTGTTTCCGCGGATGCAGACGCGGTCTTGCCCGCAGCAGCCGTAGCCGGCTGCGCGGTGGGCTGGATGATGGGCAGGTCTATCGCCGCCATCTGTCTGCCACTCCCTCGCTAACAACGCTCCCGCACCCTCGCGGGCGCATGGTTGTGACGAGGTCTGCAACGCTCACGCCAGTAATCTTTACCGCGAAAAGCCCCTGCGAATGCGGCATCCGACGGTTAACGCGCCGGCGGTCCGACACCAGGCACCGGCAAGGATGAGTGGGCAGCTGGGTAGAAGTTGCCGAGGTGAGCACTGCTCGCGCGCCGGGGAGTAGGGAGTAGGGAGTAGGGAGTAGGGAGTAGGGAGTAGCGAACAACGAATAACGACGCGGCGTCCGAAGCTTCGCCGAACTATTCCCTACTTCCCACTCCCTATTCTCCCTTGCTTCCCGATTGGCCCGGCCCTTGCGTGGTTAACGCCAACATTACGGCCATGTCGCCGGAGTGCTCAGGGCAGAAGCCTGCACAACGCGGATTTTAGCGTTGTAATTCAGTAAGATGGAAACACGCCGGTCGAGACTGGCCGTTAGCTGCGGCTCGGCAGATTGCGCCCACTTCCCAGTCGGGGTGGGCAAGATCTGCAGGGCCTCCGGCGACGGAGAACGGTCTTGTCGATCGCGTCTATCATGAGCACCGGACTTTCCGCCCTGGCTGCGAACCAGCAGGCGATGAAAGTCGTTTCGACCAACGTCGCCAACGTCAACACCAAGGGCTATTCGCGCCTCGACGTGAATTTCCAATCGCGCCAGTCGCAGGGCGGCGTTTCCGGCGTCGAGATCGAAGTCACCCGCATCGCCAACGCCTATCTCGCCGCCGCCGAGATGCGCGGCGCCGCCGATGTCGCCTCGGCCGACATCCTCTCCCAGTTCATGGACCGGGCGCAGGGCCTCCTCGGCGATCCGTCCGACTCGTCCACCGTCTTCGCCGCGCTCGATCCCGTCTTCGCCAGCCTCGGCTCGCTGGCGGTCGATCCCGCCTCCGCGCTCCGCCGCAGCGCGGTGCTATCGGACCTGCAAACGCTGCTCAGCCAGCTCGACACCACGGCGGCAGAGTTCACTGCCCTCCGCAACGAGTCGCACTCGCGCGCCATCGCGGCGATGGAGGAGGCGAACTCGCTGATGGCGGGGATCGCCCGCCTCAACACTTCGATCCAGCGCTCGACCATCGCCGGCCTTTCCGCCAGCGAGGCGGAAACCGAGCAGCAGCGCATGCTCGACCGTCTTTCCGAGATCATCGACATCCGCACCCAGGAACGGCCGCTCGGCGGTGTCGAAGTGCGCACGATGGACGGTCTGCTCCTCGTCGATCTCGACGGCGCGACCTTCGGCCTCGACTCTACCACGCAAGGCGAGCCTTATCCTGGCGTGGTGATGATGGCGCCGCGCTCGACGACGGAAACGCCGCTCGAAACCCACATCTCCGGCGGCGAGCTGAAAGGCCTGCTGCGCGCCCGCGACAAGGAACTCGTCAACCTGCAGCTCGCTTTCGGTGAATTCTCCGCCGGCGCCGCCGAGGCGCTCAACGCTGCGCACAACGCAACCACATCCGTGCCGCCGCCGGACAGCCTCGTCGGCCGCAACACCGGCCTCATCGTCAGCGACCGGCTGAACTTCACCGGCGCCACCAACATCGCCATCGTCGGCAATGACGGCAACCTGACGCGCAACTATCGCGTCGATTTCGGCGCTGGCACGATCACGAACGATCTCGGCGCCGTCACCAACTTCACCAACTCGATCGGGGCATTCCAGGCCGCGCTCGACACGGCAATGACAGGCGTCGCCGATGTCTCCTTCGCTGCCGGCTCGCTGACGATCGACTCCGCCACCGCTAACGCAGGCGTCGTCATCACCGACGATCCGGCTAGCCCCGCGACTCGCGCCGGCCGGGGCTTCTCGCACACCTTCGGTCTCAACGACCTCGTCTCCCACGGCAACCCGCTCTCTTACGCGACCGGCCTTTCGGGCGTCGACCCGCACGGCTTCACGACCGGCGAGACTGTCACGTTTGCGATCCGCAACAATGACGGCTCGATCATGCGCACGCTCAACTTCTCCGTGCCTGCGCCCGTTCCGCTGCCGGGGCCCGGCACGATTGCGCAGCTCCGCACGGCGATCGACGGCGCGCTGAGCGGCTACGGCCAGACGGCGTTCGACGCCAATGGCCGCCTGACCATCAATCCGACCAATCCGGATGTCGGCCGCATCGACATGCTGCAGGACACGACGCTGCGCGGCGACACCAGCATGTCGATGTCCGACCTGTTCGGCCTTGGCGAGGCGCTGCCGATCGAGCGCGCTCGTTCGATGACCATCCGCTCCGACATCCGCGCTAATCCGAATCTCCTGGGCAGCGCGCAGGCCGATCTTTGGGTCAACGGCGCCTCTGTTGCGGCGGCGACGCGCGTACTGTCGCCAGGCGACGGCCGCGGCGCGCTGGTGCTCGAGGCCGCTGGATCGGCACAGCGTTCCTTCGCCGACGCAGGCGGGCTCACTGGCCAGGTCACGTCGATCTCCGACTACGCCGCGCGGCTCGCCGGCCATGCGGGCGTGCGCGCCGAGGCGCTCGATGCGGCCAAGGCCGCCGCAGAATCGGTTCGCGAGGAAGTTCGCGAGCGCCGCATGAGCGAGGAAGGCGTCAACCTCGACGAGGAACTCGTCAAGATGACGACCTACCAGCAGGCCTACGCCGCAGCGTCGCGGATGATCGCGGCGGCGAAAGATCTCTACGACATCGTCCTCGGTATGGTGTGAGGAGCTAAGTCATGACCCGCATTTCTTCGGCAATGATCCCGGCGGCCTCGCTCTCCGACCTTTCGAGAGCGCAGCAGGCGCTGGTCGAGGCCGCTCGCCAGAGTTCGGCGCAGACCAGGGCCAACGACCTCAAGGGCTATGGTCGCGAGGCGCAGACCCTGGTTTCGGCCGAGCGCCTGGTGTCGCGCACCGAAAGTTTCCTTCTCACCTCGCGCGAACTCACGACGCGCATGCAGATCCAGGACGTTGCTCTCAGCCGCGCCGCCGAGATGGTGACCAGGCTGAAAAACGACCTGTTTCAGAACGTCGGCCTCGAAAGCGGCGAGGGCGTGCGCGCGCAGCTGGAAGAAGCCTTCGCGGTCCTGAAGGATACGATGAACACCAATCTGGGCGGCCGCTACCTGTTCGGCGGCGTGCTCAACGACCGTCCGCCGGTCACCGCAACCTCGCTCAGCGATCTCGGCGCCAATCCGCTCACCTCGTCGATCGAGCAGGGCGCGACGTCGCAGACCATGCGGGTCGAGGAAGGCCGCACGGTGCAGGCCGGCCTCGTCGCCGATGACATCGTCTCGCAGGCAATGGCTTCGGTGAAGCGCCTCGTCGAAGTCGATGAAGGCCCCGATGGTCCGTTCAGCGGCGATCTCACGGCGGTGCAGAAACAGGCGATCACGGACGAACTTGGCGCGCTGGCCGACGCGTTCGACCGCATTCTCGCCAGCCAGGCCGAAAACGGCCGCTTGCTGAAGGAAGTCGACTCCGCGTCCGACCGCCAGAAGTCGCAGCTTGAGGCGCTAAACAGCGCGATCGGCGAGATCGTCAACGTCGACCTCGCTGAAGTCGCCGTGCGGCTAAACCAGGCGCAGTTCGCCTACGAGGCTTCGGCGGGCGTGTTCAACGTCCTCAGGAACATGTCGCTGCTCAACACGCTGAGATAGTTATGGCTTCTTCGCCGGCCCCAGCTTCTGTTCGCCGGCCGGGTGGATCCGCAGCGCTTCCTTGCCTTCCCAGACGATGACGTCGCCGCCATAGGCCATGCCGGCCTGCGCCCAGCGGCGGATCTGCGAATGGAACGGCTCCTTCCGCCAGGCGTCGCGCCGGTCTTTGTCGACGTGGATGACGATGCGCTTGGGCTCGAACTTCACCACCATCTTCGACTTCGCGGGACGCCACTCGTCGGCGATGCGCGGATCCAGCAGCCAGCCGCAATAGAAGGTGCGGCAGTCGGCCGGGCGGCTTTCGTAGATCTTGCAGCCGACGCCGATCTCGCAGTGCTGGCACCAGCTCTGCGCCGGTTTTTCCAGCTCGTAGACCGCCACGAGCTTGCAGCACATGGTGCAGTCCTGGCACGAGCGGCCCGACACCAGCTCTGGCGCAGGTTCGGGAAGCTCTTCTGGACGCGGCGTAAGGTCGGACATGAAAACCTCCTAGCATGACGCGCGCGTTGAGGGAGCCCGGCCCGTGTGGCAGGGTCGGCTCAACAATTATCCGCGGGAGGATGCGATGGTGAAATCTCACATACGTACGAGCGTCTGCGTGCTTGCCCTTTCCATGGCGATGGCCGGGACGGCGCAGGCGCAGGTCGCCTGTGAGTCGATGAAGGGTTTCCAGTCACCGGACGTGAAGATTACCGCGGCGGCGCCCGCGACGGCCCCCGTGCCGCTGTGCAAGGTCGACGGCGTCATCGGCAAGGAACTCAATTTCTCGGTCTGGTTGCCTGAAGCGTGGAACGGCAAGTTCGTGATGGGCGGGCAGGGCGGTTACGCCGGCCGCGTCGAAAGCCAGGCCATCGCCTTGCAGGCGCTGCAGAAGGGCTACGCGGTCGCGGGCACGGACACCGGCCACACCGGTCCTGGTGGCGCGACAGACGGCGCCTGGGCGCTGGGGAATCTCGAGCGGGTGGTGAACTACGCGCACGCTGGTATCCACCGCGTCACCGAGACGTCGAAAGCGGCGGTCAAGGCGCGCTATGGCCGGGCGCCTGAGAAGTCGTACTTCGCGGGATGCTCCAACGGAGGCCGCGCGGCGCTGATGGCGGCGCAGCGCTATCCCGGCGATTTCGATGGCATCGTGGCGGGCGCCCCGGCCCTCGACATCCGCGGCGTCATCGCGACTTTCATGAACGTCACCAGGACGATGTACCCCGATCCGGCAAGGGTCGACAAAGCGGTGCTTTCGAACGCCGACCAGCAGGCGCTGGGCAAGGCCGTGCTCGCCAAGTGCGACGCGGCTGACGGCCTCACCGACGGCGTCATGACCGATCCGACGAGCTGCAAGTTCGACATCAAGACGGTCGCCTGCAAGAGCGGCAACCAGGATGGTTGCCTCTCCAACGCGGAAATCGCTGCGGTCGAGACGATCACCAAGGGCCCGATGCTTGAAGGAAAGCCGTATCACGTGGGCTTTCCGTACGGTGGCGAAAGCAACCCGGCGGGCTGGGGCGCTTGGCTGGTGGGCATGAACAATGCGGGCGGCCCTGGCCGGCCGAGCCTTGCCTACGGCTTCAGCTATGACTTCCTGCGCTACTTCGTGAAGCAGGACGCAAACTGGTCGTACAAGAACTTCAACCTCGCCACGTTCACGGAAGAAACCAAGGCTCTGCAGGCGACGCTATCCCCGACCGATCCCGATCTCTCGGCCTTCCGCGCCAAGGGCGGCAAGCTGCTGATGTATCATGGCTGGTCGGACTCGGCGCTCTCGCCGCTGATGAGCATCGGTTATGCCGACAAGGTCTTCGCCAAGGACGCGAAAGCGAAGAGCGACGTGCGGCTGTTCATGCTGCCCGGCGTGCTTCACTGCACGGGCGGGCCTGGGCCGGATCGCATCGACTATCTCGACGCCATCGACAAATGGTCAAGCGGCGGCGCCGCGCCCGACGAGCTGACGGCCAGCTTCGCCGCCGGCGGCGCGCGCAAAGTCTGCGCCTATCCCAAGACGCAAACCTACAAGGGCGCGGGCGACGGCAAGTCCGCCGATCAGTTCGACTGCAAATAGCAGGACGCGAGTCAGCGTTCGAAATCTGGTCTTGGAAGGCGATCAACGCGGCGCGGGCGCAGGCCGAAAAAGCCCACGCCCGCGTTGTCGCATAAGCAGGGTGCGAGTCGCCTGATCAGTCGGCGCGCACGTTGATTCTGACGTCAACGTAACGAGCGTAACGGAATGCTGCCCTTACGGATTCTTGGGATCGACGTAGAGACAAGCGAGAGTTTTGCTCGATAAAACTACGCTTTGCGGAGTCCGGGGCGTCAAACAAAACACGAGGCTAGTTTCCGCAGCGGCGTCCGATAGTTTTGATTTTTATCAGTTTTACCATTGACCGTTTATTTCTTTAACACCACGATCACAATTAAGCGAGTTCGAGACCTCCCCCGATTTCGCGTCGTTTTTAACAATAAAAACAAACGCGTAAAGCGTGAAAAAGGGGAGGAAGCGCGGATGGCGCAATTCAAACGATTTCCACTTGTGAGCTTGCTGGCGCTTGGCTTTGCCATGCCGGCAATGGCCCAAAATACCCCGGCGCAATCCGCCGAAGGACCGCAGACAGCCCCACAAACCGCGCCACAAACATCGCCGCGGGATGACGACCGCGACGTCGTGGTCGTCACCGCGAGCAAGCGCGAAGAGACGGTTCAGGACATCGCGGTGGCCGTCACCGCCATCACCAGCGAACTGCGCGACGAGATCGGCCTCACCACGGTGCAGGACTACACCAACTTCGCGCCAGGCCTCAGCTACTCGACCTCCAACGACCGCCTCGGCATGCGCGGCGTGACGAGGACAACGAACAACTTCGGCATCCGCTCCGGCATCTCGAACTATGTCGACGGCGTGTACTTCTCGTCCGCCATTCCCGCTTCGCGCGAGCCCATCTTCATCGACCGGGTCGAGGTCGTCCGGGGCCCGCAGGGCACGCTCTACGGCCGCGACTCGATCGGCGGCGCCCTCAACGTCATCACCAAGCGCCCGACGGAAGAGTTCGAAGGCCAGTTCAATCTCGCTTACGGCGCCTTCGAAACGCTGAACGTCGAAACTACGATCGCCGGTCCGATCACCGACTGGCTCCGCTATCGCGTCGGAGCTTCGCGCTCGTCGCAGGAGGAGGGCTATCTTACCAACTACTCCGGGTTGCCGACCGAGGGCGGGCGCCGGAACGACTCCTATATCGAAGGTCAGCTCGAAGGTAACATCGGCGACCGGTTCGACTGGTGGGTCCGCGGCGGCACGCTGAGCTGGGATGTGCGCTACGGCGCTCCTGGCGCGCGCACCTCCGGCGACGACCAGCAGCCCTACGACACGCGTTACCTGCCGCCGGGCGCTATCGTCCCGAGCGGCTTTTTCGGATTCTCCGGTGTCGCCACGAATGTCAGCATGACGGGTTCGCAAACGACCAACCCCGGCATCACCGATTCTCGAGGCTTCAACACGGACTTCTCGAACTTCGCGCACCTCAACCCGACGCAGGAGTACGCGCTCGAGGCGGTCTGGCATGCCGACAACTTCGACATCAAATACCTCGGCGGCTATGTCTGGTACCACTACAACCTGCAGCAGGATAACGACGGATCCCCGGTCAGGTCCTACAATCTCGCCGGTCGCACGATCCAGACGCAGCGTGTTTCCGACTACAACGAAAACCGCATGTGGTATTCGAACGAGCTCAACTTCATTTCGACCGGAGATGGCCCGCTCTCGTGGATCGCCGGTCTCTATCAATACCAGGAGAACTACACACAGCCGATCTACGTTTCGAACACCGGCAACATCGGCGGCTTCATCCAGCGCCTGGCGGATGTGCAGGCGTTCAACTTCGGCGCTGCGCAGCCGGACCTTCCGGACTTCACCGGCCGGAATTCGAACTCAGGCTCGCAGATTGGCGGGGACCTCTACTTCCACACCAACAATCAGGGTCTGAACAACGCCTATGGCGTCTTCCTGCAAACCGACTACCAGTTCAACGACCAGTGGAAACTGACGGCCGGCATACGCTGGTCGAAGGACGTGATGCACGGGCGCGAATATTCACGCCTGACCACCCTCTATTCGACCGAGGCAGCGCTGGAAGCAGGCTTTGCTCCATTCGCGGGCCTGTTTGGCGGCACGGCGGTGCTCAACTCTCTGATTCAACCGCGCACCGACGTGACTGCTACCTTGGGCGGTCCCGACCCGACCACGATTACGGCGGCGAACCCCTGCGGATTTGCGGCGGCGGGTGTCGTCAACGCCAACCCAACGGCGGCCAACGGCGGCGCAGGTTGCGGCGGCGCCAACGACCGGAGCCGCTATGGCATCTACTTTGACCCTCTCACCGGCAACGCCCAACGCGAACTCGCGGCTGAGTGGCACGAAGTGACCGGCGTGATCGGCCTTGACTGGACGCCGGACACCGACACCCTCATCTACGCAAAGTATAACCGCGGCTACAAACCGGGCGGTCTCGGCGCGGCGGCGACCTTCGGTCTGATGGTGCCGACGCCCTACACCGACAAGGAACTCGTGGACGCCGTCGAGCTCGGCTTCAAGCGCGAGTGGCCGGAGTGGGACCTCACCACGAACGCGGTGCTGTTCTACTACGACTACCAGGGCTATCAGGTGTCGAATACGATTGTGCCCGAGGACCCGGATGACGCAGGGCCACTGCCGCGGCCACCTGCTTACGCTGCCTACGTCAACCTGCCCACCACCACGACCACGGGATTCGAGCTGGAGACCATCTGGCATGCGACCGACAATCTCCGGTTCCTCTTCAACTACGGCTACACGAATCCGGAAATCGGGGATTCTCCATCCCTGATCCACGCACTCGATCCGTTTGCTATGGACCAGGACGCGCAGCCGTTCGGTACGCCCGTGCCGTTCACGGCGGCGCAGCTTGCCGCTTGCCCGATTGCGAGGGGCGGCAACAACGCTACGGCGCCGCTCACCACGCCGAACTGCACCAGGCAGCAGGGCCAGAATCTCAACGGCAACATCCTGCCCGGCAGTCCCAAGCACAAGATCGCGTTCAACTCCACCTACACGTGGGACTTCGAGGATGGATCCAACGTTGTGGGGTCAATCAGCTACCTCTGGCAGGACATCTCGTACAACTCGATCTTCAACCGCTGGACGACGAAGGTTCCTGCCTGGGATCAGATAGACGGCCGACTGTCGTGGACCAACGCCGACGGCAACATCACTCTGATCGGGTTCGTCCGGAACCTGCTCGATGACGACGTTTACGACGGCCGTGGCGTCGGGCGCCGGCAGGGGAACAACCGCGACGTCAGCCCCGGGTTGTGCGGCACCACCGCCGCCAACTCGGTTCTGCATTCCGGAACACTTCCGAACGGATCTGCCGCGTCTCCGCTCGGTTCGCTGCAAGAGGACTGCTACACGGTCACCAACACCTACCGTCCGCCCCGCACCTGGGGCGCGGAGTTGCAGTTCCGTTTCTAGTATTGTCTCCCCGGGCGGTGCTCCCGCTCAATACCATCTGCGCCGGCTTCGAAGCCGGCGCCTTTTTGGGCCCGTAGCGAATCGCGGGGCTGAAATTATGCGCGGCACCCCTGGCGGCGTTGCACGCCGCCGGGGTTACGAACGGCTGAAATGGTCCTCAATCCGACCGATCGGCTTGCGGACCCGCACTGATACAACCAGTGGCCAGCGCCTCGCGGCTCAGGCGTTCCCCAAAAAGACTTCATGCGGACCGCCCGCGCCAGGTCTATACTGCCGGCTGCAACAAATCGGAGGTGCGCCCATGCGTGGCCTGTTTCTGTCCGTACTGATGCTTGCTGCGATCGGCTCTCTGTCGGGCGTTGCGCATGCGCAGCCAGGCTTGAGCACCGGGCTCAACCCGGAGGGGGCCGATCGCGCCAACCAGATCGAGGAAAACGCCCGAAGACAGCTCATGGCGATTCGAAAGGTTGGCGTTGAGGCGCTGCAGAGCCAGAACTATCCGGTTGCCGAGAAAACCTTCAGCGAATTGTTGGCCCGATCTCCCACGACCTCCGACGCCAACTACCTGATGGGCCTCGCCAAGCTGGGCCTTCAGAATTGGGGCGAGGCCAAACAGTTTCTCGAGATTGCGGTAAAACAGGAACCGAAGCGGCCTGAGCCGAAGGCCAGGCTCGGCGTGACCTATGTGAGACTCAACGACATCGACGCGGCGAAGAAGCAACGCGCCGAACTGGTAAAAATGGACAAGAAGTGCAAGGGCGGCTGCGGCGATGCGGCAGGGATTGCCGACGGCCTCGCGCTGCTCGACAAAGCGCTTGCTTCCCAAGGGTCCAAAGCCGATCCGGCACTCTGACGACTTCCGGTGCTCATCGCGGAAAATGCACTAAACCGGCGGCGATGACGCTGCCGCCCGCCATGCCGCCTCCGCCCAACAAGCCGGAGGACTATTCCTGCTGCCAGCGCGGCTGCAGCCCCTGCATCTTCGACTATTACTGGGACGCGCTGGCGCGCTGGGAAGCGGCCGTGCGCGAGCTGGGCGGGGATCCCGACCAGGTGCTCGAGGGCCTGGGCCGCACGCGTTAATCCGATTTCAGAGTGGGTTCCCGGAACAGGGGGCCAAGTCAGCCATTCCGGTAGCGGGTCAGTTCGAACTGAGCCCGGCCTCGCGAAGGAACCCGAAATGGCATTCAAAACCTGTCTGAAGCTGGCATGTGGCGCATTGGCGCTGGGCTTTGCCGGCTGCGCCGAGCCGGCCAAGGAGCCGGTCAGCATCGCAATGGGAACCGTCCCGCAGCTCGACAAGCCGGCGACGCCGCTTATCCCCACACTGAAAGTGGCCGAAGCCGTCGGCTGGACCGCAGGCGCAACGCCGGCCGCCGCGCCGGGCCTGAAAGTGCAGGCCTTCGCCACCGGGCTCGACCATCCGCGCTGGCTGCATGTCCTGCCCAATGGCGATGTTCTGGTCGCCGAGACCAACGCGCCCGAACGCCCGGACGAAGGCAAGGGCATCAAGGGCTATTTCCAGGGCCAGGCGATGGCGAAGGCCGGCGCCACCGCGCCCACCGCCAACCGCATCACGCTCCTGCGCGACAAGGACGGCGATGGCGTCGCCGAAACCAAATCCACCTTCCTCGACGGCCTCAACTCGCCCTTCGGCATGGCCGACGCGAACGGCCGCCTCTACATCGCCAACACCGACGCCGTGGTCAGCGTCGCCTATACGACAGGCCTCACCAAGATCGGCATTTCGCCCACCAAGCT
Source organism: Hyphomonadaceae bacterium (assembly GCA_030697555.1). Taxonomy (GTDB): domain Bacteria; phylum Pseudomonadota; class Alphaproteobacteria; order Caulobacterales; family Hyphomonadaceae; genus UBA7672. The sequence continues at coordinate 21,082 of JAUYPV010000043.1, forward strand.
CACCGATCTCCCCGCCGGCACGCGCAACCACCACTGGACCAAGAGCCTGATCGCCTCGAAGGACGGATCGAAACTCTACGCAACCGTCGGCTCCAATTCCAACATCTCCGAGAACGGCATGGAGGAAGAGGAGGGCCGCGCCGCGATCTGGGAGATCAATGCCCAGACCGGAGAAAAGCGCCTCTTCGCCACCGGCCTGCGCAATCCCAACGGCATGGGCTGGGAGCCGAAGACCGGCGTGCTCTGGACTGCCGTCAACGAACGCGACGAACTCGGCCACAACCTCGTGCCCGACTACATCACTTCGGTGAAGGACGGCGCCTTCTATGGCTGGCCGTGGAGCTATTTCGGCCAGACCGTCGACACCCGCGTGAAACCCGAGAATCCGCAGATGGTCGCCAAGGCCATCGCGCCCGACTACGCCGTCGGCGCCCACACCGCCTCGCTAGGCCTCACCTTCGCGGAGGGCGCAAAGCTCGGCGCCAAATTCTCCGAAGGCGCTTTCGTCGGCCAGCACGGCTCGTGGAACCGCGACCCGTTCAGCGGCTACAAAGTGATCTTCATCCCGTTCGTAGGCGGCAAGCCGGCAGGCGAAGCGCAGGACGTCCTCACCGGCTTCATCAACGCCGAAGAAGAAAAAGCCTATGGCCGCCCCGTCGGCGTCACCATCGGCAAGGACGGCGCCCTGCTCGTGGCCGACGACGTCGGCAACACCATCTGGCGCGTGACCTCGTCGCAAGCCCCGACATCGGTGGCGGCGAGGTAGAACTGAAATTCATGAGCCCGAGACCTCGTGGTTCGACGGGCGCGATCCCAGACTTCGTCAAGGATCGCTGCTCACCATGAGGTCTCTCCTCGAGGCCGGCCTCTCTTAGCCCTCATGGTGGAGTTCTTTGCACGGGTTCGCGGAGTTCCCCACTCGATTCCCAAATGTTCACCGAACGACTCGGAACTTCCGAGCAACACATGAACCCGTGCAAAGGACTCCATGGTGAGCAGCGCACGAAGTGCGCGTCCGTCGAACCTGGTATGTTGTGGCGAGGATCGTGGATGATCCTGCGGCCGGCGTAGCCCGTTGCGAACCTGGTTCATGCCGTCTCGTGGCATGGGCGCGCCGG
>JAUYPV010000044.1 GCA_030697555.1 Hyphomonadaceae bacterium
GCCGCCATAACGATAGACTTGGGTCTGGGCTATGGCCGGCGCACCCTTGATCGGGAACGCCATGTCGGGAACGAGCGCGGCCGCCTCCAGCGCGCCCGTGCCGCTGCTCGGCGCGAGATTGCCCGGCCGGAAATAGTAGAAGGAGGCGGGGACGGGCGTGGGGGTTGGCGTGGTTGTCGGCGGCGTCTCCGGCGTTGTGACCGGAGGCTCGGCCGGCGTTGTCGGCGTGGAGGCCTCCTCGGTCGGCACGGGCAGGGGCGGCAGTTCCTCGCCGGTCTCAGCGCTTACCGGCGGGCTGGCGTCCCCTGTGTCGATATTCGGGTTCTCTGGCTTGCCATCGCTGAAGGGTGTGCCGTCCGTCGGGGCGCCGGTGTTGGCGTTGGGGTTGGGCACGGCGTCGGCCGTCTGCGTGGCGTCGGGATCGAGCGGATCGACCGGGCTTAGCGGTGGCGGAGGAGGCGGCGGCGCATCGGCGTCCGCAGTCTTGTCGCTCTCGACCCAGGGCCAGAGCAGGACGTTGCCAGCATCGCACGCGGCGAGAGACATGGCAGCAACAAGCGCCGCAGCGCCCACTCGCATCGAAGACAGGTTCATCCCGCTTCTCCCCACTTACACCGTCACCACTAAATCCAGCCCAGTGGGCTTATCTCGCAGTCCCTTATCTCGTCTGCGCCACGAACAGGCTATCCGCGAATTCCTTCGCTTCAGGCTCCGTAATGCAGCTGTCCGCGCCATCGGCTTCGCGGCACTCGAACTCGATCAGATAGTCCGCGCCGTAGCGGGAGAAAGAGAGCTGCGCGCTGGCTTCGCCGGGCGTGAACTTCATCTCTTCCTTGTTGCCCTGCGCCTGGCCGGCGGCGGCGTAGGACCGCTGCGAGCCGTTCACGATCGCGTCGTACTTGGCGAGGTGGTAGGTCGCAAAATAGCCGTCCTTGGTGACGACCGGGGGCACGGGGCGGTCGCTCTGCGTCTGGACGATGCCCGAGGGCAGCAGCATCGGCACGGGGGCAGGGCCTTCCTGACCGGCGGCCTGTACGGTTGCGTTTTGCTGGTCGGCCGGGCGCTTGGCGAAGTCGGCGCGGGCGGCGTCCCAATTGATCTCGGCGTTGGTTGCCTGCGGACCGGCGGAGGCGACTTGCGCCTGCTGATCGGCCGGGGTGGCGGTGGCCTGCGAAGGATCAGTCGGGCCCGCGCCCTCGTCGGTACAGGCCGCGGCGAGCGCGATTGCGCCGACCAGAAGCAAAACTCTCATCACTGTCCTCCGGGTTGAGCCGTCATGTTCGGCTCCGCATAGGAAATGTCGCCGCTGCCCTTCAGCTTGGCAGCGATTGCGCGCATGGCGGAAAGACGCTGCGCGCCACTCGCGCCGCTTGCGTCGACGAGCACGAGCTCGTTGGAATAGGTCACGCGATCGAGCGTCAGGTTGGCAAATTCGGGATGCGAGGCCTTGAACGCCTCGAACTTGGCCCGGGCAGAACCCTGATCCTTCCAGAAGGCGTCGGTGATCTCTTTCACCTTCTTGTCGTCCTTGAACTTGACGACGATCTCCATGTTCTGCGCGACAGCGCCGCCGGGGACCTGGTCGAACGCAACGCCGGGCACGGAAGATCCGGGCGGCGGAGGTTGCGCCTCGCTGGTTGTGATGACAGGTTCGTCGGACGCCACGATGGGCGCGGACGGCGCATTGCTGCTCATCAGCGATGCGCCCGCGACAGCCGCCACGACGGCAAGCGCTGCTGCTCCGGCAGGCAACGCTGCCTTGATGCGGCCAGGCATCCCTACTTCGCTCACGGCCATCTCTCCTCCTCCACGGACGAACCGCCCAGGCGCATGCGCCGCCTCAATGGCGGCGACGTTACGTAAGGCAGTTCTGTCCCCTTGGCCCACTAACCTAACGCCTACTGAACCGGAGCGTTCGAAAGATTCAGCATCGCCCCGCCACAAGGCCGGAAACACATGTCCTCCGAGCCCGGAATTGGCTTGGTTCCCGGATAGTTCGAGCATTTACCGGAGCATTGCAACTCGGTGCGCTTGGAGCTGGACGTCAGCAGCTTGGAGCGCAGTTCCGAGGGCAGGGCCGCCGGGAATTTGGCCTTGATCAACGCCAGCGCCGCCGAGACATGAGGCGCCGCCATCGAGGTCCCATTCTCGAAGGCGTAGTAGCATTGCGCCACCTGCGTGCCGGGCTTGGCGGGGTCGTAGCAGTTCTTCGAGAACTTGGTGGAAAGGACGCCGTCGGGCCGGCCGTCCTTGTCGTCGTCGCGCGTCATGTCGCCGCCAGGCGCCATGATCGTGACCCGGTCTCCGAAGTTGGAGTAGGGCGTCAGCACGCCGCGTCCGTCGTTGGCGGCGACGGAAATGACGTTGTCGCAGCCGCCCGGCGCGAAGTATTTGGCGTCGACGCGCGCGTTGCCTGCCGCCGCGACGACAATGGCGCCGGCCGCGACCGCATCGTTGATCGCAGCCTGCATGGAGGCGGGGCAGGGCTCGAACAGGCCGATCGACAGGTTGATGATGTCAGCCTCGTGCGAGTTCCACACTTCGTTGCCCTGCGCGTCGCGTGCAGGCACGACGCCTGCCGCCCAGCGTATGGCGTCGTTGATGTCCGACAGCTTGCCGCCGCAGCGGCCGAGCGCGCGCACCGGAACGATGGTGACGTTCCAGGCGCCGCCGGCGATGCCGTTGGCGTTGTTGGTGGAGGCGACGCCGATGGTGCCGGAGACATGCGTACCGTGGAAGGTGTCGCTGGTGTTGGCGTCACTGAGGTCGCACTTGTCGCCGGGATCGTTGGGATCATTGTCCCGGCCGTCCCCGTCATTCCCCATCATCGGGTCGGAGACCATGTCGTAGCCCGGCGCGAGGTTGGCCGAGCCCTTGATGTCCGGATGGTTCATCTGCAGGCCGGTGTCGACCACGGCGACGGTCACGGATTTCGAGCCGAGGTCCTTCGTCTTGGTCCAGAAGTTGGCGAAGCTGGCGCCGCCCGGCGACTGGCCTGCGCCCGTTCCGTTGCTCTTGAAGTGCCATTGCAGGCCGAACAGTGGATCGTTCGGCACGCCCGCGACCGTCGCGGGTTTCTGGCCCTTCGGTTTCTTCAGGAACTGGTTGGTGAAGATGTAGTCCTTCTCAACATATTCGTAGTCACCGGTCTCGAGCAGCACCTTCACCACGCATTCCGTGGCCAGGGTGGCGTCAGCCTGAAGCTGGGCATTAGTCGGATCGCCCTTGCATTCGTCGCTGTTCTTTTCCTTCTTCTGCGCGAACAGGGCGCGCATGGCCTCGACCTGCTTGCCGTCCATTCTGGATCCGAGCTGGGTCGGCTTCACGCCGATGACGATGCGCATTGCGCCGCCTTCCTCGGGCGAGACGACGCCCGAGAGGCCCATCTGCTCGAGCTTGGCCTGCGCTTTTTGCCGCGCATTGATGGCGACCTCGACATTCAGCTTGGAGCGCACGGCGAGCGCCTTCGGGATTGGGGCCTTTTCGTCCATTGTCTTGCGCACGATCTCGTCGCCGATGCTCTGCGCCGTTTCGGTGTTCGCGGCGATCTGCTTTTCCGCCGTCCGGCGCGCGGAGCGCAGCGACTCCTTGGTCACGGCGACGCCCGTGTCCCTTACCGCCCTTTCCAGCGCCTTGGGCGCCGCCACGTCGGACTGCTCGCGAAGCTCGCCTGCCGTAGCCGACTTCAGCGGGATGGACCGCAGGGCGAGCTGGCGCTTGGGCGCCGCCACGCTTGGCGGCTGGTCTGGCGCGGCGACGGCTGCCGGCGGAGGCGCCTGCGGCGCCGATTCGGTCACGGGCGGGCCAGCGGCGACGTTTGAGGACTCAGGCGGAGGCGCATCCGACGAGTTGAGCCCTTCGGCGGCGGCGGCGGCGGCATCCGCCTCTGTTTCCGGAGCGGCGGCGGCGGCAAGGTCGAACGACTCGGGCTCGACCACCGGTTCGACCATCTGTTCTTTCGGCATGGCGATGACGGAGCCGACGGCGAAGAAGCTCTGGGTCTGTAGCTGCTCTTCGAGCGTAATGGGCGCCAGTTCGACCGGCGCCTGCATCACGCCGAACAGCGCGCGCGCTTCGAGCGGAGCTTCAGTTAGCGGATCGCCGGCTTCTTCCTCGCCGCTGATCTGCTTCATCACGTCGTCGGCGAGTTCGCCGAATTGCTTCGCGCGATCGTTGATCGCATCGCACCCAACCAGGGCCGCCAGCGCAGCCCCGGCGACAAGAACCTGCATGATCCGCTTAGCCGCCATAACCCCACCTCGCACTCAAACGGGACCTTTGATCCGCGGGCTTTTTACCATGTTGGTTGGCCGTGGCGAATGCTTTGAGCGGATAGCCGGGCTCGTGAACCCCTGCAGTGTCGTGGAAAACCTCCTGTTTCCGGGGAAACTCGCCAGTCCCGCTCCCGCGGCAGGCCGATTAAGGCTGTTGCGCCCCATTTGTCCCCAAAAGACCCAACGTCCGCCGAACATCAGCGCAACCCCCGGCGCTCTTCTCGCTAGGCCGGACGGAGGAATGATCCGCCGGCCGGCCCAGGACGTAGCAACGGCACGCGGAATGCAGGGACTGCGGCGATGACTGGTGGGACAAATAACAGGGTCTTCTCTCGTATCGTGGTGGTGGGGCTGATGGCCCTCGCCTTCGCGGGCTGCGCCGTCATGCTTTCCTCCGGCAACCGGCCGCTTTTCACAGAGCTCAGCTATTCGGCGCACGCCGAGGCGGGCCGCTAGACCGGCCGATTTCCGACATCCAGCAAGGTTTTGTAGTGAGCCCATGCTTCAATGGGCTTGCTGATTCGCCTGTGAAGTTGCGGCTGGCGGCAACGCTCTGTATGTCGCCTGTCGCGGGAGCTGGATCCTCATGGCCCTGAAGACGGCCTTCAAGCGTATCGTCGTGCTGACCGGCGCGGGCGTCTCCGCCGAGAGCGGCATGGGCACGTTCCGCGACAAGGACGGCATCTGGACGAAGCAGAGTCTCGAGGATGTCGCGACGCCGGAAGGCTTCGCGCGCAATCCGCGGCTGGTGCATGATTTCTACAATGCGCGGCGGCGGGCCCTGCGCGAGGCGGCGCCGAACTCGGCGCATTTCGCTCTGGCGAAGCTGGAGCAGTCTGTCCGCAAGGCCGGCGGCGAGCTGATGCTGGTCACCCAGAATGTCGACAACCTGCATGAGAAGGCGGGATCAAACACCCTGCTTCACATGCATGGCGAGCTGTCGCGCGTGATGTGCGCCTCGTGCGGCACGAAGGGCGCGTGGGACGAAGATCTTTTCACCGACACCGAATGCTGGCGCTGTGGCCGTCTCGGTGCGCTGAGGCCCGACGTCGTTTGGTTCGGCGAGGCGCCCTACGGCATAGACGACATTTATGGACGGCTTGCGTCGTGCGATCTCTTCGCCTCGATCGGCACGTCGGGCGAGGTCTATCCGGCGGCGAGCTTCGTCGACGAGGCGCGGACGGCCGGCGCCCACACCGTCGAGCTCAACCTCGAACCCTCGGCCAACGCCCGCACCTTCTCGGAAGGCCGCTACGGCCTCGCAACGCAGATCGTCGACGAGTGGGTGACGCAGGTGATCCAGAAGATCGGGGTCTAGCCGCCATAGGCTGCGAGCAGCGTTTTCACCGCCCGTCGTGCTTCTACCTTCACCTTCGGCTGCGGCAGGACAGGCGCAACGCCCAGAAGCGCGCGGTAGTAGGCGTCCCCCCGCAGCAGGCCGATGAAGTCGGCGGCGACCTGGTCGGCGTTTGCCGTTGCAATGCGCCCATCCCTGGCGAGGCGGCGCGCGAGCGCTTTCACGATCCTCAGGCTGGCGGTGCGCGTCATGTCGTCGAACAGGGCGCCAAGTTCGGGAAAGCGCGGCGTGGCGGCGATGACAATACGGGCGAGGTCGATCGATTCCGGACGCATCATGGCGGCGAGCACGGCCTCGGCCTGCCGAACCAGCGCTTCCTCGGCGTCGAGATCGGTGGAAGGCGGCTCTAACGGAAGGTTTCCGCGGCAGCCCCAGGCGAGCAGGGCGCGGAAGAGATGCGCCTTGTCCTTGTAGCGTTCGTAGACGGTGCGCTTGGAGACGCCGGCAAGGGTTGCGATCTCGGCCATCGAGGCGCCGTCGAAGCCCTTCGCGGCGAAGGCGTCAAAGGCGGCGGACAGCACTTTTTCGTCCCACGGGTCGGGCAGTTTCGCCAGCCAGCCGGGCCGTTCGGGCGTTACCTGCGCGCGCTTCATGGGGCTCCTTGACCGTTTCAGTTCGCATCTATAGAAAACCAATGAGTTTTGCAAACCGTTTGGTTTTTCGATGATGACCTGGGGCGTTGTATCTCTGCTTGTCCTTGCCGGGCTTGGATGGCTGCTGCTCTTCGCCAACCGCAGGACGTTCGGCTGGATCGCGCCCGCTGGGGCGCCCAACATCACGCAGGACGGCGTTGTCCGCTCGACTGTTTGGATCCCGACGCCGTCGGGCAGCCGCATAGAAGGCTGGCTCTATCATTCGGGCGGCGCGCCGCCGGTGATCGTGATGGCGCCTGGTCTGGCCGGGACGAAGGAAGGTCCGCTCGAGCGTTTCGCGTGGGGCTTCGCGCGTGCGGGCTTTGCCGTCGTGTCGTTCGATTTCCGCAGCTTCGGTGGCAGCGAGGGGCTGCCACGCCACGACATAGATCCGCGCGCACATGTTGCCGACTTTGCCGCTGTGATCGCGCATGTGCGGGCGGGGCGGATTGAGGGCGTCGACGCCAGCCGCGTCGCGCTGTGGGGAACGAGCTTTTCCGGCGCTTCGGCGCTTTGCACGGCCGCCTCGCTTGAGGCGCCGGCGGCGGCTGTCGTCCTGCACGTGCCCTATCTTGGAAAGCCGGCGCAGGCGCCGGGCTTCGTCCAGATGCTCGGCTATGTCGGCCTGGTGCTGGGCGAGATGGCGGGTGATGCGCTCGCGAAGCTCTTCGGCGCCGGGCTTCACCCCGTCTACATCGCTGCCTACGGCAAGCCGGGCGAAGGGGCGTTCGGCGCCAGCCGCGACTGTCCATCGCGGCGCAACGGCGCCTCGGACCATTCGTTCTGGAAGGCGCTTCCCGAAACCTATCGTGGCGGATGGCGGAACCTGATGCTGGTGCGTGGCGTCCAGCATCTCGACGCGATCGATCCCCCCGCGGCGCTGAGCAAGGCACGCTGTCCGGTCATGCTGGTCGCCGCAACGCACGACGACATGATCCACATCGTCGATACGCGAGAGCTGTGCGCCAAGTCCGAAGGCGATATCCGGCTGGTCGAGATCGAAGGCGGTCACTTCGACCCCTATGTCGATCCCTGGTTTGCGCCAAATCTCGCCGGGCAGGTAGAGTTCCTGCGGACCGTGCTTGGCGCCGAGGCCCGGTGGACTGCGGCTGGCTAGTCTTAGCTGGGCGCCCCATCGTCGAGAGCAGAGTCCATCTCTTCGTCCGACCAGCCGAAATGGTGGCCGAGTTCGTGGACCACGACGTGAGCGACGAGTTCCTCGAGCGTGACGTCCGGCGTACCCGCCCATTCGTCGAGGATCGGCATCCGGTAGAGCCAGACCATGGGCGGGATCTGCGAGGGGGCGGAATGCAGCTCGAGGGTCAAGGCGACCCCGGAATAGAGGCCCGTCAGGTCGTACGCATTCTCGATCTTCATCGCCTCCAGCGTTTCCTCGTCGGCGAAGTCCTCGACCTTGATGGCGACCGCCTTGGCGTGGGCGCGAAAGGGCTCGTCCAGCGAATCGAGCGCCTGCCTCGCCATGGCGGCGATGTCGTCGAGGGTAGGGGCAGGCCCCCATTGCACGCGAGCGTTCATACAAAAAGCCTATAGATGCAGGGCCCGCCATTCGGAACGGGGCGTGACAATTCATTACAGAAACAGGGCTTCACTTTTCGCCTGTGACGCGCTTTGTAGCCGCCTGTCTGTCCGCCCACTTGTCCAAAGACAGTTTGGCCCCTGGAGCCCGTTCTACTCATGACCTTCGACGGCCTGCGCAACCTCGCAACAACGCTTCGCATCTTCCAGCGCAACGTCCAGGACAGGAAATGGGAGCCGGAAGCCCCCTACATGAAGGAAGTGGTGAAGCCGGGCGACATCTGCCTGCACTTCGGCGGCTCCGATGGCCGGCATTCCTACCTGCTGTCCCACCAGATCGGGCCTACCGGGAAAGTCCACGTCTACGAGCCCTCGAACTATTCCTACGCCATCATGAGCCGGCTGATCCGCTGGCACGGCCTCAAGAACGTGACGCCGCACAACGCCGCCATCGGCGACCATGAAGGCTCGATGGTGCTCTCCGTTCCACGCAAGATGTCCGGCCACCTCGGCCGTGCTTATGGCGTTGTCACTGAAGCAGGGGGCTCGGCTTCCGACGAGAAGCTGGCGACCGGCAACAAGACCGAATTCATCGACCAGCCGACGGCGGTCGTCTCGCTCGACGGGCTGATGGCCAAGGAAGGCCTGCAGCGGGTCGACTTCATCCGCTGCGATGTCGAGGGCGCCGAGATCAACCTGATCAAGGGCGGCAAGAAGACGCTTGAGCGCGACCTGCCGAGCCTGCTCATCGAGATCCACCCATTCTCGCTGCAGCGGAATTTCGGATCGAGCGCGGAGGAAGTGCGAGACTACTTCCTCGGCCTCGGCTACCGCATGTGGCAGCTCAACGACGACAACAGCCACATGTCCGAGTCGAACCGCATCGATCCCAAGCGGCGCTGGAAGGATTATTTCCTGATCCACCCGAAGCGCGGCACCGGCCTTCCCGAGGGCATGTTCCGGAAGGCGTTCGCCTAGGCGGGCGCGGCCACCCGCTTCGGCCGCGTTGCCAGCAGCACCACAATCCCGCCGAGCAGTGCGGCCGCCGCGAGCGTCAAGAACGCCGCGTCGGCATTGCCGCCGTTCGCATCGCGGATGCGCCCGATCAGGTCGGGCCCGAAATGCCCTCCAAGATTTCCAATCGAGTTGATCCAGGCGATGCCGGCCGCCGCGGCGGCCCCTGACAGGAACGATGTCGGGATCGACCAGAAGGTCACCACCCAGCAGAGCGCGCCGCAGCACACGATCGTCAGGGCGAGCAACTGAAGCACAGGCGATCCGTCGATCAACGCCAGCATCAGCATGCCGACCGCGCACATCGCAAAGCCGCCCGCGGTATGCCAGCGCCGCTCGCCGGTGCGGTCGGAATTCCATGCCCACAGCACCTGCACGATGGCCGTCACGCCCCATGGGATCATGCTGAGCAGGCCCACCCTGAAGAAGTCGGTGGAGCCGACGCCGAACTCCGAGATCAGCGTCGGCATCCAGAAGTTCGTGGTGTAGAGGCACAGCGCTCCGGTGAAATAGACGAGCCCGAACGCCCAGATTCGTATGTCGCCGAACACTTCCGCGATGCCGTGCCGCTGCCCGTGAGCGCCCTTGCTGGCCTCCTCGTCGGCGATGCGGGCAAGCACAAGGTCGCGCTCCTCGGGCATTAGCCATTTTGCGGTGCGGGGGTGATCGGCGAGGAACAGCAGGATCACGACGCCCATCAGAACAGATGGGATTCCCTCCAGCATGAACAGCCACTGCCAGCCGCGCATGCCCGAGGCGCCGTCCATGAACTGCAGGATCGCCCCGGATACCGGCGAGCCGACGATGTTGGAGACAGCGATCGCGGTCATGAACAGAGCGACCATCTGCGCGCGCCGCTGAGCCGGGAACCAGTAGGTGAGATAGAGGATCACGCCTGGAAAGAAGCCCGCCTCCGCCGCGCCCAGGAGGAAGCGCAGCACATAGAAGGTGAGCTGCTCGTCGGTGAGGTTGAGGCCTGCCGACAGCGGTCCCCAATGTATCGAGCCGGTGAACACGAAGGCCGACGAGATCACGCCCCAGGTGATCATGATGCGTGCGATCCAGATCCGGGCGCCGACTTTCCTCAGAATGAGATTGCTCGGCACCTCGAAGACGAAATAGCCGATGAAGAAGATTCCTGCGCCGAACCCGTAGACCGCGTCGCTGAACTGAAGGTCGCTCGCCATCTGCAGCTTCGCGAAACCGACATTCACGCGATCGAGAAAGGCGACGATATAGCCGACGAAGAGCAGCGGGATGACGCGCCAGGCGATCTTGCGGAAGGTCGCCGCCTCGAATGTGGGAGGGGCGCTGGCTGCTGCGGTCATGATCTCGCCCCCCTAGGCTTCTTTTTTGTCTCGCCCCCGCGGAGAACCAGCCGTGAAGGGCCGCGCATAGTCAATTCATGTCGGCGCGCGGACGCCCAACTGACTCCCCCAACTGACTCAGGGGAATCTCTCCGGTTGCTCTCGTTTTGGGTCTGCGCGATAAGGAGAACCTAACAGGAACTTCGATCCCACGCATGATGGCGCATTCGCCCGTCTCACAGCCTTTTGGCGATCCCGTGCCGAGCGGACGCGCCGCCGAGATCGTGCGCGGCGCACAGCGCATGCTCGCGGAGATGGGTCTCGCCTCACTCACGGAAGTGACGCTCGCCAATGGCCGCCGCGCCGACGTGATGGCGATGGGGCCGAAAGGCGAGATCGTCATCGTCGAGGTGAAATCGTGCCTGCAGGATTTTGCAACCGACCAGAAATGGCCGGAGTATGCGCCCTACTGCGACCGGTTCTATTTCGCCGTCGACTGCGACTTCCCGAAGGAGCGCATTCCCGAGACGTGCGGCATGATGGTGTGCGACGGCTTCGGTGGCGCCGTTCTGCGCGAATGCGAGGCCCAGCTGCTGGTCGCTGCGCGGCGCAAGGCGGTGACGCTGTCCTTTGCCCGGCTCGCCGCGGCGCGATTGATGCGGGCCGGCGAAGCTGCTGGCGCATCCTCTGCATCTGAACCCGCCATCGACTGATTCATCCTAGTTAGCGTTCCTCATGCCGCTGCAGTTTCCTATCGCCTCCACCGCCCGCGCCGCGCTCGACGCGGAGGGCGGAGCGCGCACCGTCGCCGAAGCGCGGGAGCTGGCGCGCGGCCCGGTGCAGCTCGTCTCGGAATGGCTGCGGCCGCAGCCGGCCGAGCGCGAAGCGGTGCAGGGCAAGGCCGAAGCTGGCATAGCGCGGGGCTTCGTGCAGCTCTACGAGGACACCAAGGGCCGTCCCGTCATCTCGGTTACGTTCTGGAAGCCCGAAGGCGGCGTGAAGACCAAGGGCAAGAAGGCGGCGAAAGGCGAGAAAGCCGCCAAGGCCGCCGAAGATGACACGGACGATCTCTATTTCACCAAGCCGGAGACCAAGGCGAAGAAGAAAAAGCGCGCCGCCGATCCCAACCAGCTCGACCTCTTCACCGGCCCCGACCAGCAGGGCGCCGAGACGCCGGATCCCCACAATCCACTTGTGGTCATCGTCGACGAAGAGGGCGACGGGGCCACCTTCGGCGTTGGCTCCGAGGAAGAAGGCTGAAAAGCCCCAAGCCGCGCAGCAGTTCACAGCGCACAAGTTCACAGCGTACAAGTTCACAGCGTAAAGGGAGACGCAGTAGTGTGTCCGCGCCCTGAGGGCGGAAGGAAATATGCGGTCGGAGGGAATGGGTCCCAAGGGAACAAGCGAAGCTCGGCCCGCCGGCGAAACGCTGGGCGAGGCCGATCGCGAGCGCTTTGCCGACCTGCTGGTGCAGGTTGCCGCCAAACAGGACCGCGCCGCCTATTCCGAACTCTTCGGTTATTACGCGCCCAGGGTGAAGTCGTATCTCATGCGCCTCGGCGCAGATAATGCGCAGGCCGAGGAGATCGCGCAGGACGTGATGGTCACCGTCTGGCGCAAGGCCAGTCTCTTCGATCGCAGGCAGGCGTCGGTCTCCACCTGGATCTTCCGCGTTGCACGCAATCGGCGCATCGATGTTTTCCGCCGCACTAAGCGTCCCGACCTCGATCCCGAGGAGACCATGATTCTGCCCTCCGCGGCCGAGGCGCCGGAAGCGCGCGTCGAGGCGGCGGAAACCGAAACGCGTGTCCGCGAGGCAATGAAAGATTTGCCCGAGGAGCAACTGCATCTACTTCGTCTGGCGTTCTATGAAGGCCTTTCCCACAGAGAGATTGCGAAAAAGCTGGATGTACCGCTGGGCACGGTGAAATCGCGAATTCGGCTGGCGTTTGTGAAGATGAAATCGAGGTTGGCCCCATGAGTGATCAGACTGGGAATGATCAGACTGGGAGTGATCGGGTCGGCGTCGGCCTGCGTATGAGGAGGAGGGCGGGGATTCTGTCTACCCGCGTCGAGAGCCTATGATGAAGGTCACATCAGGCCAGGTCATGGACGAAGCCACCCGCGCCGCGCTGGCGTCGGGACGGGCGGAGCCTGCGCTTGGCCTGCTCATCGATAGCCTCATGCAGATGAGGGGTATTTCCGAACTGGCAGGCGAAGCCGTCGCCGGCGCTGCGCTCGAAACCGAAACGCCTGCCGAGCTGTCGCCGGACGCGCTGGCGCGCGTCTTCGCCGCTATTGACAAGGGCGGGACGCAGAGGCGCGCGTCCGAATATGGCGAACTGATCAAGCTGCCCCCGGTTCTGATGGATGCGATCCTTGCCGCCGAAACGAAGACGGGCTGGAGCGGCGCGGGCCCCGGCGTGCGCAAGCTGAAGCTCGGGCTCGACGGCGAGGCGCGCGCCGAGATCATCCGCATCGACGCCGGCGTCGCCATTCCCTGGCATACCCACAAGGGGCAAGAGCTGACGCTCTGCCTCGTCGGCGGGTTCTCCGACGGGCGCGGCTCCTACGGCCCAGGCGACGTCTCGCTTGCTGACCCAAGCGTGCGCCACCAGCCCAAGGCGGACGATGACGGCGCGTGCTTCGTGCTCGCCGTCACCGACGCCGGCCTCAAGTTCGAAGGTCTGCTCGGCGCGATCCAGAAACTGACAGGCGGCTGAACTATTTTCCCGGCGAGCCGATGAGCGGATAAACCGCCTCCTCGCGATAGGTGCTGCCGCCGCGCGTCGACCAGGACGAGTACATCACGAAATGGTCGACCCAGAATTTGTCGGTGCGGAATTCGGCTGCGTCCTGCTGGAACATCGCAACGTCGTAGTCACTCGTACCATGCAGGTAGGCGAGGGTTACGTGCGGTTTGTACTTGCGGGATTCGGGCTCAAGTCCCGACCGCCGCGCTGCCTTCTCGCAGAGCGAGGCGAGCCGTGCGAGGGCAGGCGGCGCGTCGACGCCTGTCCACAGCGCTGAAGGCTCGCGCCCGCCAAAACTGCCTGCGCCGTTGAGCGCAATCTCGAACGGCGCCTCGATGATGAGGCCAAGCTCGTGATCGAGATCCCGCGCCACGGCCTCGTCGATCTCGCCAAAGAATCGCAGCGTCAGGTGGTATTGCTCGGCGGAGCGCCAGGACGCGCCAGGCATCTCGCTTTCCAGCGAAAGAAGCCGGTCGGCGATGTCCTCGGGGATCGGGATGGCGGCGAAGAGGCGAAGGCTCATCTGGAAATTGCTTAACCCGCGCAAACCATGTGCAAAAATGGCCTATGTAGATGTAATCGCCGCTACAATCGGTTTGGAGGCCAGAATGTGCTGAATCGGGTGGTTAGCGACCTGTTCAGCGACTTCACATACACGCCAAGTGACGTATGCGGAGCCCGGATTTCCTTGCATTCAAGGCCCGCGATGACCATTATTTACAGCAATGCCGCGGTTTCCTGCGGCTATGAGAAGGGTTGAAAGAAAGCACATGGCTGACTTCCCATTTGCCCAGTCACGCACCGGCGTCGGCGCCGCCGACATGGCGCGCGACGCGGGCCTGCGCAAGTTCATGCTGGGCGTCTACAACAAGCTGATGCTCGGCATCCTGCTGGCGGGCGTCCTCGCCTACGTCGCAGGTACGGTTCCGGCGGTCTCGAATCTCGTGTTCAACTCGCCGCTCTCGCTGGTTGTGCAGTGGGGACCGGTGGTTCTCTTGCTCGGTTCGATGTTCTTCATGAAGAACGCCTCGCCCCTGGCGACCGGCATTCTCTACTGGGCCATTGTCACCCTGCTGGGCCTAGGCCTCGGCATCTGGGTCGTCATGGCTGAGACCGGCACGGGCTTCGCCACGCGCGGCGGCATCGGCATGACCACAAGCTATGTCACCATAGCCAAGGCGTTCCTGATCACCGCGTCTGCCTTCGGCGCCCTCTCGCTGTTCGGCTACACCACCAAGCGCAACCTCACCGGCATCGGCTCGTTCGCCGTGATGGCGCTGTGGGGCGTGGTCGCCCTTTCGCTGCTGAACTTCATCCTGCCGCCCTCGTCGATGTTCGAATGGATCATCATGGGCGCGGTTTTCGCCCTGTCGGCGGTGCTGATTGCGGTCGAAACCCAGCAGCTCAAGGAAGGCTATTACAGCTTCAGCGGCGACGCCCGCAGCCTCGCGGTCATGACCAACTGGGGCGCGCTGAACTTCTTCATCTCGTTCGTGAACATGTTCCGCATCGTGCTCATGTTCCTCTCCTCGCGCGACTAAGCGCGGGCCAAAGCCAGACAACGGAAACCCCGGCCGCGAGGCCGGGGTTTTTGTTTGTGCTGTCCACAGCTGTGAACAACACACTGTGGAGAAACGGTGAGCAACCTTACTCGATCACGTTGAAGCGCTTCCTGTCGAACACGCGCAGCACCTGCGCCAGCTCATGCCCTCGCTTCAGGACCTGCCCGGTGGAGTTCAGCACAGCAAACGCGCCCTGCTTGCGCGCCAGTTCCGGCCGCTTCTCCACAGTCCAGCTCGGCGCCTCGGAGGCGCGCTTGTGCATGCAGAAGACAGCGTGGTCTCCGAAGGCGCCGATGGCGTAGTCGCGGCACTCGCCTTCCGCGACAAGTCGTCCATACACGCGAAGGATCAGATCGAGTTCGGGACGAATGAACCAGACTCGCGCGCTAACGCCTTGAGCCTGCTGTATCGCCGTCGTCTGATCCGTCATGAGCGCTCCGAAGCGTCCCTAAACCTAGGTAGTCTCGCCGGACATTAAATCGCGACAAGGCCACATTTTAGGCTAGCCAAGGCCAACAACTCCCGCCAGATTAACAGCGTCGGGCGGATGGTTAAGACGCCGACCTTGGACCCAACAGCCCCCCAGCCCCCCAGGGTTGCGACTGGACCGGTCCGTCCGACACCTAATCCCCATAAAATCAGTAACTTTTGGCGTTTGCGAAGCGTTTCGCCATTGGTCAAACGCACGCTAGTCAATAGCGCTCGCGGTGAGCGAATCACGCGAGCGCATTGGGCGAATTTTCATCCCGCTCGGCTTCCTTCGGCGTGTGATGGGGATTAGCAACGCGCAGTTCCCTCAGCAGGCGAGTCCGCAATGGAAATGCTGAAGGTCGATTCTCTGGCCAAGTCCTTCGGTTCGAGACATGCGGTTCGGGGCGTCAGTTTCGGCGTCGCAACGGGCGAGACGGTCGCGTTCCTCGGACCGAACGGCGCCGGCAAGTCGACGACGCTGCGCATGATCGCCGGTTTCCTCGAGCCCGACGCCGGGGACGCTACCATCAACGGCTCATCCATCCTCACCGACCGCACCAAGGCGCAACTCTCGCTCGGCTATCTCGCCGAGGGCGCGCCGCTCTATCTCGATCTCTCGGTGAGCGACTTCCTCGGTTTCCTCGCCCGCACGCACGGGCTGGCGCGAACAGCGGCGCGCGAGGCGATCGCGCGCGTGGCGCAGGACGCCTCCATCGCCGACGTGCTGTCGCGCCCGATCGAGACGCTGTCGAAGGGCTATCGCCGCCGTGTCGCGCTCGCCGGCGCCATCGTGCATGATCCGCCGGTGCTGATTCTTGACGAGCCGACCGACGGCCTCGACCCCAACCAGAAGATGGCGATGCGGGCGCTGATCGCGCGCATGTCGCCCAGCAAGGCCATCCTCATCTCTACCCATCAGCTCGACGAGGTCGAGGCGATGTGTTCGCGCGCCGTGGTGATCGATCGGGGCGAGCTCAAGGCGGATGCAACGCCGGCGGACCTCGCCAAAAGCACGGCTTCAGGAAAGCTTGAAGATGCCTTCCATGCGTTGACGCGCACGGAGAAAGCCGCGTGAACCAGAGCTTCAGGCAGGCCACGAATGCGCTGCGCGCTGTCTACCTGCGCGAGCTGGCCGCGTATTTCCTGACGCCGCTGGCCTATGTCTTCATCGCAATCTTCCTGATCGCACTCGGCGCCTTCACCTTCCAGATCGGCCGCTTCTTCGACACCAACCAGGCCGACCTCGCGCCCTTCTTCCTGTTCCATCCCTGGCTCTATCTCGTCTTCCTGCCGGCCATAGCCATGCGGCTCTGGGCCGACGAGGCGAGGGGAGGGACGCTCGAACTGCTGCTCACCTTGCCTGCGCCGTCCTGGTCGCTGGTGCTGGGCAAGTTCCTGGCAGCGTGGACGGTTGCGGGCGCAGCCCTTCTGCTGACGACGCCGATGTGGATTTCGGTCGCCTGGCTCGGCAAGCCCGACAACGCCGCTATCGCGCTGGCCTACGCCATGAGCTTCCTCATGGCCGGTGGTTATCTCGCGATCGCCTGTGCGCTTTCGGCCGCCGCTGGCAATCAGGTCGTCGCCTTCGTTCTCTCTGTCGCCGTCGGCTTTGTCTTCACCGCTGCCGGACTCCCGCTCGTTGCATCCGCCTTCGGTCCCGGGCTTGCCGAGGCTTTGGCTTCCTTCTCGCTGCTTACCCATTTCGAGGCGGCGCAGCATGGCGTGCTCGAGGCGCGAGCACTTGTCTTCTACATCGGTTTCATCGCCCTCTGGCTGACGTTCAATGCGATCTGGGTCAGCGCAAGGAAGGGCGGCTAGATGAAGCGCTCCGCCTTCGCCATCCTCGCCAGCGTACTCGCCGCCGTCACCTTCATCGGCGCGAACCTCGCGTCGTGGAAATGGCTTGCCCCGGCGCGCATCGATTTCACCGGCAACGGGCTCTACACGCTGTCGTCTTCCGCCCGCCGCGTCGTGGAGCGGCTGGTCGAGCCCATTCAACTTGAGCTGGTCTACTCCCGCGATGTCGGCGCTGATTTCCCCGCCGTGCGATCCCACGCCTCGCGCGTACGTGAGCTGATGAACGAGATCGCCGCGCGCAGCGGCGGCAAGATCAGGATTCGCGAGACCAATCCCGAACCCTTCTCAGACGACGAGGACCGCATCACCACGGCCGGCCTCACGCCTGCTCCGACCGATGGACGCGATCCCATCTATTTCGGCGTCATCGGCCGCAACTCGGTCGACGACGTCATTGCCATTCCCTTCCTCGCGCCCGAGCGTGATGCGCTGCTGGAATACGACCTCGTCCGCCTGATCGCCCAGCTCGACGATCCGGCCCCGCCGAAGATTGCGGTGCTTTCCTCGCTTCCCGCCTACCAGGGCGACGGCACGGGCGAGGGCGATGCCTTCGTGCTGCGCGAGATGCGCCGTGCGTTCGAGGTGATCCCGGTCGATCCAAGCTTCCAGGCGCTGCCGCCCGGAACCGACGTGCTGATGATGGTGCACCCGGCGCCGCTCAATGACTGGCAGGCCTATGTCGTCGACCAGTTCCTGCTGCGCAAAGGCCGCGCGCTGATCGCGATCGATCCGGTCTCGCGTGTCGCTCTGGCGACGCAGGGCAGGCGGGCGCTTCCCTATTCCAGCCTCGGCAAGCTCAGCGAAACCCTCGGCGTTTCCACCGGGCCGGAGGCTGTGGCCGACCGCGCGCTGGCGCTGCCGGTGCAGGTCGATGCCGGCGGTGGGCGCCGCACGGTCGAAGGCCAGCCGCTCTTCCCCGCTGTTCCGCGCGCCCTGATGTCGACGTCCGACCCGGTGACGATGGACCTTTCCCGCGCCGTCAATTTCGGCGCGCCGGGACACCTGATCGCAAGACCGCCGGCGGGCGCCAAGTTCATCCCGCTCGTCGAGACGACGCCGCAGGCGGCGCTGATCGCGGCCGACATCGCCATGAACGATCCCAGCCCACGCACCGTGATGCAGGCCTATGGCCAGTCGGCCGGCGCGCAGGTGCTCGCCGGGCGTCTCTCCGGCGAACTTAAGTCGGCCTTCACGCAGCCGCCGCTTCCGCCCGTGCAGGAAGACCCGGTGCTTGCCGCGACCGAGGCGGAGGAGCGCGGCCCCGTCGAACCCTATGTCTCGCTCTCGCAGGAAGAAGCACAGATCGTGTTCGTCGCTGATGCAGATGTGTTCGACGATGCCTTCTACGTCGATCCAAGCAACAACTCACCCATCGCCGACAACGCCGCCTTCATCCTCAACGCCCTCGACAACCTCGGCGGCGACGAAGCGCTGATGGCGCTGCGCTCGCGCGCTCCCGCCGCCCGGCCGATGGATCGTGTCGACGAACTCCGCGCATCGGCGCGCGACCGGCTCTACAAGGAACAGCAGCAGCTGGAAGCGCTGCTGGCCGACGCCGAGGCGCGTATCAAGGATCTCGAAACCCGCAGCGCCGGCGGCGCCGTCCGCACGCCGGAAGAGCTGGCCGAGATTGAGCAGTTCCGCAGCGAAGCCTCCGGCATCCGCAAGCAGTTGCGCGGCGTCGAGCGCGAGTTCCGGCGCGATATCGACGACCTCGCGGGCCGCCTGGAATTCATGAATGTATGGCTGCCGCCGATCTTCGTCAGCGTTCTGGGTGTCGGCGTCTTCTTCTGGCGTGGCCGGCGCAGGGGAGCGCGGTCATGAGCGCGGCGATGGCGGCCCGGCGCCGCAAGACGATGACTTGGATGGCGGGCGCCGCAGGTGTGGCGGCGCTGCTGGGCGCTGCCTCCTTCCTGCCGCCCGGGCGGGAGCAACCGCGCGCTGAAGTCGGATCGAGCGTGCTGCCGGACTTTGCCGCCAACGCCGGAAAGATCGGCCTCGTCATGGTGACGACGTCCGAGGAAAGCTATCACCTCGTGCACAACGCCGATGGCTGGGTCCTCAGCGAAAAAGGCTCCTATCCGGTCGAGGCAGATCGCATCGCTCAACTCACCCGCGCGCTTTCCGAAATCAAATATGCGCGCCCGATGACGCGCGACGACAAGAAGTTCGACCGCATCGGCCTGGGCGATCCGCTTGAGGGCGGCACGGGAGCGTTGCTCGACGTGGGCGACGGCAGCGGCACAAGCTTCGCCAAGCTGATCGTCGGCTATCGCGATGGGACCAGTTATGTCCGCCAAGTCGACGACCTGCAGGCCTGGGCCGTCGATGGCGCAACGCTGCCGCCGTTGCAGCGCGGCGCGCGCTGGCTCGATCTCGACGTGGTTGCAACGCCCGCGGACACCATCGCCGAAGTCTTCATCCGCCCCGCGCAGGGACCCGGCTATCGCCTGTTGCCGGCCGACGTTTCGGGTCAGCAATTCACCATCGCGCCGCCTTACGCCAACCGCCGCGTCCTCGCGAGCTTTGCGCCGACGATGACGGCCCAAGCGCTGACGCGCTTCGCGCCCATCGATGTCGCGCCCGCCGATACGGTCGCACGGGGCGCGCCTCTCGCCGAGTATGTCGTGCGAACGCGCTCGGGCGTCGCCATCATCGTCCATGGCTGGCGGGCGAACGAGCGTGCCTGGGTGACGATTGGCGCGGCCGCCTCCGAGACGGCCTCGCCCGAAGCCTTGGCTCAGGCGCAGGCGATCAACGATCGCGCGGCGGGGTGGGCGTTCGCCCTGACGGAACTGGATTGGGGAACGTTCTCGACGCCGCTGGCGGCGCTGGTCGAGTAGGCGTGCTTACTTCTTCAGGGCCGCGCCGATGATGAGGCCTTCGGCGCCGCCCTTCTGGACGAGCACAACGCAGTCCGCCTTGCACTTGGCCGGATATTTCTGCAAGCCGCCATTCCAGTCGCCCAGCGGTTCGATCGCGGTGACCAGATTGAAGTAGGTCATCGGCTTGCCCTTGTTGGCGCCGGCGCCAGGCGTGACTTTGGTAGCGCCCGGGCGGAAGCGGATCAGCATCACGCCGGCCTTCTCCGCGCCCTTCTCGCCCGTGATCACCACGGCGTCCTTGTCGAACGTCACGGTCGCCGGATAGGGGCTGATGTCGCGGATAGCGAACTTCTCTTCGATGCCTTTGATGTTGGTGCCCGAGCCGTGCAGCCGGCCGGAATAGACGACCTGCGGCGTATAGGGCCCGCGATACTTGAGCACGCGGTTATAGCGCTTCTGCCGTTCGGCGAATTCCGGTTTGGCGAAGGTGTCGTCCCAGCCGAGATAGTCCCAGTAGCCGACCGGATAGGTGAGCGCGATCACGTCGGACCGCTCGGCGAGCAGGGCGATGTTGGCGTTGGCCGCCGGGCAGTTGCCACAGCCCTGGCTGGAGAACAGCTCCATCACCACGGGGCGCGTCGCGTGCTCGGGCACGTTCATGCCGCCCTTCTGCGCCAAGGCAGCAGGGGCTACCGCGAAAGCCAGCGCGGCGCAGAACAAACGGATGGAGAAAGACTTCATTCCGACCCGGATACTGGTTGCCCCTGACACCTACGAATCAAGACGACGTGACCCGTCCCTCACGAAGCCTTGGCCAAGCTTCTCAAGACATAATGGAGAATGCCGCCATTCCGGAAGTAATCCAGCTCGTTTTCCGTATCTATCCGGACTTTTGCCTCGAAAGTACGCTTGGCGCCGTCGGGGTAGGTAACGTCCACCGAGACAACCTGCCGCGGAAGCAGGCCAGCAATACCTCCGATTTCGACGATTTCCGCTCCCGTTAATGTGAGCGATTTCCAGCTCACGCCATCGGCGAATTGCAGGGGCAGCACCCCCATGCCGATCAGGTTCGACCGGTGGATCCGCTCGAAGCTCTCGGCCACCACGGCCCGGACGCCCAGCAGGCGCGTGCCCTTGGCCGCCCAGTCGCGCGACGAGCCGGTGCCGTATTCCTTGCCGGCGAAGATCACCAGCGGCGTCTTCTCGGCGACGTACTTCATCGCCGCGTCGTAGATCGCCTGCTGCCCGCCATCGGGGAAGTGTTTCGTCACGCCGCCTTCGACGCCGGGAACGAGATGGTTCTTGATGCGGATGTTGGCGAACGTGCCGCGCATCATCACTTCATGGTTGCCGCGCCGCGCGCCGTAGGAGTTGAACTCCGACACCGGCACCTGGCGGTCGCGCAGGTACTTGCCGGCGGGGCCCGAGACCGCGATGTCGCCCGCGGGCGAGATGTGGTCGGTCGTGACCGAGTCGCCGACCATGACGAGGCAGCGCGCACCTGCGATGTCGCTCACGGGCTCGGGCTCGCGACTCATGCCGTCGAAGTACGGCGGATTGCGCACGTAGGTCGACTTGTCGTCCCAGGCGTAGGTCAGGCTGGGCTTGGTCTTGATGCTGCGCCAGAAGCGGTCGCCCTTGAAGACGTCGGCATAGCGCTTCTTGAACGCCTTGGTGGTGACGAACTTGTCGACGGCCTTCGACACTTCCATGTCCGAGGGCCAGAGGTCCTTCAGATA
>JAUYPV010000047.1 GCA_030697555.1 Hyphomonadaceae bacterium
CTTGCGCGGCATCGATCCTCTCCCTCGCCGAATCTCATCGCAAGGGAATCACGATCCGCCCACCCGCGCAAAGAACTCCATGGTGAGCAGCCGCCGAAGGCGACCGTCCGTCGAAGGACGAGGGGCGACACGCACCGCCGGTGGCCGCGCCCTCGTGGTTCGACGGGCGCCGCCTTCGGCGGCTGCTCACCATGAGGGCGCTTCCGCAGGAACCGCAGAGGGAAGGGGAACACATGAGCACGAAGGACCACTATCTCGCGGTCTTCACCAGCAACAAGTCGTCCCCGAAATGGCGGGCCTGGTATGCGATGACCGACGCGGAGCGGGCCGCGAAGGACGACGTGGGAATCGCCGCCCTGAAAGCCTGGGACGAGGCGCATGCGGCCGACATCGTCTACGCGGGCGGGCCGCTCGGCCCGACCAAGCGTACATCGCCGGATGGCGTGGCCGACGTCGTCAACGAGCTTACCGTCTTCGTCGTCGTGCGCGCGCCCACGCATGAGGCCGCGGCGAAGCTGTTCGAAGGCCATCCGCACTTCACGATCTTTCCTTGCGACGCCGTGGAGGTGATGCCGCTGCTTGGGGGGTGAGGAGCAGTCCGCGATGCGGACGAATTGATCCAGTGGATCAATTCGAGCGACGAACGCCCGGAGCGTAGGCGAAGAGCCGGCAGGGCGGGAGCTCTTGACCTATCCCGTATCCCGGTATACGTTATACTTGGGATTGGGGAGAAGCGGATGATCCGGTCGTTCGCGTGCGACGACACCGAACTGGTGTTCAATCGCGAGTTCAGCCGGAAGTTCAATGCGATTGCGCGCGTGGCGCATCGCAGACTGCTGGTGTTGAATCGGGCGACGAGACTTGACGACATGCGCCACCCGCCCGGAAATCGGCTGGAGGCGCTGCGGGGCAACCTCGCCGGCCGGTACTCCGTGCGGATAAACGACCAGTGGCGGATCGTCTTTGCCTGGCGCGATGACGAACCGCATGACGTAGAGATCATGGACTATCATTGAGAAGGGCGCACGACGATGGCTCGCAAGGTGCATCCTCCCATTCACCCCGGCGAAATTCTGCTGGAAGACTTCATGAAGCCGCTGGATCTTTCCCAGAATGCGCTGGCGCGTGCGCTGAGCGTGCCGCCCGGGCGGATCGGCGAGATCGTCAACGGCCGGCGCGCCATCACCGGCGACACCGCATTGCGTCTGGAGCGCTATTTTGGTTCCTCGGCCAAGATGTGGCTTGGACTGCAGGCCGACTTTGAGCTGGAATCGGCGAAGGACGCGGCGGGCGCCGAGATCAAGGCGAAGGTGCGTCCGCGAAAGCGCGAGGCGGCGTAGGCGCGCCGCGCCCACGAAAGAGGTGCATTCCGCTTCGCTTCATGCACCCTACGGGTCAACGCAAGAACGCTCGCGGTCTTCGATCGGCGGGACAGCCTTGGATCTGGGAAATAATGGCTCGGCAGTCGGAACGATCAGCGGCGACAATCGATGGAATCGTGAGCGCGGCTCGAAAGCTGTTCATGACTCGCGGGTTCGAGGCCGTGAGCATCGACGATATCGCCGTTGCGGCCGGCATCGCGAAGGGCGGCGTCTATCATCACTTCTCGTCCAAGCAGTCCATTTTCGAGGTGGTGCTCGATACCGTGCAGGCGGAGCTGGCGAGCCAGCTCAATTCGCGGCTTGCAGCCAACAAGGGCAAGCGCACGCCTGAAACCATCGCGATAAATCTTCTCGAATACCTGAAGGCCGCCAGCGAACCCGGCTTGCGCCGCCTGATCCTGATCGATGGGCCTGTCGTGCTGGGCCTGCAGCGCTGGCGCGAGATCGACGACCTTCACTTCTTTGCGTCGATCCATAGCGGTCTCGTGGCGATCATGGGGCCGAAGGCTTCCGCCAAACAGATCGAGGCCGCCGCCCGGCTCGTTGCAGGCGCAGTCATGGAGGCGGCGCTCGCAACCGGCGCTTCCGAAAATCCGGTCGCGGTTGCCCGGGTTTACTGCGCGACCTTGAGGAGCATGCTGTACGGCCTTCAAAAGGAGTCGTGAGAATTCTCCGTACGCGCCGCGGGCGAGACATTTTCCCGGTCTCTTGACTTACCGACTACGAGTCGGTAAATGAATCCTCCATGACAAAACGCAATGGGAGGATCGAATGTCGACAGCGCAGCTTGCTGAAAAGAGCCTTGATACGTCAGCGTTGTTTGACCGCTACCATGTCGGCTGGACGACGCGGTCACCGGATCTGATCGCATCGTTTCATTCCGACGACACCATCTTCTGGCTGCACGATGGCGCCGAGCCGGTCAAAGGACGCGAAGCGCTTCGCAAGCACTGCGTAGACCTGTTCGCCAGGTACAAGTTCGGCTTCGAAGAAGGGCGGATGTTCTTCGGCGCCGACTACTGGATTTTCGAATGGAAGATGATCCTCGACCTCGTCGACACAGCCGGCAAGCCGTTCACCGCAAAGGTCGAGATGCTCGATGTCGTCACCGTGAATCCAGCCGGCGAAGTGACCCGCAAGGATGTCTATGTGAACGGCGATCAAAGACGTGACGCCTTCAGCCGCGCCGGCCTTGGCGCCAGCAGAGAGCAGAACTGACTGGTGCCGCCAGCGGATTGGGTCGAGACCCCGTAGGTGCATGGAGCGGAGCGGAATGCACCTCTTCGTGGGCGTGGCGCGATGGTGCATTTCGCTCCGCTCCATGCACCCTACGTCGCAACGGCTTGAAGCCTCGCGAAGCGAGGCCGTTTCTAAGGGCTATCTGTCGGGGCGAGTTTTTGGGCCTTTTAGTCTTGTGCCTTTCACTGGAAACAGATCGGCTTGATCTGGCAGCTCTACCCCTTGAGCGCGATCCAGCAAGCGACCAACGCGATGCAGGAGCATTCGCACCTCTCTCAAATCCGACGAGACGTATCGAGCTGAAGTGTCGGCGTCGTTTGGCCCAGATTTATGCAAGCGGAACCGTGCCGTTGCGCCAGGAACTAGCTCAACATTGATTTGATTTGCGTGCTCAGTTCGAAACCGGATTTCTGCACCGCGAGCACCAGCCAATACCTCCAGTTCGTCCACTGAAATATCAACTTCGGGCATCCGGTCTACCCACGACGATCTCGGAAGTTTTCTTGCCAGTCTCCGTCCGAGGCAATCGGCAACTGAAAATACGTCGCTAGACGGATGAAGGCTTGCAAAGAACGCAAACCAAAGATTGGATGCTGGGAGCGCAGATTGAAATGCTTGCGACAGCGGCAAGTAGTGAAGCGAACCTTGAGCAACCAACGACATCAGCGCGCCGGCGGCGATTTCTCTCGTTCGGCGATCGACGTGACTGCTCGCAAACAGCATTCGCGTGTATTGGTCGAAGCTGCGTATCCTATCCTCACGAGAGCCTCGCATCTGCTGAAGAGCGCCGCGCAAGTCTGGAATATCGCTTGTAACCTGATGCCAGTCTTCTGAAGTCAGCTCTCGTTTAGTCATAAAGCTATTCAAGAAGCGAACCGGATCGCGTGGTTTATCGCTAGCACGAAGATTTGAGGTAATCGCCGCAGCTAGTGTAATCCAGAAATCCGAAATAACCTCTACCGGTATACGGAGATGCTCCCCTCCCAACGCGCGATGAGCCCGCGCCCAATTCTTTGTCAGCGTCGGAATTATCTCAACACTGTAACCAATCGAAAGCGCTTGTAGCGCCGCACTCGACAGCGTCGCATTGCACGCTTGTATCGATAAGTCCGCAGGCGATCTAAAACGCTCGCCAATTTGAAGGGCAGCCTCCGCAATCGTCAATCCGACTAACTCAGACGGTAGCGGGTTGACCTTCTCTCGGGCCAAAGAATGAAACGCCCTAAATCTATCAGCTGCGATCACTCTAAAAAAAGCTGTGAACGGGACGTAAGTGCTAACGTAAGTTGCTACAAATGCCAGAAAACTCTCAAGTTGGTTGTCGCTGACTACCACTGTCGCGGTTGATTTTTCCAATGCGGCGCGTTTGTCAGACCACCACAATACCACTCCGTCACTCCGAACGGATGGCAGGTCGACTGGATCCTTCAATGGGCGGGCATCTACTTCGTAGCCTCCGCCAAGCCATCCGAGAAATTGCTCCCGAGTCAAAGTACATGCATGACTCATTCGTCGCCTCCCCCGAAAAGATCATCGAGCTCTGGCAGATCACCATCAGGCTCAAGGGCTGCCAAGCCCCGTTCAAGGTGCCCTGGCAAATCTGCGTCATGATAGATAGCGAGCGACGTTTTGGCTCGCGTGACTGCTGTGAAACTGAGACGTTTTTGTGCGCCGTGGAACTTCTGGACCATATCCATTCCAAGTAGGTGTACTGCCCTAAATTCCAAACCCTTTGCGCTGTGAAGGGTCGTCGCGACCACTCGTCGCCGCCGGTCCATAGCAGTGTAGCCTTCCGAATATCGCTGAGCCTGCAAGACGTCAGCGAGAGCTGATGACTCAAGCAACTCACATACTTCATCTAGCTCGGCGTGTCGTGGGCAAAGCACACCAATAACCCCGGAGGGATAAGCGCGCAGCTGCGTTTCGATCTCAGGAATTGCCCGAGCCACTTGGGCGCTAACGGGAAGGCCGGCATGCACCTTGACCGACGACGGGTACTCCAGTTCGTCATACTGGGAGCTAGCCTCCAAGCCGTCGGGGTCATCAGTCATTTCCATTATGGCATCAGCTACCTTGCAAATTTGGGTACCATTTCTGTAATGGAATTTTAGCTCGGATTTTTGGCAGAAAGCTTCGAGGGTAGGGATGGCCCCCGTCGCGGCATAAATTCGCTGCCTATTGTCGCCGACGGCAAAGATCTGTTTGGTAAAATGTCGTATTATCTCGATCTCCTCCGACGAGTAGTCCTGAGCTTCATCAATCAAAATACATTCGTGCCTAGAGGCAACCTCGCCGATATCCACGATCTCACGCAGCGCCGACGTAAGGCGTGACCTTACAACCTCAAAGTCCCCGTTTTCGTCGAGTTTTTTTCCATGTTGCTCGAGTGCGGATGCTCCCCATCGGATATATGTTTGCACTTTTCGATCGTTGAAGGGGTAGTTCTCGGTACCGGAAACGAGAAACTCGCGTAGCACTCTTCCAAACGTTAGTATCACCGTATCGCGGATTTTGGCGCGATAGAGATAAGTTGCCCGGAGGATAAGAAGATTGGTTTTTCCACTGCCGGGTGGGCCCACCACCAAGTGATCGCCGGTAAGCGGTAGTGAAATTACCTCCTTTTGTTGCTCGTCGAGCTCGTTGGGATGAGTCCACCATGTTCCTTCCAAGATTATATTCCTCCGGAGCCAGAGCTGTCATGATTCAACCATCCGTCACCTAATGAATCGGATTTTTGTTGAACGACATCGATCACGTGGTAAATATAATTTTCCAATGCCTCACGAATGGCGGTAGTGTTTAGCACGCCGGCAAACACTTGGATCGAATCCAGCGTCGGCTGATCGTCACTTTTGATCTTGCCGATATGAACATGGCTGGATATTTTAATTGCCTTTGAGGGAATCTCCAATACATCAATACGCAGTTGAAATACGACTGTTTTAGTCCAGCCCAGCTTCGGTGCCGCCTCAAAGTATATTTTAAGTACGGGCTTTTTCCCCGACGCCTGAGAAACCATCACTGGCGGAAAGATATCGTTATCTCGACGAATGCTTCTAACAGACATTTTTAGAGTTTCGATAGTTTCGGCTTGGACATCATAGGCTTTCGGAGTTTTTGTTTTTCCCGGGCTGTTCTGCGTAGCTTGCGCTTTAGCCAGCGCAGTGCGGTTTGTGACCCGCTGTTTTGCGGAGCTGATCGAAGTATCTGCGGTGGCTGGAAGCTTGAAATGCGACCACTCAACAAGTTTGGTACGCACTTTCCAGTCTTTCAAAAGGCACCTCGCGGCAAGCTCCGCCAATTGCGGCGATGCAGTCGAGCTTTGTATGTTCGGTACCTCATTCTGAACCGCGTTCACCAAAGCGGCGTAAGGAGATGAAAACTCGAAAAACAGTGGTTTTCTCATTATCAAATCGTGCAGCACGCCGCCGATTTGATAGAAGGTGAGGGCGCGCCAACCGAGGATGGAGTCATCTTCTGTTCGAAGCAGAAATTCTGGAGAGCTATATCGAAGCGTACCGATAAAAGCGCGCAGATTCTCCCCATCTGTGAGACCGGAAACTCCTATCGGCCGAAGGACGCCAAAGTCGAGCAATGTCAGATGGCTATACTCGTTTGTGAGGATGATGTTTTCCGGCTTGATGTCCCTGTGACAAAGATTTTTTGTTTCGAGAAATTCAGCCGCTAAAGCAAGTTGCTCAATCAGGCCCGCAATATTCTCCGCGGGGACTTTGTCGATACAGCTAGCCAGATTGGGGCCGTCTAATAGTTCCATGGCCACATAGTGATTCTTAGTATTGGGGTCGACACCTCCACCAAGAATGCTGACCATGTTAGGGTGGCGATCTCCTATGAGGGTCAGCTCACGCGCAATTCTCGAAAACTGAGTTTCGCCGCCATATTGTTTGATCAATTCGTCGTCGAATATTTTAATGGCCGCACTGCGATCGCCATTGTGCGCCTTGAAAACCGCAGCTGACTTGCCGCAATTGATGTACGACTCTATGAGCCATCCATCTATGCTTTTGCCCTTGAGTTCGGTTTCCAGGTTTTTGGCGCGTATTTCGTCCAATTATTCCCCCAAGCATTTGGTCACGTACCGCACGGGATAACGTATCTAGTCCACGCTGCCGTCAAGCTCGTTGCTAGCAGCGTTGATGGCTTTCTCCGAGATCACCATGACCATCCCGCCCACCATCGTCCGCTGGCATCGCATCGCGCTGGAGAGGCTGCCGGAGGAGCTGGCGGGGATACTGGCTGACGATGCGGTGTTCGAGAGCCCGGTGGTGCACACGCCGCAAGTCGGCAAGGCCATCGTGGAGAAGTATCTGCGCGGGGCGCTGCATGTGCTGAACACGGAGCACTTCCGCTATGGCGGGGAGTGGTTCTCCGATGCCGGCCAGGGCGCGGGGTCGGCGGTGCTGGAGTTCTTCAGCGAGATCGACGGGATCAAGATCAACGGGATCGACATCATCCACTGGAACGACGCCGGCCTGATCACCCACTTCAAGGTGATGGTGCGGCCGCTGAAGGCGATCAACGTGCTGCATGCGAAGATGGGGGCGTACCTGATGAAGGCGGGGTGAGCGAAAATGGCGTGGACTGCATACAACCCACCCGAAGAGTTTCCGGACCTGCCGGGCTGGCGTTTTTCCTGCGAAGAAACTTCGGCGATGGTCTACCGGGTTGCGGCGCGCAACAGCGACGGCCTCGAGGTATCTGCGTGGGGAACTGAACCAAATCTCGAAGCTGTGACGGGGAAATGTCATCAGGCGGCGTTGGCGATCGAGCGGGCCAAGCAGCGGTGAGCGTTGCGCCATCCGCCCGCCTTCGGCGAGCGGCCCCCTCCGTCACGCTTCGCGCGCCACCTCCCCCGCGCTTTGCGCGGTGGAGGACGTCCCCCCTTGACGCGCGATGTCCTGCCCCACGAAGTGGGGAAGGTGGATCGCCGCGGCTTCGCGGCGAGACGGAAGGGGCCGGCTGCGGAGCAGCCGGATGGGGGATGCGAGTACACCGCCGCACGCGCAAACGCGCGAAGCAGCTTCGCTGGCCGATGACGCGGTGCGAGACGATCCTCTGGACGCGGCTCCAAGACAACCAGCTGATGGGACTGCACTTTCGCAAGCAGCATCCGGTGGGGCCTTACATCGCCGACTTCGCGTGCGTGAAGGCGCGGCTGCTGGTCGAGGTCGATGGCGAGACGCACTGGCGCGAGCATGAGCGGGCGCGCGATGCGCGGCGGACGGCGTTTCTCGAAAGCGAGGGGTGGACTGTTCTTCGCGTGCGGAACGACGAGGTCTATCGCAATGAGCAGGGTGTGGTGGAGACGATTGGGGATTGGGCGGTGAATGGGATGGAGCGCCGGCGGCTCCGGCCGCGAAGCGGCTGGCCCCTTCCGTCAGCCGCGCAATAGCGCGGCTGCCACCTTCCCCAGTCTTCGACTGGGGCAGGACTTCCCCCACGTAATCCAGCAGGTTTCGGTGTCGTTTTCGGGAGTGAATCTCCGAAGATTCAGGGCTCTGCAAAAAAGAATCGGAAAAGTTATCCGACACCCTCCGGGGCGGGCGGATAATCGGCGGCGGAAAAAATGGAGGGACACATGTCCAGCACGAGAACCGAAGCCGAAACCGAACTCCTCAAGCAGGAAGCCGAGATGCGCTCCCGCGGCGGCGAAAGCCGCGCCGACATATCCATCGCCCTGGGCGTGCCGGTCTCGACCCTGTCCGACTGGGCGCTCAAGGGCCGCTGGCGCCGGAAAGACATCCTCAATGTGGACCAGCTCAATGTGGACCAGATCGTCGACCGGGCGCATCTCCGGGAGGTCGCCCTGCGCCATGCCGGCCGGCGCCGGTCGCTCCTCGACCTTACCGCCCGCGCCCGTCTGCAGGCGGAGGCGACCGGGGCTGCGATGCTCGAGGCCGATCCGGCCGGCGACGGGCTGCCGCTCAGCGGCCCCGAGCCCAGGCCCGTCGAGCGCGACGACCTGACGCCCCAGCAGCTCTCGATGGCGATGGCCCATTCCCTCCTGGCGCAGGGGCGGCTTGCCGACGCCGAGCGCGCCGCCCGGTTTGCCGTCCGCTACGTCCAGGCCGAAACGGCCTCCGAGGAGCGGGCGGCCAGCGTCTGGCGGCAGGACCGCGAGCGGATCCTGAAATGGTGGGCCGAACAACGCGAAGGCATAAATTCCCTGCGCCGGCGGGCCGTCGAAATGGCAGAGGAGATCGAGGCGGGGTCGGCCAGGCAGGAAGAGATGCTCGCCAAGGGCCGCTGCCCGGAATGCAGCCTGTCCATCTACCGCCCCGACCCGGACGATCCGATCGACCCGGATGAGATGTATGACGGCGACGATGACTTCGAGGCCGCCGGCGCCGGCGCCGGTTTTGAAAACGGGCCGGAATCTTCCAACGGCCAGTAAAAACCGGCGGACCAGGCGGCCCGAAAATCCCCGGCGCGGTCGACCAGGCGCCGCGCCACCTTATAGACCTGGAGCACGGGACGCTCATCCGGCAGCGTTAACGCGGCTGGGGATCGCTCAGGGCGTCGCCTCGCCGCCGGAATAGTTGGTTCCTGTCAGGTCCACCACAGCGCGAAACCCGCCAGCAGGCCTAAAGACAGGCCTATGACGGTCCAGACAAGGACGCGTTTGAGGTTCATTTCGGGGTCCCGCCCCCTCAGGCAGTCCCGGACGTGTCTAACATGTCATTGAACAAACGGGAAATTCGGCCCCGCAATGTGTCTTACCGCACACACGCGGCGCTCGATCCGTGACCATGTGGGCGTGGGCCGGCCCGCCTTTGTGGGCGCCCGCAAGGGAACAATGAGCAGGGTTTACGGCGTCGCGATCTGGATCGCGATCGCGATCATCGTGACGGGTCTCTCCATGCTGTTCGGCTTCTGGGGCGTGCTGGCCGTGGGCGGCGGCATCGCGGCGGCGGGCGCGCTGCTGCACCGGCACCGGGTGTAGGGCCGGGCGGGGGGCGGAGGGGCGGCTGAAATCCGATCCCAAAGCCGCTCGAAAAGCTGACTGTTTTTTTGCGGTGGATTCCTCTCGCCGGGAGCGAGAGTCGACTCGACCTGCCGGGCGAGGTCCCTACATTGAGGGGCTCATGGGCCACGCACTCACCCGCGAACTCACCCTGAAGGCGCTCCGCGAGCGCCGCGAAAGGCTGTTGCTGGAGTTCGCGATGCTGGAGGGCGAGACCGCGGCCCGGCTGTCGGCGCGGGAAGTGCTGACCTGGCGGACGTGGCTGGCCGAGCTGGACGCGCGGATCGCACGCTGGTCGCACGACTAGGCGGAAACCGGGTTCCGGGCGAAGCGGCGGAGGGCCTGCGGCGGCTGGCCGAAGGCGCGCACGAAGGCGCGGCGCATGCGTTCCGGATCGCCGAACCCTGACTCGCGGGCGATGATTTCGATCGGGTCGGTGCTGTCTTCCACACGCTCGCGGGCGGTCTCGAGGCGCAGGCGCTCGACGGCTTTCGCGGGGGTGACGCCGGTTTCGGCGGCGAAGGCGCGGGCGAAGTTGCGGGGGCTCATGTTGGCCCTGGCGGCGAGGTCTTCCACGCCGAGAGGTTCTTCCAGCCGCTCGCGGATCCAGCCGAGCAGAGGCGTGAAGCGGCCGTCGGTGCGTTCGATCTGGAGCAGGGCGGAGAACTGCGACTGACCGCCTGGGCGGCGGTGATAGACGACAAGCTCCTGCGCCGAGCGTTTGGCGACTTCCTCGCCGAGATCGTCCGCGATGAGGGCGAGGGCCAAGTCGACGCCGGCGGAGATTCCGGCGGACGTCCAGATCTTGCCGTCCTTGGTGTAGATGCAGTCCGGCTCCAGCTTCACCTGCGGGAAGCGCTTCAGGAAATCCGGCGTGCGGCCCCAGTGCGTGGTGGCGCGCTTGCCGTCCAGCAGGCCGGCGGCGGCGAGCACATAGGCGCCCGAGCAGACCGAACAGAGGCGGCGCGAATTCTTCGCCGCGTGCTTCACCAGGGCGGTGATCTTCGGATCGAGCATCGCCTGCCGCGTGCCGATGCCGCCGGCGACGATCAGCGTGTCGAACTCCGGGTTGCGCGGAATGGCGTCGGCCACCATCGCGACGCCGCTGGAGGATTTCACGGGCCCGGCCTTCGGCGCGATCAGCTTGAGCCGGTAGGGCGTGGGCCTGAGGACGCGCGTCGGCATCTCGAATGCGGCGATGGGGCCGGCGGCGTCGAGGAGCTGGAAATCCTCGAAGATCAGGAAGCCGATGGTTCTGGGGGTGAGTTTTCGGGTCATGGCAGGAAACGTTGGATCATTGTCATTTCAGCCAGACGCTAGATCGGCGATACAGGCTTCGTCAAGCCGAGGTTTCCTCCCTAAAAGGAGCTCAGCAATGAGCCAGCAGCAGAAGACAGACGCAAAAACGCAGACGGAAAAATTCCGCATCGTCTTCGCGATCTTTCCAGGCATGACGCATCTCGACTTCACCGGTCCGCACCAGTTCCTCAGCCGCACCCCACACTCGGAGGTTATCGTGGCGAGCCCTGCGGGCGGGCCGGTGGAAGCCGATGGCCTCACCTTCGCCGGGACGGTGAAGATTTCCGATGTCGACCGCTGCGACCTGATCTGCGTGCCGGGCGGCGTGGCCGCCACCAAGGTTGCGCTGGACCAGGCGTTCGTCGGCGACATCCGCCGGCTGGCGCTCGGCGCCAAATACATCACGTCGGTCTGCACGGGGTCGCTGATCCTCGCCGCTACAGGCCTGCTCAAGGACAAGCGCGCTGCGTGTCACTGGGCGTATCGCGACCTCCTGCCGCTGTTCGGCGTGATCCCCGATCCGGCGCGTGTCGCACGGGACGGAAACATCATCACGGGCGGCGGCGTCACCGCAGGCATCGACTTCGCGCTGACCGTGCTGGCGGAGATCGCCGGCGAAGAAACCGCGAAGACGATACAGCTCGGCCTCGAATACGCGCCCGCACCGCCGTTCGACTCGGGCCGTCCGGAACTCGCCTCGCCGGAAATCCGCGCACGCTATGACTACGTGATGCAGGCGATGATGCCGACGCGGCTGGCGGAGGCGAAAGAGGCGGCTGGACGGCTCATGGCCGAGGCGGGCTCAGCCGTCCGCAGCTAGCCGGCTGGGAACAGCGCGGCGTGGCGAGCCTCGATCGCGGGCCAGAGCGATGCAGCCTCCGGCACGTCGAGCGCAAAGCGCTCACGCAGGACCGCGACGAGTTCGTCCGCCGAGTTGACGAGGCGTTTGTCCCGGCGGGCAGGCGTTGTGATCTCGAACACGCGGCCCCGCAGGGTGAAATGCGTGTCACTCGAACGCTGCTGGACAACCAGGTTCCGGACGAACGGAGAGGCGGGATCGGTCTGGAGCTGCTGGCAGGTGCGCGCCATCAGCGGTTCGTCGGCTGGCTGGTCGCGAAAATCGAAGCTGAACGGATCGCCGTGCGCCTGTTCGGTGTAGCGCCAGCCGCCGTTCGCCGTTTCGTCCAGCGCCACGCGGAAGGGAGCGTCAGTGCGCTCCATGCGGCGCAGCTGCAAGGGCGTGTGCAGGCTGCCGCCGAAACCAACGTCGACAAGCCAGGGCTCAGCGAGCCAGACGTTCAGGCAGAGATGATTGCCGGCCGGACCATCGCCGCTCTCGCGCATGACGCTGGCGGTCAGCCGAGTCACATCGAAGCCGAGTTCGCGGAGCGCCCAGCCCATCAGGCCGTTCATCTCGAAGCACCAGCCGCCGCGCCGCCTGCGGACGATCTTGTCGTAGGCTTCCTCGATGCCGACGCCCAGAGGGCGCTTGAGCTGTACGTCGATGTTCTCGAACGGTATCGCCTTGAGATGCGCACGATGCAGCGCGGTAAGCGTGTCGAAATCGGGCCGCGCCGTTCCGGCGAACCCTATGCGATCGAGATATGCGGCAACATCCATGGTGCACCCCTAGCTGATGCGAGGGGCTGCCGGGAAGCGTTTGCTGCCCCCGATGCACGAAACCTCTTCTTCCCGGGGAAAGTCTTGGGAAGAAGAGGCCACGTGCGCCGGCGCTCTCGGGTTACCGTTCGAAACCGGCGTCCCAGGATTGGGTCGCGTGTTGCGATCAGAGAGTAAGGGGCGGCGGCACGGGCGCCGGATGCAGCTTCCGTGGAATTTTTCAGTCTTCGAGCGCCAGGCGCGTCGCGACTGCGGCGAGAAGGGTCGCTGTGGCGAGGCCGATTATCCAAGCAGTGCCTGGATCCACGCCGAAGCGATCGCCCAGGCCGGCGAGGAGCGGGCCGCCAAGAGCCATTGCCGCCGCGACGAAGAGGCTGGCGCTGGCGATGGCTGCGCCGGCAAGCGCGAGGCGCCGGGAGCGGCCTTGCGCCTCGACCTGGCGAAGGATGCGTTGCGTGACGCCGTTGTCGTCCCATTGTGTGGAGGGTTCGCCGAAGCGGTGGAACAGGTCGCTTTCGAAATCGGGATCAGCCATCGGGTTGGCCTCCTTCGGGCGGTGGCTCAAGGATAAGCCGCTTTCGCAGTTTTTTCAGCCCCCGCGTGACATGCGATTTCACGGTGCCGAGGGGCACGTCGATGGCGGTTGAAATCTCTTCCTGCTTCAGACCGGCGCCGTGACAGAGCGTGACGCACAGGCGTTCGGCGGGGGACAGGGATTTCAGCGCGGCGTCGAGATCGAGGCGGTCGGCACTGCTGATGCGGTCGTTTGGGTCAGGCGCATGTGCGTCCAACGGTTCGGCCAGCACGAGCGTGCGCGCGTCCTTCCGTCGACGGCGGATGAAGAGGCGCGCGGCGACCGTCCTGATCCATGCGGTGAACGGCGCTTCCATCCGGTAGCCGGGCAGGCTGTGCAGGGCGTCGATGAAGGCGTCTTGCGCGAGATCGTCGGCGAGTACGGCATCGGCGCCCATGCGGCGCAGCAGGTCTCGCACGAAGCGGGCGTGGCGGCGGATGAGCTCGCCATAGGCGATCCGGTCTCCCGCCGCCGACAGGATGACGAGTTCGCGGTCCGGAAGGAGCGCGAGCTGTCTTGCTGTCGCGGCGGAGGGGCGCGTCACCGGGTGGATCAGGCGTCGGGCGGCGGCCGCTTGAGTTTCGAGAGGACGAAATAGGTCGCGCCCAAGCCGCCGGGGATGATGGCGAAGATCATGGTGTACAGGCCCGTCTCGCGATAATCGTCGTCGTTCCTGCCGGCGCTGAGTCCCATCAGGAAGAAGGCGAGGCCGAGCAGCAGGATCACGCCCGTCACGCCGAACAGCAGGACGGCCCTGCGCAGGTCGCGTTCAGGGGTGGGGAGAACCCTGCGGGTGAGTGCTTCGACTGTTTCCGGTGGTAGAGTCTGGCCTTTGTCGAGCGCGTGCTTGAGCAGGCCGTAGGGCTGGGCGCGATGGCGCATGTGCAGATAGATCGGAACAATGATGGTCACCGCGATGCAGACAAACAGGATGGGCAAACTTATCGCGTAGATGGCGGATGCATCCATTTCGAAGTCGCGCTCCCCAGTTGGCAGGGCCGTGTTCACGGCAAGTGACCCTGTATAGGGGACAGGCGCCCCGATGCGGGATGCAGGGGCGATAAATAAATCGGCTGGCTGACGAGCGGGCTCGCCTCCTGGAAACGCGAAACCCCTGCATCCCTAGGGAGGGAGGCAGGGGCCACGTGCACCGGCTCTCTCGGGTTAGTGTTCGAAACCGGCGTCCCAGGCTTTATCTTGGGGTGAAGAGCTTTGTTCCGTCAGCAGAGTAGCGTCGCGGGCATTCATCCAGCACGCGGGCCGCCCGGCTTGAGAGCTGCGCGCGGCTCTGGGTCAGCGCTTGGTCAGGATGAGCCCCCCGACAAGTTGCGGGTCCACGCTTCTACCGTTCCTGGAGATCTCGAAATGCAGGTGCGGCCCCGTGCTTCTGCCGGTCGCGCCCATCGTCCCGACCACATCGCCCGGCTTCAGCTTGTAGCCTTGGCTCACCTTGATCTCATTGAGGTGCCCATAGCGCATGAGGAAGCCGTCCTCGGTCCTGAGTTCGACTACCCGCCCGTAATTTCCCTTCACGCCCGCGAACGTCACTGTCGCTGGCGCCGGCGCGAACGTATCGACGCCGCGCGCTGCCCTGATATCGACGCCTTCGTGGAAGGCCTGGCTGTTCTGTGTCGGGTCGAGGCGCACGCCGTATTTCGAGTTATCCGGAATGCTGGCCTGCGCCGTAACCACCGGATGGGTCGCGTTTGCGAGCCCGACGGCTGACGAGTCCGCAGGCTGGACCTGCTGGATCTCGAAGCGCCGGACCTCCGGCTGCCGGTCGAGGGTTTGCAGGCTGGGGATGGGACCGCCGGGAATGGGCGCGGTCTTCGGCGTGTTGTCGCGTGTCGGCTTTTCGAGCGGCGCGGCTGCCGGCTTCGGAGGCGCTGGTACAGCTCTCGGCGCTTCGGGGATCGGCGCGGCTCGCGGTTTTCCGGCGACGGCGGGGAAATCGTCCAACGGCCCGAGGCTCGTGGATTGCGACGTGAGGCGGTCGGCTTTCAGCAGGATTTCGCGGAGGCGGATTTCGACGTTGCCTTCATACGTCATCACGCCGGTTTCGGTGTTCTGGGTGATGAGGTCGGCTCTGGACTCGATGAAATCGTCGGAGCCGGCGGGGCTACGCTTTTCGGCAGTCAGCTTGTCGGACCTGAAGATGTGGCCGTTGTAGCGAACCTGGACATTGCCCTCGTAGGTGAAGACGGCGCCGCTATTGTCGCCGTTAGCGCGGTCGGCGAGAACCTGGACAGGGGCGCCGGCTGGAGGCGCGGGGACTGGCTTGCCCAAGGCCGTGGCGTGCGGCTTTTCCGGTACGGGCATTGGCCCGGGAGCGGGGCGGGGGACGGGGACGAAGAAGTCCGCGCTGTGGAAGTTCATGTCGCGTGCGTAGAGCAGGCAATCGGGATTGCAGGTGCGGTCCTTCGCGCGATAGCCGCGGACGGTGACCTCCTGGCCGACTGCACGCTCGGTGTATGCCTTGACCCAGTTCGCTGAGCCGAATGGCATACGCCAGGTCTGCGTGTTCGGCTTGAAAGCCTGATCGTCTCTGCCGAGGCCATCAGCGATCGCGATGGCCTTGACAGTCAGGGTGAGAGACATGGCGTAGGGCGCCACGGCAACGCTTTCGATCTTGCCTTTGAGCGTCACGGGCGTGCTGGCGTCGTACTCGGCGGGCAGCGATGTTCTGGCCTCCGGGAAGACCTGTTCGATGGCGTCGCGCGCCGGGAACGGGGCAGGCTTCGGAACTTCGGGAAGTTCGAGCGTCGGCTTGGCCGGCGGCAGGGCGGGTTTCGGGGCTTCCAGCTTTGTCGGCGGCGGCGGGACCTGCTCGGCGGGTTGGGCGAGGGCGGCTTGCCTTTCGGCAACGTAGTCGCGTTCGAAGACCAGCTGTCGTTGCGCGGGAATGGCGGCCCAAGCGGCGAGGCCTGCGCCAAAGGCCAGCGCGACGAGCAGGGCGATCCCTGCGCGGCGGCGCATCTGGCCGGGACGCTTCCGCTTCAGCATCGCGATGCGTTCGGTGAGCGGATGGTCGGCGCCCGGCGGCCAATAGCAGCCGAGCGGAAGCGGGTGCGCGGCGAGCTGTGTCTTTACCAGCGCGTCGGCGTAGAGGCGGCGGGCTTGCGGGCGGCGGGCGATGACCGCGGCGTCGCAGGCCATTTCCTGGTCGATGCGGAGGAAGTGCGCGGCGAGGTGGACCAGCGGATTGAACCAGCAGAGGCAGCGCAGGAGGGCGGCGAACGCGTTGATACGCGCGTCGTTGCGACGGAGATGGACGTTCTCGTGATCGAGGATGACGTCGCGCTCGTTCTCGTCGAAGCGGATATCGAAGTCTGAGGGCGTGATGACGCGCGGGCGAAAGAGACCGACGACGGCGGGGCCCGCCTTGCCGAGGCGAACATTGGCCATGAAGCGCGCCTGGCTCGAGGCGAGAGAGAGGATCATGAGGAGAATGCCGCCGACCCAGATTGCGGGGGCGATCTCCCAGAGCATGCGGGCGATTTCGCGGGGGTCCAACGACATGGAGACCGGCGTGTCTCTTGAAATCGAGGCGAAGTCCTCAGGCGCCGGAAGCGCGATGTCGACAGGCGGTACGCCTGCCGGGACGACGATCTCGATGATGCGTGGCGGCAGCAAGCTGGCGAGTGCGGCGAGGAGCGGCAGCAGCCACAGGGCGTAGGCCTGCGAGGCGCCGAAGGCCAGGCGCACGGGTTTTCGCAGCAGGAAGACGAGCAGGATGCCGGCGCTGAGGGCGAGGTTGGCGATCAGGAACTGGGACGCGTCAGTCATTGTCATCCTCCAGTTCCGAGATCAGCTTCTTCAGCTTGCGGAGATCCTTGGCGGTGAGCTGCCTGTGCTCGGCGAGGTGCGCGACCAGCGGGGCGACTTCGCCCTTGAACAGGCGGTCGAGGAAGCCTTTGCTTTCGTCCTGCACGTAGTCGGCGCGGGTGATCAGCGGGCGGTAGAGATAGCCGGTTTTCTCTTTCCTGCCGGCGATGGCCTTCTTGTTGAGAAGCCGGGTGATCAGCGTGCGCACCGTGCCGGCCTGCCAGCCATTAGAGGGGCCGACCGCGGCGATGATCTCGTTAGGCGAAAGCGGCTTGCCTCGCCACAGCGCTTCCATCACCTGGCTTTCGGCCGCCGATATCCTGATCGTCATGATACACCTGTATGTTTGATTCAACATACGCGCGTATTATGGACTGTCAACGCGAATTTCGGACCTGTCGCGCGGATAGGCGAGTCGGAGCGCCTCGTGCTAGCCTGTGCGTGTCAGGCATGAGGGGGACATGTTGAGATCGATATTGAAGCTGGTGGCCGCCGGTATTCTTTCGGTGGTGGCGTTGCCCGCCTTCGCGGATATCGCGGCCTTCAACGCGGCGATGAAGGCGAAGGACTTCAAGGCGGCGACAGCCGCTGCAGCCGAGACCTGGCCGACGCTCGACAAGTCGTCGGAGGACATTGCGCTGATCGCTCGCGAGTTTGGGTTTGCGGCCCATTTCTCGGGAGATCATGTAGCGGCGAAGACCTACGCCGAGTTCGCGGTGGCGCGTGACACGGCTGAGTCATCGCGCGTTGTTTCAGCGGCGTTGTTGCGACTGGCGGAGCACAAGCTTGATCCGTCCAGGGCGACCCGCACGCAATTGTCCGACGCGATGACGGCGCGCGCTGCGCAGCCCGGGCTCGACAATATTTCCTATCTCGCGGTGGACGCGCTGCTTGCCTACGATTTCGAGAAGGGAAACTGGAAGGACGCGCAGCAGAGTTCGGAACTTGCCGTACAGCTCACGACCCGGGGCGGTTCGGTGTTCCTGCTGCAAAAGAGAAGGTTCGAGCTGTACAACGCTGTCGCTGACTACCTCGCCCAAAAAAAGCGCGACACGTATGACGACCTGACCAACCTGCGCAAAGCCATGCTCGACGACATCGACGCTATGCCGAGCGAGGAGGCCGCTGAAAGGTTTGTGCCGCTCTATTGGGAGGTGACGGCCTGGCACGGGTCGCTGGAGTCCCACCTCTATAGCGGCACGGAAAAGCGATTCATCGAGCAGAGACGGAAGCAGGAGGGGCAGGAAGACAAGGCCAAGATCGCTGCAGGCGAAAAGCCAACGGCTCGTCGAGAGCGGCTTCTGCATCATCACGACATTGAGGATCCGTGTCGGCCCAAGCTGGAGATGAAGCGCATTCCGCAATATCCATCATCCGCTATGTTCAGGGGGATGGTCGGCGCCGTTATTCTCCAGGTGGACATCGACGAGACCGGCGCGGTCAAGAATCCGAAGATCCTGGCAGCGGCGCCTGAAAAGTTCTTCGGCAAGGCGGTCCTGGACAATTATCAGGACATGCGCTTCGAGCGAAGCGAGGAATCAAAGGCATCCAACTGTGGCCCCATCGCCGAGACGGGCCACCCTGTAACCTTCTTCTTCCATATCGCGCGTTGACGCTACTGCGGCTTGGCCCGCGCAGCCGCCGCGGCGCGGAAGGCGGCGAGTTGCTGGAGGGCGGTCTGCTGGTCGGCGGGGAGGTTGTCGATCTTCGGGCAGCGCGGGTCGGTGTTCTGGATCGCTTTCGCCATCACGGGCGTGACGGGGATGGGATCGCAGCCATGGCCCTGTTCGCAGATCATGTCCCACTGCTTGGTCGCCTTGGCATGGCAAGAGAGGCAGTTGCCGCCGAACTGGTTCACGGCTTCGGAGAAGCCGCGGACCTTGATCTTGGTCGAGGTGGGCTGGACGTCGAGTTCGAAGAACTCCCAGTCATTGGTGGCGGCGTTGAAGCCCGGTCCGTGCTTGACCATGGCTTCGCCGGGGACGAGCTGGACGACCGAGCCGGGCGGATAGACGCCGCCATTGGCGCTGTTGGCGGCTGCGAGCGTGG
The DNA here is from genome assembly GCA_030697555.1 of Hyphomonadaceae bacterium. Lineage (GTDB taxonomy): Bacteria > Pseudomonadota > Alphaproteobacteria > Caulobacterales > Hyphomonadaceae > UBA7672. The sequence goes on from JAUYPV010000047.1 coordinate 18,974, forward strand.
CGTCGACATCGCCGAGGAGGTTGCCGACATAATAGCCGCGCACGGGTTTAAGGTCGCGGATGCAGCTGAAGCTGGCGTCGGTGACGGCGACCTGTTTGACAGCGGGTTTGGGCGCTGCACCCTGCTGTGGCCAGGCCGCGGCGCCGGCAAAGGTGATGAGGGCGGCGGCAATGGCCATGCCCGCGAGTCTGACATTCGATGACAGTTTCATTCCGCACTCCCCGGTAATGGCGCATGCGTAAACCCGAGCGCAGGTCGGGTCAAATGAGGAAAGCTCATGGCCGGGTAATCAGGGCTTCGTGATTGCGGGAAGGCTTGCTGACGGGCGGCTTCGCCTTCACGCTGCGGTATCGCCGGAGCGGAAGATGAGGCGTCGGTTGCCACGCTTTGCCGTGCTTGCCGTAGCGGCCCTCGCCGCAGCGGGAGCGGTTGTTCCGCAGGCACAGATGCGGGTCGACCTTGAGCTGGTTCTGGCGGTCGATATTTCGCGCTCGATGGATTTCGACGAGCACACGCTGCAGCGGAATGGGTATGTCGAGGCATTCCGGCACGAGCAGGTGATCAATGCGCTGCTGAGCGGGCCCGAGGGGCGCATCGCCGTGACCTACCTTGAATGGGCCGCCGAGCCCCGGCAGGTGATTCCGTGGACGATCATCGACAGCGAGAAGACGGCGCGCGACTTTGCGGACAAGGTGGCGGCCGAGCCGGTCTATGGCGAGCGGCGGACGTCGATTTCAGCCGCGCTCTTCGATGCAGCCAACCTGATCGAGACGAATGACATTACCTCGCACCGGCAGGTGATCGACGTCTCGGGCGACGGCGCCAACAATTCGGGACTGCCGGTGGAAGAGGCGCGCGACTTTGTGCTGAGACGCGGCATCACGATCAACGGGCTGCCGATCCTGCTGAATGTCGGATACGGGCCGAGGCAGGGTTACGACATCGATCATCTCGACCGCTACTACAAGCATTGCGTGATCGGCGGGGAGGGCGCGTTCATCGCGCCGGTCTTCGACCTCAAACAGCTCTCGGCGACGATCCGCAAGAAGCTGGTGCTGGAGATCGCCGGCCTGGAAGTCGCGCCGGAAGCGGCGGCGGTTCAGTACGCGGAGGCGCCCGGGCGTGCTGGGCTGACGCTGGCGCAACTGAAACTACCGACCGAGAAGACCGACTGCATGTCGGGCGAGAAGGCGCGGATGTATCGCGGCGGCGGCGGGCTCACCGACAACTAATCGCAACATATGACGGCGTTGCGGGCCGGATCGCAGCCGCTATCATTTGGCCGATGCCGAAGCAGACGCCACACGAGAAGGTCGAGAAGCAGCTCACTGCCTATGGGCTGACCTTGCCCGAGACGACGGCCGGACCTGGCTGGGTCCCGACACGCGCGCTCTATATGCGCAAGAAAATGTTCTTCGTGTTCGGCGACAGGAAGGAGCCGCCCGGCGCGCTTACCATGATCATGAAGCTGCCGATCTCCGCCGAGATGGTGCAGGAGCTTTATTTCGTTCAGGAGAGCAAGGGTTGGTTCAAGCAACACAACTGGGTGATCGCGCGTTTCGGTCCCGACGATGATATTGTGGCGGAAATGGACACGCTGAAGGCGTGGATGGTCCAGAGCTATTGCGCCGTGGCGCCGAAGAAGCTGGCGAAACTGGTGCGGGGTGACGCATAGTCGAGGCCGGAACCGGATCGGGAAACCTGCATGACTCGTGGCTTGAAATTTCTGGCTGGCGCCCTGGCCGTGCTGGCGTTCGCGGGATCCTGCACCAGCCCGCAAGTCAGGTTCCAGCAGGCGCAGGCGAACCCGGCGGTTGTCGCGGAACGGCCCAAGGGCTGGGCGAACGATCGTAGCGACCTGCCAAAGGATCCGGACTTCACCATCGGCGTGCTGCCCAACGGCATGCGCTACATGATCCTGCCGAACAAGACGCCGCCGAACCAGGTAGCGATGCGGCTGGTGATCTCGGCGGGCTCGATGCACGAGCGCAAGGGCGAGGAAGGCATCGCGCACTTCCTGGAGCACCTGGCGTTCCGTGGCACGAAGGTGTTTCCGGATGGCGAGCTGCAGCGGCGGCTGGAAGGGCTCGGCCTGCAGATGGGCGCGGACGCCAATGCTAGCACGGCGCCGACGCAGACCATCTTCAAGTTCAACCTTGCGCGCAATGATGTGGAATCGATCGACACCGGGCTGCTGGTGCTGCGCGAGATCGTGAGCGAGCTGACGATCCAGCCAGAAATGGTCGACGCCGAGCGCGGTGTTGTGCTGTCAGAAGAGCGTACGCGCGCCGGGCCAGGCGAGGAAGCGCAGAAGCAGTTCATCAAACTGCAGGTCGGTGAGCATCCCTATGCCCGTTCGCCCATCGGACTGCGCGACGTTGTCTCGACGGTGACGCCGGCGCAGATCCGGAAATTCTATGACGCCTATTACAGGCCGGAGCGGGCGACGCTGATCGTGATCGGCGATACGAAGCCGGAAAACCTGTTGCCTGCGATCAAGGCGCGCTTTGGCGACTGGAAGGGGCGCGGGCCGGCGGGCGGCGATCCTTCACCGGTGACGGTGAAGCCTCCGGCGCCGGAGATTGCGGTGGATGTGACGCCTGGGCTCGGCGACACGAGCGTGCTGCTGCGCTGGTTCGAGCCCTATCGCGAGCGTCCGCCGACGAAGGCGGAGCGGCGCAAGCAGCTTGTCGAGACGCTGGGCGTTGCGGCGGTGGCCGAGCGTATGCAGGACCTGAGCGATGCGGCCGGCAGGCCGGCGGCGGCGATCATCTCGGCAAGCCCGTATCGAGTTCCAACTGTGTGGACCGGCCAGATGGCGCAGGCGGCGGGGATCACCGACCTGACGAAGGCGATTGACGTGCTCGTGACTTCGCAGCGGCAGGCCGTGCAGTACGGCGTGACGCAAGCAGAGCTCGACCACGCCATCACCGTGCGGCGCGAGATGATGAAACAGATGGCGGCGACGGGGCGGACGGGCGGCTCAGCCGGTATGGCCGAGGCCTATGCCGCAAATCTCGACAGCGATCCGCTGTTCATGTCGCCAAAGGATATGCTCGCCCTGTTCGAGGAACAGGTGAAGACGGTGAAGCTGGCGGAGGTGAACACGGCGCTGCGGGCGCGGTTCACCGATACGCCGACGCTGATCTATCGCGGCAGCGAGCAACCGAAAGGCGGCGAGGCGGCGCTGAAGGCGGCCTATGCAAGCGCCAAGGCGAAGCCGGTGACCGCCTATGCGATGGCGGCGGTGAAGCCGTGGCCCTACACGAATTTCGGGACGCCCGGGAAAGTGGCGGAGCGCAAGGAGGTTGCCGATCTCGGGATCACCTTCGTGCGCTTCGAGAATGGCGTGCGGCTGACGGTGAAGCCGACGACCTACCAGAAGGACGATGTGCTGGTGCGGGTGCGGATGGGGCTGGGCCGTATCGGCATGCCGCGCGACCGGATCGATGCTTCCGACATGGGCTATGCGATCTGGACGACGGGCGGGCTGGGCAAGCTGACGCGCGTCGAGCAGGACCGCACGCTTGCAGGCAGGCGCGTCTATGCTGGCGTCGAGTCGGATGACGATGCGTACGAGCTTTCCAATGGCGATGGCGGCTACACGCTGGCCTCGGATTTCCGGCTGCAGATGGAGCTGATGGCCGCGATGGTGACCGACCCGCGCCTCGATACCGGCGACTGGGCTGCGATGATAACGGCGTCGGACCAGTCGGAGGCCTCGGCCCCGCTGACGCCGGATGGCGTGGTGGGCTTCAACCTTGTCCGCCTGCTGCACTCGGGCGACCTGCGCTGGACCTACAACACAGCGGAGATGCGCAAGACATGGAAGCCGGAAGAGGCGGTTTCCTACATCAAGCCGATCATCGCCAACTCGCCGATGGAAGTGATCGTGGTGGGCGATATCCCGGTGAACAAAGCGATCGAGGATGTCGCGCGCACGTTCGGCGCCTTGCCGAAGCGTAAGGAGGTGAAGGAGCCGGCCGGGCTGCGCGATGTGAAATTCCCCAAGGGCGGCGCGCCGGTGGTGCTGACGCACAAGGGACGGGCGGACCAGGCAGCGATCGCGGTCGCCTGGCCAACGCAGGGCATGATGGGCAATGTGCGCGAGTATCGTGCCGGCTGGGTGCTGGCGCAGATGCTGCGCGACGAGGCGACGCGGAAATTCCGCTCGGACGATAGCGCCACGTATTCGCCCTCAACCATGGTCGATTTCTCGCGGGTGCTGCCGGACTATGGCTATGTCGGCGTGTCGATGGAGATCGAGCCCAGCCGGGCCGACGGCGCCATCGCGGCGATCGAGTCGATCGCCAGGACGCTCATCACCTATCCGATCCCGGCGGGGGAAGTGACGCGCATCACCGGGCCGCGCGCGGCGGCGATCCGGCGCGAGATGGCGAACAACGGCTACTGGATGACTAACCTGCCCAATGCACAGACCGATCCGCGGCAGCTCGATGCTATGCGCACCATCGTCAGCGACTATCAGGCCATCACGCCGGAGGAAGTGCAGGCCGTGGCGAAGAAATGGCTGCAGCCGGATAGGGCGTGGAAGCTGAAGGTTGTGCCGGAGAATTAGTCGCCAGCTCTGCCCACACCACATATCGCATCGGGCCGTGGGCCTTGGCGTCGAGCGGCCAGCAGGTGACGAGGGCGATGCGTGGGCTGCCGCCGTCCTTGGGGTGGATGCCGGATTCATCCCAGCGGACGACTTCGGACCCGGTCACCTTGAAGGTGTGCGACCCGCGCGACGTCGAGACGTCGATCATGTCGCCGGGTTTCACGTCGCCGAGGAAAGCAAAGTGCGTGTCGCGGTGGGCGGCGAAGACCGCGACGCCGGGATCGCCGGGCGCGACGGAGGCGGCCATCAGCGTTGGGCCGAAGGCGAGGCTTTCTCCGGCAGCGTCGGTTAGCGCGAGAACGGCCTTGCGCTGGGCTGGAAACGCGAGTTTGGCCGCAGGCGTGAAGTCTGCCCATGGCCATGGTCGCGCTGGATCGCCGGTTGAGAGCTGATGCTCCCAGGCATTGGCCATGAGGGCCTGAGCGACTTGCGCCTTGGCCGGTATGAACAACGCCTGCGCGGCGATGAGTGCGCCCGCGACAAGAATGGCGAGGGCTGACAGTGAACGCGTGGATTGGCCATTTCGTTTCATCGTGACCTCCAAACTCGAGCCCGCCCTCCCGGAAGCGGAGATTCGGGAGGGCGGGCCGCCGGCTAACGAACGCGTCTGCGATGCGTTGCGCGCATCGCCCTGACACTGGCTGTCAGAGCCCGTCCCCGGAGGGCGATGGCGGAACGTCCGTGCAGCAGCGCTGCGCCGAACAGGATGAGAGAAAGTCCGAAGGCGAGCGTCAGCTCCCAGCCGCTGGCCGTGCCGGGAAGGGCTAGATCTTCCTCGGTTTTCGGCTGCTCCTGGGTGGCGCGGGCGTTGATGCGCTGCATTACGCCGTCGGGGAGCTTGTCGAACGTCAAGGCGCGAGCTTCGGCCTGCGGCCCGAAGACATGGGCGAAGTCCCAGCCCTTCGGCAGCATGCTTGCGATGCGGCGCGTGTCGAGGCGTTCGCCGGCGGGACGTGCGGGCGTCTTGTCGACAGCGACGAGGCTGGTGAGGCGCGAGACGAGGTGGAAGTCGAGCGCCGTCTTCAACACGCCGGCGTCGACCGCGTCGGGCGTGACGCCCGAATAGCGGCTTTCCTCGATGCCGGAGATTTTCGCGCGCGCCCATAGCTGGGAGATGCCTTTCGATGGCGCGGCGTCCGACAGCTTGAGCGTGGTGTTCCACGTCTTGCCGTTGAGCTTGCCGGAGAGTTGCAGGTCGCCCTGCAGCTTGTCGGCGCGGATCACCATCGTCACCGGCTCGCCGGAATAGAGGTCCGGCAAGGGCGAAGGATACGCATCCGATGTCGCCAGCGGCAGCTTGGCTTCGAGGTCGGTCATGACCGGGTTTTCGAGTGCGGCGAAGAGTTTCTCCGACTGCTCGGTGACTTTCGACGTATCGTCCATGTAGGTGAACGTGCCGCGGCCCTGCCGGGCGGCGCGGGTCATGAAGTAGGCGTTGGGCGCCGAGCCGATACCGACGGTGAAGAGTCGCGACCGGCCGAGGCCGTCGTGGACTGCCGAGAAGAGCTCGTCCTCATTGCCGATGGCGCCGTCGGTGATGAAGACGACCTGGCGGACTTCCTCGACATTGCCGCGGTCGTTGTCGATCAGCGCGGCCCGGAGCGCGGGAAGCATTTCGGTGCCGCCATTGGCCTGCAGGTTCGTGACGAAGCGGCGGGCGCGGGCGAGGTTCTGGTCGTTCGCCGGGACGGCGGCGGTGAACAACATGTCCATCGTGTCGTCGAAGCGGATGATGTTGAACTCGTCCGTGGGAGCGAGGCGGTTCAGGGCGAGAAGCAGGCCCTGTTTCGCCTGGTCCATGCTGTCGCCGGACATGGAGCCGGAGTTGTCGATGACGAAGATGGTCTCGCGGTCGCGGCGCTGGCCTTCGACCTTCATCGCGGGCGGGTTGATGACGGCGAGCAGGAATTCCTCGCCATTGCGTTCCTCGCGAAAGAGGCTGGCTTTTGGCGCGGTGACGGGTTCGGGTTTCCAGGAAAGCACGAAGTCGCGGTCGGCCGGGACCTCGCCGTCTTTCAGGGAGATGTGGGCGCTGTCGGCATCGGATTTGGTGACGACAAGGCCGTGCGTCTGGGACGTGATCGAAGCGATCGGCACGCCGGCTTCGAGAGAGATGTCGAAATTGACCGGCAGGCGCAGGCCTTCGGCGCCGGAGGGCTCGTGAGCGGGATGGAGGACGGGCGGCGTGATCTTGTCGGCGTCCGGCACGCGGGGATTGCCGATGCCTATGCGGCCGGAGGCGTCCGCGACGAGCGCGGGCTGGGTTGGTTTCGGGATGTAGCGCGGCGCGATGACCAGCGGGAAGCGCGTCGACCAGACGCCGTTGTCGAGACGGGCCTTGTCCTGGAATTCGATCTGGATGGCGACGGTCTCGCCCGGGCCGATATTGGCGAGCGAGGTGGTGAAGAGGTTCGGGCGCTCTTCCTCGACCAGTCCGGCGCGCTGTCCCGAGCGTGCGGCCTGTTCGTAGATGATACGGGCTTCCTGGCGCTCCTTGATGTCGCCTTCGATGAAGCGGTCGCCGATGACGATCTTCAGCGTGTCGACGGCGGCGTCTTCTGGCAGCGGAAAAGCGTAGACGCCTTCGACCCATTTGTCGGTGGGGTTTGTGAAGCGCTGGGTGAGCCGGGTGCGGATTACCGGGCCGGAAATGTCCATCTTCACGTCGGCTGCGACGAGCGGCGCCTCGACATAGCGGCCGGGCGTGGCGGACTGCAGCAGCAGCGAACCGGAGGAAACCTCCGACTTGCTGACGGTGCCGTCGTTAGACGGCGGTTGTTGGGCGAAGGCGGCGGGGCTTAGCGCTGTTGCGCAAAGGAGCGCTCCGGCAAGAGCCGAGCGCGGGCGAGCGACAATCATGTTGGGGTACTCATCTGTTCCTGCGGGGGTCCCAGCCCCTCGGATGTGCAGATGACGTTGCGACGTCGTCGGGCGTTTGCTTGCGCGGTGACCTTGTAGCGGCGACTGCGGCGGAGCGGCGGCGATTGTGGCGGCATCGCGCGAAACCGTTAAACGCAAAGCGTCGTGAGCTGCCGCTCCGGGTGTTGTGCTAGCCTGAGCATCGGATAGTTTCTGGCGGAAACGTAACCTTCGGGCGCGTGACGCGCGATCTACGAGGAGAGCGACTTGGCCAGCCTGGTAACCCGACTCACGTTCGCCGCGGCCGCTCTGATGGCCTGCGCGGCATGTGAGACAGCTCCCGTCGAAGGGAATGTCGCGGCAACGACGGCATCCGCCGCGCCTACGGCGCCAGAGCCAGCCGCTCCGCAGGCGAATTTGTCGCCGGAAGCGGTGAAGGCGGGCGACGAGTTCCTCTGGCTGGAAGAGGTCAATGGCGAGCGCGCGCTGCAGTGGGTGCGCGAGGAGAACAAGAAGACGGCGGCGGTGCTGGAGAAGGATGAGCGCTACGACGCTTTCCGGAAGGACGCGCTGGCGATCCTGACGGCGCAGGACCGTATTCCGACGCCGAGCTTCCGTGGCGACAGCATCGACAATTTCTGGCAGGACCAGAAAAGCGTGCGCGGCATGTGGCGGCGGACGACGCTGGACAGCTATCGCTCCGAGAAGCCGAAATGGCAGACGGTGCTGGATATCGATGCGCTCGCGCGCAGCGAGAAAGCGAACTGGATCTACAAGGGCGCGGATTGCCTGCCGCCGGAAGAACAGCTCTGCCTGGTCAGCCTGTCGGATGGCGGCAAAGATGCGGTTGTCGTCCGCGAATACGATGTGGCGGCCAAGCGCTTTGTGCGCGATGGGTTCAGCCTGCCGGAGGGCAAGCACCGCGTCACGTGGCTGGACAAGAACAACCTTCTGGTTGCAACCGATTTCGGGCCGGGTTCGCTGACCGAGAGCGGCTATCCTTTTATCGTGAAGACACTGTTGCGCGGCGAGGAACTGGCGAAGGCGCCGGAACTCTATCGCGGTTCGGCCAAGGACGGCGGTTACGGCGTTGACCCCTATGTGCTGCGCGATGGCGCCGGCAGGACACTGGCGGTGCTGGTATCGCGGCCGCTGGACACGTTCCGGTCGGAGACGTTGGAAATCGTCAACGGCAGGGCTGTGAAGCTGAACCTGCCGGAGCGCGTGACTATTCGCGGCGCGCTGGGCGGCGGGGCATCCAACGCGTCGCCGAGGCTGGTGTTCACGGTTGAGGAAGCCTGGGCGCCGGACAACATGGCCAAGGTGGGCGCCGGTGCGCTGATGGCGGTAGGCATGCGGATGCTGCGGCCGCCGCCGCCGGGCGTCGGGCTGGTGCTGACCAAGGGCGATACGTCGATCTTCGAGCCGACGGCGCGGCAGTCCGTGGAAGAAGTCGTCGTGTTCGACGATCGCGTCGTGGCGTCGGTCTATGACAATGTGCGTGGACGCGCCGTGGTGTTTACCGACAAGGGCGAGGCTGGTGGGTGGTCGGAGAATGCGCTGCCGTCGCCGGAGAATTCGGCGATCCATCTTGGTTCGTCGAGCCGCGATACGGGGCGCATCTTCTATACGCACGAAGGCTTCCTGACGCCTTCGACGCTGAGCCTTGCGGACGTGAAGACGGTCAAGGCGGACGTCGTGAAGCAGGCGCCGGAACGGTTCGATGCGTCGAAGGACGTGGTCGAGCAATTCGAAGCGACATCGAAGGACGGGACGAAAGTTCCATATTTCGTGGTGCGCCCGAAGGATGCGCCGATGGATGGGTCAACGCCGACGCTGATGTTCGGTTATGGCGGCTTCCAGGTGTCGTATCCGCCTTCGTACAAGCCGGAGCTGGGCAAGCTGTGGCTGGAGCGTGGCGGCGCCTATGTGCTCGCCAACATCCGCGGCGGCGGCGAGTTCGGGCCTGCCTGGCACCAGTCGGCGCTGAAGGGCAATCGCCAGCGCGCGTTCGACGATTTCGCCGCGGTGGCGGCGGATCTTGCCACGCGCAAGATCACGTCGGCAAAGCACCTGGCGATCTATGGCCGATCGAACGGCGGCGTGCTGACGTCGGTGACGCTGACCCAGCATCCGGAATTGATCGGCGGCGCGGTGATCGAGAGCCCGCTCGTAGACATGCTGCGCTATCACGAACTGCCGCCCGGCGCGTCGTGGATGGGCGAGTATGGCGATCCGCGCATTCCGGCGGAGGCGGCGTTCATCGCCAGATATTCCGGCTATCAGAACGTGAAGCCCGACATGAAGTATTCGGAGGTCTACATCACCACCAACACGCGCGACGATCGCGTGCATCCGGGCCACGCGCGCAAGTTCGCGGCGAAGCTGCAGGCCATGGGATATCCGGCGCTGTATTATGAGAACACCGATGGCGGTCACTCGAACGACAGTGATCCCATCGTCAATTCGAAGCGCTGGGCCCGGCACTATGTCTATCTGGGGCGGCAGCTCGGCCTGCCTTGATGGCGCCCAATCTTGATGAGCCAATGTTAAGGCGACATCGCGGAGACGGCTGCTAGCCTTTGCGCGGGCGTTCGGGGGCCGAGGAGCGCATCCATGAAGCGACTTGCTGTTCTGGTCGGGTTCGCCGCTGCGTTCTCGTTCATTGCGGAGGCGCAAGAACCGCGCGTGAACATCTCGCCCAAGGCGACGTACGGCGATGCGGTCGTCTGCTACCAGTACTACACGATCGCGACGGAGCTGGCGCGGAAGCTGGAGCGCGCGCAGAACACGTCAGCCGATCAGGCGGCGGGGTTCGAGCTGCAGGCCATACTGGCGAAGCGCGTGCTGGTCGGCTGGTCGAAACGTCTGGGCACGGCCGCCGGCAAGCGCACCAAGGCGCAGGTCGATGCCGACATCAAAAAGATGGGCGCGCCCGTGCTGGCGGATGCGAATGCGGCGCTGAACGGAGACAAGGCGGCGGCAAAACGCGGCGTGGCGATTGGGAAGAGATGCTCAGCCCACGAGGTCGTCGAAAAATCCTAGGCAAGCCTAACGGCGGGACAGCGCTTCGAGAACGAGTTGTGTTGCCGCCTGGATCAGCAGGATTCGGCCATCGACCTCGGCGTAGTAGTGGCCGCGCGGCGGCGCGCGCAGGTGATAGCGGTCGTAGTCGCGGATGACGATGTAGCGGGTGTCCCGGGGCAATTCACGGCCGATTTCCCAGCGGCCGTCGCGGCGGCCGTCGCGATAGCCCTCGTCGTAGGCGCGATCCTCGTTGCGATAGTCGCGCCAGTAGCCGTCGTCGTACCAGAGCTGGCAGTTGCCTTTCTTCGCTTGTCCCGGCGGGCAATGCGGCTGTGCGAACGCGGCGCCCACGCCGGTCGTTGCTACAAACAAGGCAATCGTGAGCGTTTTCAGCGGTGACATGACAAGCTCCTTCCATACCCCCAACGCCCGATATCTCGCGGCGTTCCGCGAATCGGACGCCACGAACTGGGCTGCCGCCAGCCATTAAATTGCGAACATCTCCGATGACGGCCGTCGCAAGCCCTTCAAAGCCCAGCCGGATTGGCGTATCAGCCGCGCGACCCCAGCCATGAGGAGCCAAAAAATGGCCGCCGCGCCTGTGTCTGAAGCCCTGAAGCGCATCAAGCCGTCCGCGACGATCGCCGTGACGCAGAAGGCGCGCGAGCTTGCGGCTGCGGGCGAGAACGTGATCGGGCTCGGCGCGGGCGAGCCGGATTTCGATACGCCGGACAACATCAAGGCCGCTGCGATCAAGGCGATCCAGGACGGCAAGACCAAATACACCGACGTCGACGGCATTCCGGAGCTCAAGGCCGCGATCTGCGCCAAGTTCAAGCGCGAGAACGGGCTGGAATACAAGCCGAGCCAGGTCAACGTATCGCCGGGCGGCAAGCCGGTGATCTACAACGCTTTTGTCGCCACGCTGAACCCGGGCGATGAAGTGGTGATCCCGACGCCGTACTGGGTCAGCTATCCCGAGATGGCAATCATCTGCGGCGCAACGCCGGTGTTCGCGCAGGCCAAGGCGAGCGACAGTTACAAGCTGAAGCCCGAGGCGCTGGAAGCCGCGATCACGCCGAAGACCAAGTGGCTGATCTTCAATTCGCCGTCGAACCCCTCGGGCGCGGCCTATACCAGGGACGAGCTGCGGGCGATCGCAGATGTGCTGCTACGCCATCCGCACGTGTGGATCCTGACGGACGATATGTACGAACACCTCGTCTATGACGGGTTCAAGTTCTTCACGATCGCGCAGGTCGAGCCGGCGCTGTACGAGCGGACGCTGACCATGAACGGCGTCTCGAAGGCCTATTCGATGACGGGCTGGCGCATCGGCTACGCGGCCGGGCCGGAATCGCTGATCAAGGGCATGGCCAAGGTGATGAGCCAGACGACGTCGAACCCGTCGTCGATCTCGCAATGGGCGGCGGTCGAGGCGCTCAACGGCACGCAGGCCTTCATCAAGCCGAACCAGGAGCTGTTCAAGAAGCGGCGCGATCTGGTCGTCAGCATGCTGAACCAGACGGAAGAACTGAACTGCCCGACGCCGGAAGGCGCTTTCTACGTCTATCCGGATTGCTCCCGGGCAATCGGCAAGACGTCGGCGGGCGGCAAGAAGCTCCTGAGCGATAGCGATTTCGCGACGGCGCTGCTTGAGGAAGAGAAAGTGGCCGTGGTGCAGGGCGAGGCTTTCGGCCTGTCGCCGGCGTTCCGGATTTCCTACGCCACCTCGACCGAAAAGCTGGAAGAAGCTTGCCGGCGCATCCAGCGTTTCTGCGGAAACCTGAAGCGCTAAGCCCGCAAAACCGCGGTTGCGGCGATAAGGACGTTTGACGGCGGTGACGGCTTGATTCACCTCTAGCGGCGGGAGACGCGGGCTGGAGGCTGGACCCAAATGAACGTGGTTGGCGAACTACTGTTCCCTGGACTTGCGCTTTTTTCTGCAAGCCTTGTTTTGACGGCATTTTCGATCTGGATCGCCGGTCGGATGACGCCCTGGTTCCTCAACGAGGCCGGAGACCCGCCGAGTGTCCGCTCTTATTTCCTGGATCCCTGGGCCGACACCGAGCAGTCGAAACAGCGGATCGTGACGAGCGCGATCGCGGTCGCGGTCCTGCTGGCGAGCCTTCTGGCCGTCGCTGTGACGGCTCGCATTATGGGAATTTCGCCGGCGACCTTCTAGGCGCAGTCCCGCTGCTGACTTGCGTTGATCTCGGCCTGACAGCGTGCGTTGCTGGACGGCATGAGGGCCATCCTTGCCTGCTCGTGTCTCTTTGCGCTGCTCGGCTGCGCGCCACAAGGCGAGCCAGCCGCCGACGCCGAGTCATTCACATTCGCCTGCGCCAACGGGAAGACGTTCAGCGTCACCTATGACGAGGGCTTCACCGTTGCGACGGTCAAGGCGGACGGCCAAACCTACAACTTGCCGGCGATC
>JAUYPV010000049.1 GCA_030697555.1 Hyphomonadaceae bacterium
GCAGCTGGAAGCGCTGGGCAACCCGATCCGGCTGAAGGTCTATCGTCTGCTGGTGCGGGCGGGCGTCGATGGCCTGCCCGTAGGCGCAATCCAGGACAAGGTGGGAATGGCCGCATCTTCTCTTTCGCATCACATCAAGCGCCTGGTCGAAACCGGGCTGGTCACGCAGGAACGGCAGGCGACGACGTTGATCTGCCGGGCGAACTATCCGTCAATGACAGCACTGATCGGATACCTGTCGGACGAGTGCTGCGTGGATGGAAAGACCGGCTCTGCGTGCGCCCCGGCCGCGTCCTCGGCGAAGGCGCCGGCATGAGCGGGCCGCTTGCAAACCTTTCTGCGGTTGTGTCCTCGGCGCTGCGTTTGCCCGATCCTGCGAAGCTTCAGGCGAAGCTGTCGACGCATCGTCCACGCATCCTGATGCTCTATGGTTCGCTGCGGGAAGTGTCCTACAGCCGCCTGCTCACTCAAGAGGCGGCGCGACTGCTGGAGCATTTCGGAGCGGAGGTGAGAGTGTTCGATCCTGCCGGTCTTCCCCTGCCGGACGATACCGCGGCGAGCCACCCGAAGGTGCAGGAGTTGCGCGCGTTAAGCCAATGGTCTGAGGGGCAGGTGTGGACGAGCCCAGAGCGGCACGGCGCCATGACCGGCGTGATGAAATCACAGATCGACTGGATACCGCTGTCGGTAGGTTCGATCCGGCCGACGCAGGGGCGGACACTGGCGGTAATGCAGGTTTCCGGCGGATCGCAGTCGTTCAACGCAGTCAACCAGATGCGCGTGCTCGGGCGCTGGATGCGGATGATCACGATCCCGAACCAGTCGTCGGTCGCCAAGGCCTACCAGGAATTCGACGCGCACGGCCGCATGAAGCCGTCTTCCTACTATGACCGCGTAGTCGATGTGATGGAGGAGCTGGTGAAATTCACGCTGCTGACGCGCGACATCTCCCCCTACCTGACGGACCGCTACAGCGAGCGCAAGGAAAGCGCAGCAAAACTCGAAAAGCGCGTTGCGTTGCAATCGATCTGAAGCCGACTGGAGGGGGCGGATGGAACAAGCTGAGATTCCCGCGCCCACGCCGCGCCGATGGCGGCCGAGCCGCACCGTCTTCATTTCGGCGCTGGGCGTTGGCCAGATCTGTTCGTGGGGATCCCTCTACTACGCCTTTCCGCTGATCGCCGAGCAGATCGAGCGCGACATGGGCTGGAGCCGGACATCGCTCTATGGCGCGGCGACGGCCGGGCTATTGCTCGCTGCGGTGGCGTCGTTTCCGATCGGCCGCGCGATCGATGGCGGCCGCGGGCGGCTGATCATGGCGGGGGGATCGGTGCTTGCCGGCCTGCTGTTGCTGGCCTGGTCACAGGTTGGCGATCTGATCGGGCTGTATGCGATTGTCGGCCTTCTCGGCGCGCTTCAGGCCGCGACGCTGTACGAGCCAGCTTTCGCCGTGGTCGCGCGACGATTTGGCGCCGGAGAGGCGCGGCCGGCGATCACGGCGCTCACCCTGTGGGGCGGCTTTGCCTCGACAGTGTTCATTCCACTGATCCAGCTGCTGATCGACACGACAGGCTGGCGCGGAACGCTGGCGGTGCTGGGAGTGATAAACCTTGCTCTTTGCGCCGGCCTCTACTGGGCCGTCATCGACCCGCGGGCGGAAGCGGCGCGCGGCGATGAGGCTGCACCCCGGCAGACGAAGCCGACGCATGTACGCGACGCGTTGAAGTCGCCGGTGTTCTGGACGCTGGCGCTGGCCTTCACGGCGCACGCCGCCGCGTTCACGGCTTTCACCTTTCACCTCTATCCCCTGCTGCTCGAGCGTGGGTTTTCTACCGGCGCCATAGTGGCCGCGATGGCGCTGATCGGGCCTGCGCAGGTCGGAGGGCGGATCGCCATCACCATGCTGGCGGCGAAGGCTTCGATGCGTCGGATCGGGTCTTTCGTCGTGCTGGGGTTTCCCATCGGATTTGCAGCGCTGATCTTCCTGCCGCCGAGTTTCGTGCTGATCATGGCCGTGACCGTACTCTACGGCGCCGCCAACGGAATCCTTACCATCGTGCGCGGCGCGGCCGTGCCCGAAATGCTGACCCGCAACAGCTATGGCGCTGTCATGGGCGCAATGAACATACCCGCCACGATTGCACGAGCGCTGGCGCCGGTCGGCGCCGCGACTTTGTGGTCGATGTCGGGATCCTACGACCTCGTTCTCATCGGCATTCTCTTAGGCGCCTTCGTGCTGGCCGCCGGTTTCTGGTCGGCGGCGATGCTCTCGCGCAGGAGCGAAATGTCATGACCGCGAACCTCCCCCGGCGCGTCCTGGCCGAAGCGCTTGGATCGCTGTTGCTGGCGGCGACGGTGATCGGATCGGGCATCCTCGCCAGCAGACTGGCCGGGGGCAATGATGCGGTGGCCCTGCTCGGCAATACGGCAGCGACAGGCGCGATGCTGTTCGTCCTGATCACGGCGCTGGGCCCGGTGTCAGGCGCCCATTTCAATCCGGCGGTGACGATGGTGATGGTGCTCCGCCGTGAACTAGGCCCCGGCTCTGCCGCCTTCTTCGTGCTGGCGCAGGTTGGCGGCTGCATCCTCGGCGCATGGCTGGCGCATGCGATGTTCGAACTGCCGGTCCTGCAGACATCGACGCACGTTCGCGCTGGGCCGGCCCAGATGATCAGTGAGGCCTCGGCGACGTTTGCGCTTGTGTTCGCCATCCTGTTCGTGTCGCGCTGGCGGCGCGAGGCCGTTCCGGCAGCGGTCGCGCTCGTCATCACGGCGGGGTACTGGTGGACGGCGAGCACGTCCTTCGCCAATCCGGCGATAACCGTGGCGCGGGCGCTGAGCGACACGTTTGCGGGCGTTCGTCCGCAGGACGTTCCGGGCTTTGTCGTCGGGCAGATTGCGGGCGCACTGCTCGCGTGGGCGACCAGTCTCGTGCTTCTTCCGAAAGGAGATCGCTCATGAGCGATGCGTTTCCGGTTGTGATCCACCACAACCCCGAGTGCGGCACGTCGCGCAACGTGCTGGAGATCATCAGGGCCGCCGGCTATGCCCCGACCGTGATCCCCTATCTCGACACCGGGTGGACGAGGCCGCAGCTTCTGGCGCTGTTCGCCGCAGCCGGGCTGACGCCCCGCACGGCCTTGCGCGAAACGAAATCGCCTGCAGCCGAGCTTGGCCTCCTCGATCCGGCGGTTGAAGACGAGGCCATCCTGGCGGCGATGCTAGTTCATCCGGTGCTGGTGAACCGGCCGATCGTCGCCAGCCCCAAGGGCGTCCGGCTTTGCCGCCCCAGCGAAATGGTTTTCGATCTGCTCGACCGGCTGCCGACAGGTCCGCTCGCCAAGGAAGATGGCCAGGTGATCATAGACGCCGAAGGCCGCCGGCTTGTCTGATGCGAAAAGCTGAGTTCGAGTTCGAGGACTCGCCCAGAGATCAAGAATCTCTGGTCTTTCGCGACAAATCGATAACCCACGCCGGCCTCCGTAAGGATGCGCTTGGGTTGATCTGGATTGGCTTCGATCTTCTGGCGAAGGTGGCGGATGTGGACGCGCAGCGCTTGGACATCCGCGTCAGATCCCTCCCACGCCATGGTCAGGAGATGCCGGTGGGTCAGCACCTTGCCGGCGCCGACGGCACGATCGATGATCGCGAGCGCTTCGGGCCCTACGCTAAGGCCTTGGCCCCATCAAGTATGCTGCGTGCGCGCAGGAGGAAGGCGACAACCTTCTTTGGATGGTCAAGGTGAAGCGGCAGCATGGAGAGGAAGAGCGAGGCCTCGCCCAAGCGGATAGCCAGAAGATCTTGAGTCTTGGACACTCTATGCTCAAACTCGCGTTTGAACTCGTTCGGAGCCGTTTGTTTTAGCGCCAGCTCGTGCTCGGCACGCTCGTTCAGCTTCACCTCGAACAGCATGTTGTTGATATAGTCGTAGTCGCCAAGGATGGAGTGCGACAGCTTGCAATAGTCATACAGTGAGTGAGTCCAAAGCTGATCCTCGGTTGTGGCGCCTTTTGGATCGATCAGCTTCATTGTCGATGTGACCGGGTCGTAAAGGATGTTCGACAAACATGGATCGCCGTGGCCAATAACCATCTCGCCCGCGGAAACGCGCCGCCAGTTCGCACGCACAAGCGAGAGATAGTCCTCGTAGGCGCCTACAACGCGCTCACCGCCGGGGCTGTTGGAAAGACCTCTGATTATTTGCGCGCCAGTTGCGCTGCCGAGCAACTGCTCCCACCGTTCTCGAACCTTAGTGATAAATAAACTTTCGGCCACAGCCTCGAGCTGGTCACGTCGCGCGGGTCGGCTCGGGCGAGAACTCAAGAATTGCAACGAACGCGACAGAAACTCCGAGAAATCTTCCGAACTCCAGGCATTGTGCGCCCACTGGAAGGCCGCGTCAGCAAAGCGATAGCGCAGCATCTTGTATTCCGCGCCATCCGCATCCTCTCGGTAGTCATAAGCGCCAACCATCCACGGTTTCATGGACGTCGGGATCAGCGAATAATAGTCGTGCTCAGCTTTTATCTTGGCCTTGTTGGCCGAGCGTTTGCGGTAGGTGAGAGCGTCGAACGAGACGTCGTTGAACGCGCGGGCCGTAGTCGAGCCTGCAATGAACTGGAGAAGCGAAGGTAGCTCACCGATATCCAGCAGTGGCGTTTCTCCGGCGAGTTCGACAGCGACCTCGTCTGCCCCATCTGTTTTGTGCAGCGGCGCAGTGCGGAACTCGTTCCAGCGATCCTGTAGCGCCTCGATGGTCGGAAAATATCGAAAAAGTGCATGGCGCCGACGATCGACCACCGCCCTGTCGGAGTATGGAACGCGCATGATAATCTGTTGGAGCGCGTAACTATCCAGAACAGCGCCACGCGCCGCCATCATGAGCACACCACTGCCTCGGCGCATCGAAGGCAGTGTTGAAGAAATACTTTCGAGATTGGCGCCCGGTTCGATTATCGTCAGTCTATGCCGCGCCCAGTCTGGCAGCGCAGATACGAAATGTTCCGTGACCGACCGGCCGCGCACGTGAAGGCTGCCGTACCGACGCACGCCGGTATAGCGGCTAAGCCGGTCGGCTACCCACTCACGATCATCGTAGATGATCATGGGATGCATTTCGGCCTCAGGCATGTCTGAACCGCCATCTCTTCATGACGACGCCGCCTAGGATAGCGACGCCAATGAGTGTGAATGCGGCAAACACCGGCGTGCGCTGCGCCAAGGCCTCCCGCTGATCAGAAAGGAGCACCGCGATCAAATCTGCCCCGGCCCCCGCGGTCGAGCCCCAAAAAATGACTGCCATGAACTCTAGCGACCAGATCAGAAGACTGATCAGCAGCGTCAGGGAAAATCGGCCGGTGAGGAGCCGCCTCACCTGCGCCATCGCGAGCTCAACCTGATGCACCACTTTAAGAGCAAAAAGCCCCTTCGGGGTTCGACTGCGTAGAACGAGATGGTTGCGCAGAAACGGAATGATTTCGACCAGTATCCATCCGCCCAGGGCGCAAGCGGAGATGAAGCCACCCGTTATGCTCAGCGTAACTATCGCTTCGCGTGCAACCGGCAGGAAGAGCGACAGGCCGATCACCAAAATGACCAGCGCAACCGCATCGCTCAGGCGCTCAATCAACCAGATGCCGCCTCCGCCGAACGGAGATTTGACGGCAATGCTGAATCCAGCAAGGCGCGGAATTTCACCAATCTTGAATGGAATGATCGCACTTGCCCACACAGTCAGGCAGTGCGCAGCCACCAGGCGCGCCCCGCCCCGACGGTCGCCAAGGCTTAGAACGTAAAGTCTTAGGCAACGGAAGACGTGCGCCCCAAAATAGAGCGCAAGAGCGACTAGAGAGGAAAAGCCATACGACATACGCTTTCGACCGCCCTCTGCGGTCTACCCCTCATGAACAACGTCGGAGCGATAAAACTCTCGCGGTGTGGCGCGATGATCGCCTGCAAAGAACACGCCCGAATTGCCTGCGCGGCGCACGAGCAAGCCCAGCACACGAAGCGCTTGGCTGACGAGCTTGACGTTGGAACGCTGATCCACCTCTCGCCATGAGATGGGGAAGAACCGGACGTCCTGTTGCTTGAACATGGACCAAAGCAGCATGACGTAGTTGAAAGTAAGATCGTCTGGAAATCGCTCTATGGTCGTGAGGTCTAGCTTCGATACCCGATATAGATTCAGACCGGACCCGAGATCAGTGACGCGCCGGCCCGCGACCGCGCTGAACAGCCCATTGTAAACCACGTTGCCAAACGTCCGCAGCATAGAATAGCCCTGCCGGTTTGACCCGAGCTCGAAGCGAGAGCCGAGGAAACAGTCGCTCTCAAATGCCTTGCCTGACATGAGATGCGGCAGGACATCGACGACATCCGCCTGGTCATCGCCGTGCAGGACGAGCAGATAATCCATCCCGGCTTCCTGCGCATGCCGCATCGCAACCTTGTGCGACCCGCCGAGGCCATAGTTGTCGCAGTTCTTGAGGATGATCTTCCTAAAGTTGCTCGGCAACTTTGCGAACGCTTCCTGCGCCGCAACGATGGTATCGTCCGGTGACCGGTTGTCGACGACGACGACGCGATCGATACAGGCGAGTTCCGCCTCGCGTCCAGCGAACTGCGCGATCACTCGCCGAATTTGGCTCGCGCAGCGATAGGCCGGAATGAAAACCATCACCCGTGGAGGTGATTCAGCGATCACCTGCGGTTCCCTATTTGGACGGTTCACCGCCACCTCCTGGGCCATGCGGCCTCATGAACCACAAGACGGTCCTCGTGCTGAGATAGTTGGTTACGAAATTGAACGGCGTAATGATGATTTTCGCTGCAACGGCGCCGAACGCCCAAGCGCTTAGCGCAGGCAGGCCAGCGACAAGATCGACGAACAGTGAATAGGCGGAAATCGAGAGAAATTGATAACCGACGTAGACAGCGATCTGCGCCGGCCGCGGGGGACGGCCGCTGGCCGCGGAGTAAATGCAATAGATCGAAAAAGCGAAGGTAGAGCCTGCAATTGAGCTGACGTAGTTCGCAACGAAAGCGCTCGTCGAGAAGACGTGGACCAACACGCTGAAAGCGCAAAAATCTATCGCCCAACCAACGCCCGACCCGAGAACAAACAGAAGCTTCTCGTGCGTCCGAAGAAAACCGACGACGTCGCCAGACGATATCGCCGAAAGGCTTGGCTTCGTTTGCGGCTTGTCCTGTTTTTGCAGTCGCATCTCACACCACATTGGCTGGTGAAGCCGTAGGGTCGAAATGGACGAGGTCATCCGGCGTGCCCAGTGCGGTTACCGCTTCTTGAGGAACGTCGTGGAGATAGACTGCTTTTCCGTCGGCTATCAGCCAGTTGTACATCGGAGCGATATACTTCTCGCCAGCCTCGAGGCTTGCTCCAGGAGCAAAGCAGCCGCGATAGGTTTCGGCATAAAGATCGAAGGAGGAAAAATAGTACAGTCCCAGCGTAGCATTGTCCGAAATGCGCTTCTTCTCGCGTAGCTCAACAATGCGGCCATCAATTCCGGCGCGCGCGAAGCTCCATTTGTCGCCTGGCGCAGAAAAGCACGGCACCCAACCATATCCGCGGATAGCGGAAACGGGCATCGCTTCAGGCGCCACACGGGTGTCGATGTTAAAGATGGCGATTGGATCGGTGCTCTTAAGGAAGGGTTCGGCCAGCATCGCGGTGGTCGCCTGGCCATCGGTAAGGCCATCGATCTCGACAACCTCGCACGACTTGATTCCAAGCTCGGCGGCGCGTTGCTCAATGAAGGCACGCGCGTTATCGCCACGCTGGACCACAAAGACGAATGGCGAGCTATGCTCGATGAAACTCTGCAGACTCGAAACGGACCAGTCGAACAGGGAACGCCCACGTGCGCATATCCGATATTTCGGAACATCATATCCGGCGTCCCGGAATCGCTTTCCCAGACCACCCATTGTTATGATGACCGTGATTTTCATGACGCCGTGACGAGCGTGCGCAATTGGCGACGTTCACTCTCCAGCAACTGCATGATCTCTTCGTATGACCTGGAGAGAAATTCGCTGGGCCTGATGGAGTTGTCGTCCACGTAGAAACCGCCCTTGCCAGGCCAGGGCTTTCCGACGTGAATTTCGTCATAAGGAATGTCGTGGCGATCGAGCCACTGGATCAAGGTCTTCAGCGTGTCGGCGTTCAGACGACCAATATTGCCGCCGTGGGTGCGCATGTTGCGCGAGGTGGACAGGATGATGTGAAAACCCCGCTTTTTGTATTCGCGGGTGAGTTTGACCACGTCCTGGATCGGCGCCAAATCGCAATAGGCCTGATCGGATCCCTTGAGCTCGCAGAGCGTGCCATCGACGTCCAGAATGAGACACTTGTTCTCGACTATCATAGTTTAGCCCGTACGACCTGAGATGCCGCCCCAAGCCGTCGCGGGTCGCAAACAGTATGCCACACAGACATAGTTAAGAGAGTGACACGGCACGTCTGCTGCATGGCGCAGCCGCGCGGTCGAAGGGGGCGTCTATGAAACTGCCGGAGTGGATAACGCCTGCTCCCCGAGTTCTTGTGCTCGGGACCATGGTTTATGCTGGTTTGGTGGCCCTCTCGGCCATTTACATCCTGGTGTTCAACTGGTGGGGCCTCGACGATATCATTAACTTCAGAATTTTGCGGCTAGTGTTGGCTGCCACGGCGTACGGCGCAATTTTCTGGGCGCTGATGGGATTCCTCGCCTACTACATCCGATACCGGCTCGACGAGTTTGGCCGTCGTGCTTTCCTTGTCATCGCTGCAATCGCCAGCGTCTTCTGGATTCTAGTCTGGCCAGGCCTGTTCGACGCCGACTCGTTTATCGTGATGCAGCAGGCCGATCGCGCGTTTTACGGAAGATGGCACGGCCCATCGTCAGCGATCGCTGGCGCAGTTTTGCAGCACATTCCGCTACTTGGCGCCGTCGGATGGGTACAGCTCTTATTCTTTTCGGTCGCGGCTGCGTACGCCTTCCAGACGCTGCGTGCAATGACGGGGTCCATGCTCGGGATTGTCCTGATGGCTGGCCTCATGCTCGTCTCGGCCCCCTTCCTCTACAACCTCATGTTTGTGGGTCGGGAGAGCTGGCTGGCGGTCCTCTCACTCTTTCTTGTCGTCGATTGCGTGCAGTACTTTCGCGAACCCCACTGGCGCGACGGCCGGACGGCCGGTCGGATCATCGCGCTAGGAGTCATCGGCTACTATCTGCGCAGTGAGGCGGCCACCTACCTGGCGCTATCATGTCTCGTGATACTCGGCCGCCATCTCGTCGCAGACGGCCGGTTCTGGAAAGCGATCAATGTGAAGGCGGTAGCTTGGCGCGCCTTTGCGCCGTCGGTTGCGCTGCTCATCGCCATGAAACTGCTTGTGCCGATCGGGCTACCCGGCTGGATCGATCAGTCGCGTTACGACATGTCGCTCTGGATCGACCCCATCGGCGACATCCTCAGTGAGGGAGACGCAGGCATCGCCCAGGAAGATTTGGACACAATCTACGCAGTTGTGCCCAAGGCGCATTTTAAGGATTGGGCGAACAAGAACATCGTTGCCAAGTTTTTCGACGCAATCGAGGACGGCACCATCGATCCGCCGGCGACCGACGTCGAGCGCAAAAAGGTCATGCGATCAGTAGTCAATATTATACTGGCTCGCCCGGGGCCCTACCTCAAAGGCCGGCTCTCGGACTTCGCCGTCGTCGACGCCCCCCACAAGTCACCGTATGAGATCGCTGTCCAACCAACACAGGCCTTCATCGACTCGCCACGCGCTAAGGCTTGGGCAGCGATGATCGACGGAAGTCCACACTATGGCGGGTGGTTTCCCGATGCGCGCCGAGCAATGGAATCGTTTTTCAAGGACACCCTGCCGACGCCAATCGGTGCGTTCCAGTGGGCGATCGTTCCGGACTTGGTCATACTGGTGTTCGTGATTGCACTGTTTCCGTGGCAGCCCGGGTTTGCTTTTGGAGCTCTTCTCGTGGTCTCACGAGTGCCACCGCTATTTTTGCTGATGCCTGAAGGACAGTCGAAATATTTCTCGCCGATCGAATTTGCTCTGCCTTTCTTGATCGCCGGGGTGCTGGCAGCTGTTTGGCCCGCACTCCGTGCAGTGGCGTCCCGCAACCTGCGAAGTAACGCATAAAGATAGCGATGCACGACGCGCATTGGGAATCCCGTGCGGTCGTTGAAGATGAGACCCTCCTGGCGGCAATGCTGGTTCATCCCGTGCTGGTGAACCGGCCGATCGTCGCCAGCCCCAAGGGCGTCCGGCTTTGCCGACCCAGCGAAATGGTTCTCGATCTGCTCGACCGGCTGCCGCCAGGTCCGCTCGCCAAGGAAGATGGCCAACTGATCATAGATGCCGAAGGCCGCCGGCTTGTCTGATGCGAAAAGCTGAGTTCGAGGACCCGCCTGGACACCAATAACGCCTGACAGCTTGAATTTATTCAAGCTTTTGGCGCCAGAAGAGGATCTGAGAATCCCGCTCTGAAAACCGTTGCAAAATAAGCGTTTTCGAGCGCTCCGCTCGTCGTGTTTTGTACTGATGCTCGGTACTAATCGAAGGCCTGCCGCGCTTCAACTACAGTACAGAGAAGTTCGAGTCCTTTGGATACGAACATGGTACCGGAGGGATGACCCGAAGCGGCCGCGCTAGCGCAGCGGCACGAATGCTGAGATCGGCTTGCCGGCCTCGCACGCGTCCACATTGGTGCGAAGTCCGGGCAGAAACGCCGCATGGAAGGCGATCAGCTGTCCCGCCTGCTCGACCGGTGTGAAATGGTCGTTGGCCGTGGTCCAGCTCTCGCAAGCGAGCGCCCGGTTGCCCGCCTTGCGCGCGATAAGCCCGAGGATCATCTCGCTCCAGGCAAGATCGGCGTCCGGCGCTGGCTTGGCAGCACGCTTCACCTCGACGATGCGCCGTTGCTCCGCAATCGCTTCGGGATGCCTGCCGGTGTTGGAGAGGTGCTGCGCGTAGGTCTCGCCCGCCGCGATGTTGAGCCGCTTGGCCGATTCATCGCGATCTTCGATCGCCACCAGCCGCTTCGCCGCCTCGACGCTCGCCGTCAGCAGAGCCTCAGGATTCTCGCCGATCCGCTGGCCGGCTGCGTAAGCCTCCATGCCTGACCAGCCGATCCAGTAGAGCAGATCCGGGTCGCTGCTGCGCGCCTTCTCCGCGGCGACGAAGGCGTCGAACGCCTTCACCAGCTCCGGATACGCGCCCGCGTCGTTGTCCGTGTAGGTGAAGCTGAGGCCGCGATACCATTGCGCAAGCGCACGTTCCTCCGCTGCGGCGCCCTCCGGCATTCCCTGCGGCCATGCATTTACCAGCGCATCGTGCACATCCGCCGCCGTCTTCAGCTCTTTCATCTGCTCGTTGTCGGAAAGGAACTCCATCTCCGCCCGGCTCACGTCCCGCCGCGCCAAGCGCCAGACATTCGACCGCTCAGCCGATGCAACGGCCTCAAGCGAGGCCGTCGCGCCATCCAGCAGAGCCCTCGCCTGTTCCTCGCTCTTCTCTTCGTAGAACACGATCAGCGAGTCCGTCGCGTCGACCCGCGCCCGCATCGCGATCACGTCGAGCGAGACCGGCTTCGCTTCCACGCCCGCCAGCACATCGCGCGCCCGCTGCAGGTTCCCGCGGGCCTCTTCGGTCAGCCCGAGATTGCGGTTGACCGGCGAGTTTTCGATTTCGGCCAGGCGCAGGTATCCCAGCGCCGTTTCCATCCTCACATCCCTTGATGCCCCGTCCGCGCGCGAGAGCGCATCCAGATAGCCCTGCGCCTTCACCGCCAGGTCCGCCCGCGCCAGCGTGTTGCCGGGCACGCGCCGCAGCTGGTCGTTGAGGTCGAAGAGAAGGTAGTTCGCAAGTTGGCGCACCTCCTCGAAGCGGCGCGCCTCCTCCTCACGCGCGCGGTCGGCGCGGAACCAGGCAACTCCAGTCCCCACAAACGCCGCCAGCAGCAATGCCGCCGCCAGGCCAGTCGCCCACGTCGCGCGCTTGTGGCGGCCGATGAACTTGCCGAACCCGTATCCGCCGCCGCCTTTGAAGGCAGACACCGGATAGCCGTCGCGCCATGCCGTAATGTCGGCCGCGAACAGGTCCACAGAGGCATAACGATCCAGCGGCTCGTGAGCCGTCGCCTTCGCCAGCACCGCCGCCAGCTCCCGATCAGCACCATGCTCATCCAATAGCTTCTGCGCCAGCTTCCCCAGCGAATAGACGTCAGCTGCCGTAGTTGGCTCGGCGCCAGTCATGCGTTCGGGAGCGGCGTAGCCGGGCGTGAGGCTGAGGGTGTGAAGCGAGGAGATGCCACCGCCGGACAAAGGTGCGGTTTCGGCGACCGGCCCGGCAGGACGCGCGATCCCGAAGTCGATAAGCTTCACGACGCCGCTCGGCGTCACCAGCACGTTGGACGGCGTGATGTCGCGGTGGACGATGAGATTGGCGTGGGCGAACGAGACGGCGGCGCAGGCCTGAAGCAGCTTGTCGACGCGTTCCTTGAGCGAGGGATGCGTGTTCGTCGCCCACTCCAGCAGCGGCTGGCCATCGACATATTCCATGATGATGTAGGGCGAGCCGTCTTCGGTCTCTCCTCCATCGAAGAGCTGGGCGATGTTGGGGTGGCGAAGCTGGGCGAGGATCTGCCGCTCGCGCCGGAATCGATCGATCAGCCGTTGCGAAAGCAGGCCTGGCTTGATGATCTTGATGGCCGCGAGGTGCTCGAAGTCGCCACGGTCGCGCGTCGCGCGGAAGACGGATCCCATGCCGCCGGCGCCGATCCGATCGCCGATCTTGTAGGCGCCGAGGCGGTCGGGCGCGGCGATTTGATCCAACGATCCAACGGCGCCGCCTGTATGCAACGACGCTTGCCGGTCGACGGCGACGAGCGTCCGCACCCGCGCGAGAAGGTCGGGCCGGCCGACCGTGCGCTCGGCCAACCAGTTGTCCTGCTCTTCAGGCTCAGCCTCCAGCAGGGCTTCAAACAGGGCGAGCGCCTCGCGATCGAGGCTGATGTCAGTCATCGCCGAACGGATTGTTCAGGGCGTCGACCAGCCAGGACCGCGCCACCTGCCAGCGGCGCTTCACGGTCGCTTCCGACAGCCCGGTAACCGCGGCGACGTCGGACACCGTCATTCCCCCAAAATATCGCATCTCCACCAGCTCCGCGAGTTGGTCGTCCAGCACCTTCAACCTTATAAGCGCGGAATCGAGGGCAATGAGATCAAAGCGCTGTTCACCATCGATCCGGGTCGTGATTTCCACCTTCTGGTGACGCCGCTTGTCGGACAACTTGGCCCGGGCATGGTCGACCAGGATGTTGCGCATGATGCGGGAAGCGAGCGCCAGCATGTGGTTGCGGTCGAGCACCGAGAGCCCATCCGCGGCGGCAAACTTCACCACCGCCTCATTGATGAGATCTCCGGTCGAGAGCGAGCTGCCCCTTTCGGCGCGCAGGCGTGCGGCGGCGACCACGGTCAATTCAGGATGCAGCCGCGCGATGAGCGCGTTGCGGGCGTCCACTGCTCCGCCGCGCCACTCAGCCAGGAGCTGAGCTGTCTTTGGCTCGCTTTCCATGTTCCCGCCCCGAAACGCCCGTCAATCGATCTCCCGGCGCACGCCCGAATGGGCGAACCGTCAGGGTCAATGTTCCCCG
Source organism: Hyphomonadaceae bacterium (assembly GCA_030697555.1). GTDB lineage: Bacteria > Pseudomonadota > Alphaproteobacteria > Caulobacterales > Hyphomonadaceae > UBA7672. The sequence goes on from JAUYPV010000049.1 coordinate 13,683, forward strand.
CAATCGTCCCGCTCTGCAAGTTTCGTGCGCGCCGGCTTCCCGTGCGCTCGGTTCGGACGAAACTTTTTTGATCCGGAATCGGATGGTTCCCCGCTGAACAGGTTGAAGGGCCAGTCAGGGAACCGGGAAATGCCATCCAACAACACGAGTTGCCGCTTGAGAATGCGGCGCCGTAACGTGCGGCTTCTGCTTACTGCAGGCGCTGTCCTGCTATCCGTCGGACTGTCGTCGCCGGTCGTCGCCGACACCGGGATTCTCCTTGCCGACGCGAGGTCAGCGGAGAGCGATGGTCTGGCGACAGGCGAACAGCTGCTGCTGAGCTCGCGCAACGGAGTGATGCCGTTCGCTAGCCGACAGGTCCAGCTCGAGGGGTTCACGGGCATCGCCGGCTACGCCAACGAACTCGCCTATCTGGCGGTGATCGAAGGCTCGGCCTCGGCCGGAGACGTGAAAGCCAAGGCGGGGTGGCTGCTGATCTTTCGCCCCTACGGCGCGCCGGTGACGTCAGAACAGTTCGACGCGATCCGGCTGTCGAAGCAGTGGTCGGATGCGGCCAAGGCGGCCTCCCCCTCCGCGTTCGCCAGCCTGGAGAAGATAAAAGGCGGACAGGAACTCAGCGTGTGGTTAGGCCGGCTCGGCCAGACCAGCTACAACGTCGCCGCCTCCGGCTCTGCGAAATACGAGAAAGCCACCCGCACGCTGATGGGGAACGAGGCGGTGCGAGGCATCCGTTTCTCGGGCGCCAGTGACCCGATGGCGGTCGAGCAGATGGTGGCGACCAGGTTTCTGGACGCGCTGAAGTCAGGTGATGCGAAATCCGCGGCCGCACTGATGGACCCGACGCCGTTCGGTGGCCGGGCCCTGGCCGGCGGCGCCAACGACGCCCGCCTCATGGCCGCCAGCGCACTGATCGGCAGCCGCGACTGGACGCAGGTTGCCGGCGGCGGCGCTCCGCAACTCAGCGAAGGTGTCTGGCGCGCGGGCGACGCCGCGCTCCAGCTCCGCACCATCGACGACTTCGTTTTTGTCAGCCGTATTTCCGGGGGCGCGAAATGATCATGAACCTTTTCTCCAGATCCAGGACGCTCCACATCGCCCTAGCCTGCGGGGTGTCGGCGGCGGCGCTGGGAATAGCGGCTCCGGCCGTCGCCCAAGATTCTGCGACAAGCTTCCAGGTCCTGCGCCAAGCAACCGAGATTGCAGATGGGACGCAGGTCACCAGCATCAGCAGCGACATGCTGGTCGCCCGGCGGCGCGACGGAGATCGCTCCTTCCTTGTCTATGACTCTCAGAATGGCGCCATGACGGTCGAGCGGGGCGGCAAAGTGATCGTCTCCCCGCTACTCAGCCCGCGTGGCGTCGAGAAGAGCTTCTCCTACGACTATGCCAGCCAGACCCTCTCTGGCGACGCAGAAAGCGCGCGCGTCTTCAACACCTTCTTCCGGCCTGCCGCGATGGCGGCGCCGGAACAAGGCGCCGACACGACCTGGCAAGTCGCCACCAGCCTCGAAGCCCTTGGTGTCGCACGAGCCAATGCTGAGTTGCTCCTCAACCTGTCGCGCAGCTATCTCCAGGTCGATGGCAAGCAGGTGGTGCTGCTCGAGTTTGACATCCCCGCCTTCCAGTACGTCGCCCCCAATGGCGACATCGTGGTCCACTGGGCGCGCGGCTTCGCGCTCGCCGACACATCCTTCAGCGAGATCCATGTCCTTGGAACGCAGCATCGCGCGAGCGTGATCGAAGAGAATGGCAACCTGCGTCCCGTCAGCGTCCGCACAAGCATGCATGGTATCGATCAGGCTGGCGCCTGGACGCTGCCGCTCAACGATGCACCGCGCGTTCGTGAAACCGTTGCACGGGTTCGCGAGGTTTCCGGCGATACCGTGCACCTGATCGCGGATCAGAGCGGCGCTGCTCCAGCGGACAATTTCTCGGTGCGACTGGCGCGGTACTTGGACAGGTTCGCCTTAGCCGCCGTGGAAGGCGGCGCGAATCCCCTACCGATCGGATATGAGGCGGGCACATCGGACTCCACACTTCAGGAACAGCTGGGTGAGGTCTCGAATGGCGACACCGCCCCCCCGCTCATCGACCCGGAGGGCAGCCTGCCCATGACGACGAGGTCGTGGAGCGGCGCGACGTCGGATATGCGAGTGCAGGTGCTGATGGACCCCAATGCGCCAGTCATCCCGTACGTTCCAGAAACCGAGACTGAACGGACTGCTCGCGAGGCGCGAGAGGCACAATGGCGCGAGAGGAACAGGGCGATGCTGGAGAGTTTCCTCCCTCCTCCAGGCATGGAGGACTGGGTGCTTGAGCCGCCACCGACGGGTCCAATGGATCCGACGGGAATCCAACTCTCGACACGCAGACCGAGCGCACTGGCGGATGAGGCCCGGGTGCAGCTGCTCCGCGATTATCCCATCGTGCCCCATGTTCCGGAAACGGAAGCGGAGCGAGCCGCGCGCGAAGCGAGGAACGCGGAATGGCGCGAGAAGAACAATGCCTGGCTTGAGGAATTGCTACCGCCTCCCAGTCTAAGCGACTGGCTTTCGGATCCGGCAAACAACCCTCCGCCGGAAATCGACCCTAACATCATCAAGAACTTAATCGACACGGGACCAGTCGGCGGCTGGAACGACAATCCATGGGTCCTTCCCCAGCCAACTGTCGACAGCTCTGACCTGCTGCCGGACTGGATCGATAAAGCCTCACTCGATGCGGCCACCTACGTCGATCTCATCAACTACCTGCAGTCACAGCTCGAAAAACTCCGCGAGCAACAAGACCTGGATGCGGAGGCCGGCTCTGGCCTCAGCAGCCTCGACGAGTTCGTGGAAAACAATGCGTTCGAATACCTCTCGATGGTCGGGATAATCCCGACGGATCTATCGCGCTGGGCCGAGTGGCTCGTGACGCAGAACGTGCGCGAGCTGGAGCGGTTGGCGCTGCTGGCGGGATATCCCAACCTCGCCTCGGCGCTCGCCGATGCACAAAACATCATCAACCAGTCGCAAGACCCCGGCTATCGCCAGTGGGCGCAGCAGGCGCCGAGCTGCTCCGGTCCTGCCGGTTGCGGCCCGAGCTATCTCGAACGCTGGTGGATGAAGACATCTCTCGTGGCGCTCGGCGACATCCTCGCCGACAGCCGCGGCATCTTCTCGAGCGGCGGCTTCAGCGACATCGGCATCGCGGGGCTCAACCTCAGCTATCTGCTGCGCGACCATGCGCTGGAGGATGGCGACATTGTGCAGATCCGCATCACCCAGTTCGGCAAGTTGATCTACGAAGGCGAGCTCTCCCTCACCAATGCAGGCAACCTGTTCAACCTGGCGCTTGGCCGCGGCGTCGCCTCTCTCGAAATCTTCGCCGTCAACGAGGGAAGCGCGCGGCCCAACACCGCTCAGATCCGCGTCGACAACGTCGTGCGGGGTGAGGACACGCAGACCTACTCCCTCGCGACCGGCGAAACAGCAACGCTGCGCATCGAAGCCGGCGCCACGGCCGGTGCGGCCGGAAACTCGGGGGTTGGACAATGAACCGCTATCTGCTCGCCAGCACAGGCGCCGCCCTGCTCACATGGGGGCCGCTCGCCTCAGCCCAGGTCTCGCCGCCCATCGAGGACGCCGTGATCCAGGGCGAAATCCTCAACCGCAGTGTCGGCCAGGCGACCGATCCCTTCGCTCCCGGGAGCAGGCCCGAGGACAACGAGATCGACGGCGAGGCCGGCATCTACGTCCTCACAGTCAACGAGATCTTCCAGATCTCCGGCGGAGGCGGCATCGGCTACACCGACAACCCGACCCGCACCGCAACCGACCCCGGCGGCGCGTGGTATTCCGACCTGGGTGTAGGCATCGGTGTTGCGACCCGACTAGGGGGCACGGTCGATTTCGGTCTCTCCGCCAACATTGGGGCGCGCGAGTTCCTCGACGATGACGGCCCGTCCAGCCAGAGTGTCTCGACCGCAATGTCGGTTGGCGCGCCGATCGCCGGCCCGGTCTACGCAAACGTCATCGCCTTCGGCGGATACAGCTTCGAAGACGGCTTCGACGACAGCACCAGCTTCTACGGTCTTTCCGCCAATGTCAGCGCGGCATTCCCGCTGTCGCAGAAGTTTCTGGTGCGGCCAGGCATTGGCGTAACCCAGCAATGGTCCGAGGTTTCGGAGAACGACAGCTTCACCGCCACCGCCTCGGTGGACGTCGTCTACGTCTTCTCGCCAGCCTGGTTTCTCTCGGGACGCGTTTCGGTGTCGGAGCGCAGGTATGACGATTTCTACGAGGACGTAACCTTCGTGGAGCGTGAAGACACAGTGGCCGGCATAAGCGCGTCGCTGGTCTATCGACCGTCGAAGACCTTCACCGTGGCGGTGGGCGCAGCCTATGAGGATCAGGACTCCAGCTTCTTCCTTTCCGAGTTCGATGCGCTGGACTCGGGGCTGACCGTTTCCGTCAGGCATACGTTCTGATCGGCTGATCCGATCCGCGGGAATTTTTCGCATGTCACTATGAAGGCGGAAACGCCAGAACAGGTCGAGGAGCGGACAATGAGCGAGCAATCCAAGTTAAGAAGCCGGGCCATCCTCCTGTCAGCGGCATGCGCCGTCGGCGCCCTGACGGCGCTCATAACCCCTCAAGCGGAGGCGCAGAAAGCCGTGATGTCCAACTCCACGCCCGCAGCCAGGTCGAAGACCCTGCCACCCGGCGCACTCGAAGTTCAACTCGTCGAAATCGTGGACAGCGCCGGCTTCGGCCGGCCGATGACGGCGGCCCGCGCCCTCGTCCCGGTCGGCTGGCGCACCGAGGGCGGCGTCCAGTGGAGCCGGGGGACACCTGGCTGCGCCGATCCTGCGGTGTTCGGATGGGCCGCCGTCTCGCCCGACGGTCTTTCGCGGATCGAGCTCTTCCCGACCGAGCTCTGGCAAGCCAGCAACAGTCTTCAGGTCCAGTGCCAGTATGGCGAGTTCCAGGACATCCGGTCCTACCTCACCGCCTACCTGCAGCGCCGCCATCCCGGCGCCCGCGTCATCAACTACAAGCCTCGCCGGGATTTCCTTGACGCCCAGAAGGAATATCTCGAAGCCAAGATCGCCATGACCAACAACAGCGGATTGGGCATGCGCGCCTGGGCCGACGCCGGCGAGCTTTCCTATTCCCAGCGCGAGAACGGCGTCGAGATCGAGGGCATCGTCTCGGCCGCCGGCATCTTCTACGCCTCGTCCGCCTCCAACCCCCTCGGCGGCCCTCCGCTGATGACGCTCACGGCGCAGACCAACACCACCTTCGCGGCGCGTGCGCCCAAGGGAAAGCTCGACTCAAAAGTGGTCGAGGCGATCCGGAAATCCGTAAAGCTCGATCCGGCCTGGGCGCAGGAATATTTCAAGCTGCTACTCCAGATCGGCGGGGTCCAGACCCAGGGCGTGAAAGACCGCGCGGGGATCATCGTCGCGGGCGGCGCCGCCCTCACCGCCTCGACCATCGCCGCGAACCAGGCCGCCGCCAACCGCGCCGTGAAGAACAGCTATGCCGACCCCTACACGTCCTCCACGTCCTCGAGCTCATCTTCGGGAACGGACGACCGCGCCCAGCGCGAACGCATCGAATCGATCCGCGGCGTCGAGACCTATGACGACCCGCTCTATGGCGGCACGGTCCAGCTCGACAACACCTACGATCATGCCTGGCGGGTTCAGACCTCGGACACCTACATCCTCACCAACGACCCCAGCTTCAATCCGGGCGCCTACGACATCAATGCACAGCAGCTCAGGTTGGCGCGCTAGGACGAATCGACATTCAGGTCATCCACTTGATTGCGCAGGCGAGGTGAGCGAAGGCGAGGAAGCGCCGCGAAGCCGATTAGGATGAACGAGACTGCAACGATGTCAGCCATGACGGCCTCCCGCTTGATCGAACGGGAAACTGGCTGGACCCGCATTAAGGAGCGAGCGCGCGCTCTGACGACATTAAGAGCGCATTAAGCCGATGATCTTCTCGTCACCGCTTCAACGATATCGCGCGGAGCGATCAGCGCTGATGTCCAACAAACGTTGGAAGAAGGTTTCGACAAGGACTCGAACTGGCGCGCACCGAAAATATCGCGATCAGGATCCGGGACTTAGCTGGATACCAGGTCGGATTAATACCTTGGTTTTATTATCCTTTTTTGGTGCCCAGAAGAGGATTTGGAGATCCAACCTCAAAAAGGCCTGTAAAACATGGGCTTTTTGATTGCTCGACCCATGCGTGGTGTACCTGAAATGTGTACTAGCCGAAGGCGCTGAATTCATCAATCCGAATACACCAGAGTTCGAGTCGCAAAGCGGACTCGAACCAGCACCTGTAGCTGTGAATTGGTCTCACCGGTCACATCGGCGGCAGGTCTTTTCCGAGTCCACGCGACAGGCTCCACGATAGCCCCTGCCCGCGCATGACACCCTCGACCTCGCGACCCGCAAAACGCTCGAGCGCCGGACGCCAAGACACGAGATTGGCTTGCCGCTCTCCCAGGATGACGGCCATCCGCCCTTGGGCGAGATCGATCCGGCGGGCGTAGACACCGGAAACGCGGCGAGCGTTATGGGTGAGAACAGGAACGCCCAACTCCCCCGCCAACTGATGGGCGTGACGGCCAAGTTCGCCCTCCGCCAGCTTGTGCATGGCCTGGAGAGAGGGACCCCTGTCCTGTTCGCCCATCCAGCCCTGCTCGATCAGGAAAAGCCGCCGCTGCTGTAGCGCTTCCTCAAATTCACGCGCGATCCTGCTGCTGCCATTTGGAGCGTCGGCCTGCCCTGCCAATACCCGGTCCAGATGAGTCAGCCCGGGCGCATCAACCTGCTCCGCCAAGGACCAATAGCTGGCGACGCGCACAGAGAACGGCATCCGCGCCACAAGGCGCTCCTCGAAGGTTATCGCATTGGCCAGGTGATCGCCGCCCACTATGAAGTCGCCATTCCCTGCCCGCTGCACCAGTCCGGCCCTCCGCATTGCTTCGAGCCTGCGTACGTTGGCTTCGAGAACGCGCCGGTCCGCATGCGGCTCCAGTTCCGCGTGGCTGACAACCGAGTAGATTCCTCCTGTTTGGCCTGCGATACGGGCAACGGCCTCATCGGATGGGCGCGGCTCCGGAACATTGGGCTCGATCGAGACCAGTGCTCCCGATTGAACGCCGGCGAGCACAGCCAAATCCTGTGGCCGTTCGAAGCGCGCATAACGCAGCTCGCCGCCGCCCGTCTCGATGACAGCAAGGAGCCGATCGTCCAACTCATCGACCGGACCGACATGAACAAGCTCGCCCACGACGGGAGATGAACGATCCGCTTCCAAGAGTCGTAGGCGTCCGTCTTCAGGACGAATCGAACCGACGATGAGTTCGACTTGGTCCCGCTCCGCCAAGCTTCGAAGCCTTGATCCGAGGTTCGGCGCCAGATGCCAGCCGTCCGCCTTCCGCGCTGCGAGGCCCCATCGTTCCAGCCCCTCGAGCCGCGCCACGAGATCTGGTCGACCGGGCACAAACGCACCCGCCCGCCCTGCCGACAACAACTCACGGTCAAGCGAGGTGATGGCCTTGCGACCGATGTCGTTGAAACGTTCCTTGGCCAGGTCGGCTTCCAGCCTCGGACCGAGCACGCGCGTCACTATCTCCTGCGCGTGCTCCCTCACGCCAGATGCGATCAGCTTCGAGGGAATGAACAGGTCCTGCCCGTCCGGGCGACGGCCGCGGATCAGCACATGCGTGTGAGGGTTGTCGGTATCGTGGTGGTCCACTGCGAGCCATTCGAGCTTCGTCCCGAGCTTGGCTTCGAACCCCGACATCAGCTCTCGGATGAAGGGTTTGAGATCGCCCAGCGCCGCGCCATCCTCGGCGCTGACGATCATCCGAAAATGCCGCGCATCCCCCGACCATGAGGCGGTTACCCCACGCGCATCGACTGGTGCGCTCGTCCGGTCGTAGAAGGACAAGCTCGCTTGATCAGCGATTCCACCGCGCTCGAGATAGTCGACCGAAAGCGTTGGATCCTGCTTCGTCTCCTCCGCAGTATTCGGAAGCGCTCGACCATCGGCCTTTGCCTCCCGCGAGAGGTAACCGACATGAGCCCGCAGCGGCGCCACCCCGCCTCCAACGTTCACCGCGTAACGGACCTTCACGACCACCCGGCGTACCGCGGCGAAGACTGGACGCGAGCGAGTCGTCGCACCCTTTGCAAAGTGCGCGCGCACGCTGGGCTGCTTTGGTTTAGGTCCGGATGGGCGCGGCAAGCGTGTCGCCTGCCTTACCGCTGAGCGCACGCCCTTCAGCTTGGGCGCGTGGTCTGCGGGTGGCTTGCCAAGCCTCGGCTCGAACTCATTCTCGCTGATCGTCATGACGCGATTTTCGCGAGCGATGCCGGGACGTCCACCGCTTGCACCTGCTCAATGAAGTTGACGAGACGCACCGCAAGCGAGGGGCGTATCCACGGTGCAAAGATCTATGTGCAGACAGGGCCTTGAGGCCCGCAGCACGGCACGTGCTTTATCTTGCAGTCCACCGCCTTCACGACCGTGCAAATGCCAGGAGGTCGGGGAAATCGTCGCCATCGGCCTTCTTCAACGCGGCGAGATAGGCATCGCGAACCTCGTCGTCACCCACCAGCAGGCTGCCGCCCCAGCTGAAGACGGGTCGGTCGAGATAGCGCGCGAGCACGTCGCCCATCAGGCGCGACCATCGCCCGTTGCCATTCGGGAACGGATGGATCAGGACCAGGCCATGATGGTAGCGGACGGCGATCTCGTCGGGCTGGAACGTCTTGTGCTCGATCCACCACAGCGTGTTGCCGACGATCTGGTAGAGCTGCTGCTCGATCTGCGGGTGGTTGCAACCGATGTTGGTGTCGTATCCCCGGTAGGCACCCGCCCACCTCCACACGTCATCGAACATCCGCTTGTGGAGGTTCTTGCAGAAGGGCACATCGACCGGATTGCGCTTCCGGTCGATGGCCCAGAGGCGAGCCTCGGTGATGTTCGCCTGCTCGTACTCGTTCAACTCCCTGCGGAGCGTCACGCCGGCCGGGATGAGCCCTTCCCTCGCCTCTGGGGTGAGTGGGGTCGCGCCTTCGGGCTCGTCGTCCGCCAGAACCGTCAAGGGACCTGCCAGAGGCGCGACGGCTTATCGAGCAGCGCCATGACGATGCGTTGTTTCATCGTCTCACGCTGCTTGGCGTTGGAGACCGACTGCTTCTCCAGCTTCATGGTCTGGTCGACAGCGGCGAGCTGCTCTTCCGCTACCTGGTCGGCGCGTTCCTCCAGCCGTTCCGATAAAGGGCGGTTCGGAACCAGCACGTAGACGAGCCTGCAGTCGAGCGCTTCAGCCGCGCGTTCCAGCGAGCTGAGGGTCACGTTCCGGGCGGCTTCAGCCTTCTCCAGCTCTGCAATGCGAGGCTGGCTCACACCCATCCGGCGGGCGAGCTGGGCGGTGGTCATCCCCAGCCCTTCGCGGAGGGCCTTGATCCAGCCACGCGAAGGCCGCTCCAGCTGCTTCAAGAGAGGCCGGATCTCTTCGAAACGCCTATCAAGCTGGTTTGCCGCCAATCTCATCCAATAGGAAATATCCTATCAGACAGAGACTTGTCAATAATAAAAATCTTATCAAACATAGACGAACTAATAAGACTTTTCATATACAGACAATCACCCGCAATAAGATAATCCCTATCAGAGGTTCAACTCGACAACGAAGACCCAGCAAGCGCCATGACGAACGCAGCGGCCTTCGAGGCCAGAGACGCAGCCTGAAAGATCGCCCGGTTGTCGCCCTTCAGCACGTCGAGCCAGGCGCCGAGATAGTCAGCGTGGCGCACTGTCGGGACGACGCCAAGCTCCGCGCAGAGGAAGGCTGACGTCAGCTCAGCAACCAGCTCCTCGCGGGCGTAGGACTCCGCGCCCCACTTCGCTGCGAAATCGCGGTCGAGCCGCGTGACATGTCCCGTCCAGTGGCCGAGTTCGTGCAGCTTGGTGCGGTACCAGTTGATAGGCTCGAAGTAGGACTCCTGGGACGGGACCTGGATGAAGTCATGAGAGGGCGAATAGAACGCCATCTCCCCGCCGATCCTGAACTCAGCCTTGGTCGCCGCGATGACCGCCTCGACGTGCGGCAACACCTCGGACCAGCCCGGCGGCGGCGCAGCGTCGGGATCGGCAGGAAGTCCATCGCATTGCTGGACATGGAAGACTGTGAAGCGCTTGAGGAAGCCGACACGGCAGGCTTCCTCTCCGGAAGCGTTCGCCTTCTCCTGCTCGGCCTTGGGGATGAAGGTGTCGGCATAGACAACCATCGTCCCCTTCTCGCCCTTGCGCACGGCGCCGCCCATGGCGAGCGCCTGCTTGAAAGTGAGCCAGCGTTGCGACGGCCTCCCCTGCTCGATCGCAGCCGCCCAGAGCAGGAGGATGTTGATGCCAGAATAGGCTCGCCCGGTCGAAGCATTGAGCGGTAGCCCGAGGGGCGTCGTTCCGGACGAGGCCCATGGCTGCACCCAGGGAAAGCGGCCCTGCTCGAGCTCGGCGACGATGCGGGCGGTGACGGAGTCGTAGAGAGATTGCGCGTTCGCGTTGGCGGTCATGATGACCTCCTTGGAAAATTGGACTAATGGAAAAGAAGGTGGCCGGCGGCCTCAGCCGCCGGCCGGGCGGTCAGGCCGCTCGTCTGCGCGAGGACTTGCCGGCTTTCGGAAGGGCCTCGCCTTCATCGGCGGCAGCAGCCGCCTCCGCCTTCGGCTTGCCGCGAGCGAGGATCTCGACCTCGCCGAAGCCGGTGACCACGAACTCGACCGAGTAGCGGGTCTGTCCGCGTTCATCCTCCCAGGATCCAGGGCGCACTTGGCCCACGAGGCGCAGGCGCGTGCCTTTCTGGACGGCGTTCTCGATCAGGTTGACCTTGGCGGGCGCGAACACCACCACGCGATGCCAGTACGTTTTCTCGTTCCAGTCGCCGCCTTCGGATTTCCAGCGTTCGCTTGTCGCGATGGAGACGATGGCGAGCTTCTTGTTGTCCTTGATCGGCTTGATCTCGAGCTTGCCGACATTGCCGATGAGTTCGAACTGGGCGCGGTCCATGATGAGCTTCCTTGTGATCCCGCGGGATCAGCCCCGCCGGGTCGCGTTTGCGACGCCCCTCAGGAGCGGCCGGTAAGCAAGCGCAGCGATGACCGCGCAAGGGGTTGGTGCGGCCTGCAGCGTGGCACACGCGAAGCCTCGGCCCCTTGAGCGGTCATGCGCCGGCCGCTTGATGGGCGTGACAAGCAAACGTGATCCCGGCGGGGTGACCTGGGATTTTGAGGACGCCTTGGACCGCTGCCCATACTCTTCACACGGACTGGTTGGCAGCCCGTTGGATGAAGGGAGACGACAATGACCACGAAGGCGCTCAAATCCACAGCTGGCGCGCGAATCCACCGCCGCGTCAGGAACGAGCCGTGTGAAGTCGAGTTTCTGATGCGCGAAGCTGCAGCTTGCTGGCGACTGCCGGCCAAGAGCATCTCCGTCCAGATCGGCAAGCTCCCTGCGCGCGACCGTAGTGAGATCACGCCGGAGTTCACGCGCAAGCGACTGACCCGCCGCATAACGGCGCTTGAAACTCTCGCATCCGAAGGGAACCCTACGTCAGCGATAGGTGTCGCCTATCCAGGAGGCGTCGAGGGGGACCAGGGCAACAGGCTCTGCCTCATCGCCGTCGGAGGCCAAAGCGCGTGGATCCGCGCAGACTAGCTGGAGCCGCCGCCGCGCCCGATCCCGTCGCCGTACCCCAAGGATGAAGCGCGTCGAATCTACCAGGCCATGCTTGGCCACACTCCTCCTACGACCGCATCCGCAGGCCTGATGTGGGCCACGGTGTGCCGCTACCTCGCCAAGGTGGACTGGAAGAACTTCGAGTCGTGGTGGGAGAATCTCCACCCGCACGTCAGGGCGGCCCGGCTGAAGCGGAGGCGAAAAACAAAAGAGCGCCCCGCAAGGAGCGCTCTTCCGTTGCAAGCCCTGGGTTGGGGGGACGGGCCTGCGTCATTATCTAGGCCTGTAGCAGGATCGAAATCAACGCGGACGACTGCACGCGGTCTAACAATGCCGAGAGCAGATCGCCCGCGGAAGCGTGCTTCGCGATGAGGCAGCGAATGAATGTCGGAGATGCTCTTTGGGCTACGATCAAGCGTTCTTCGCGCAGCTGAATAGCCTGCTCTCGGACACAGCCTGGGAGTTGACGTTCGAACGGCCGACCCTCGACTTCGACGCCCACGGGCTGAAGCCGTCCTACTGCCATTCCAACGTCGAGCACTGGATCGAAACCCGTCCCGGGTGGAGGCGTGTGCGAGGCTGGCTCGTATCGCCCTACTCCTTTGGACTCTTCTTCGCGGCTCATTCTCTCGCGGAAGGTCCACGCGGCGAATTGTGGGATGTGACGCCCTATCTCGATGAGCGAACGCGGGACTTCGCCAACAGGTTCGTGAAGCACCCGGGAAGCGATGAGCAATTCGACCTCGGCGTGACGGAGCACTGGGGGAAACAGGGCACGTTCGACGATCCTGATCTCATCGCCCAATCGCTCAACGAGCTGGGCCAGTACGAGCCGTGGCCTGCGGGGGAAGGAGACATGTAGAGCCGCTTGCGCGAAGGTGGAGGCAACCTCCAGGCTGATCCAGCGTCAAACAAGCCGTCACAGCTGAGCGGGCTCGCCTTGGAGGCGATTGATCTGCCCACAGCCGGGGAAACCCCTACGTGACGCGACCGCGGTAGGCGGTCCACATTGAACCGATCGCGCCAAACACGCTGGGCGTGGTCGAATTCTGGGGGCCGTCGTCGGGGCGGAGCCAAGGGACCGAAAGTCGGGCACGTCAGCCAGAAATCATTGTTCGGCCGAGCAACCTCGTCGTGGCGGACAGGCCCACACGCAGGTTGATTTCACCGGTACGGTCGATACGAAGAACGGTAGTTCTATTGGGGGGATACACGTTGAGAAATCGTCAGAGCGCTCAACCGCGTCGAGCGACACCGACCGCACCAAAAGAGAGGCGTCGATTGCTTGTCGTCGGACTGGACGCTCATTCACGCAGAGACCTCCTGGAGCTGGAGCCGCGCGGCAACGACACGCTGATGGACATGGGCCTTTGCCAGTCGAAGATAGACGGACCGATGCGTGCCTGGATCAACAAGCGCTTTCGCAAGCCCGGCGAGGAGCTCGAAAGTGGGAGCCTCACCATCACGACACGGTTCTCGCGGCTCTGCGCCGTGTGCGGCGCTTGATCTTACGTCCTTGAACATCTCCGAAGCGCGTCCCGAAGCGGACGAACTCTGCAGCGACTAGCCCTGCACTCGGCGACCCTAAATAGACTTGGACCTCTCCCGACAGAGGCCGCTCTCGTTCAACCTCGACTCCTCCACGGCAGATAGCCCACCCGCGCTCGTCCCCTAATCCGAAGGGAGAACCCAGCGCAGGAGAGTGCCCATGTCGTTCACGCGGAAGCCCCACCGCCAGAATTCCGATACCCGTGCCGTCTCGTCGACGAGCACGATGATCTTCACCGCGCCGTCCACCGGTGCGAAGGTCAAGATGACGGAGCGCGCCAGCCCCGGCGGCGGCGACCTTCTCATCAATATAAGCTGCGACCAGCGGACCGCCGACGACGTCGCCGACGCGGTCGGAAATGCTCGCGGCCGCGAGATCTATGACGACAACCCGTCGGCCTTCGAACTGAAGGCGCTCGAGCAGCTGAAGGACGCCTCCCCCGCGCTGGTTCGCGCGATCAACCTCGCCTTCTCGCGTAACCCTGCGGCGATCCGTGTCACGGGACTGCCCAGCCGCCAGCCGCCGCCGGCAACGCCGCTGGACGGCGTGGCGGCGCAGGACGAGCTGCAGCTCCCGCTGCGCCTGCTCGCAGGCGCCGCCCGCGCAGCCAGCCTCGTCGGCTTCGCCTACGCCAGCGAGAACGGCGGCCGGATCGTCCGCGCGGTCTGCCCTGTCCAGACGGAAGCGGAAACGGTCAGCTCCCACGGCGCGGTGGATCTCGGCTTCCACGCCGATAATGCTGATCTGCCTGTGCCCGACGCGTTCGACCTGCATCCCGGCGACACCAAGCCGATGAACGCCTGGCAGGGCTTCGTCACCATCACGCCCCGCGCCCGCGTCCCGATGCGCTTCATGGTGCTCGCCGACGCCATCGCCTGGATGCGCATGCGCCGCTGGGACGAGCACATCGATCGCCTGATGCAGCCGGAGTTCAATGCCGCAAAGCCGGCCTCCCACGGCATCGACGCCGTGCTGTCGAACCTGCCGGTGCTCGTGCCCACCCGCTCCGGCGCCATGGCGTCGCGCTACCACGCCGTCAACATCACCGGCATGAACCGCGACGCGACGCTCGCGCTCGCGGCCTTCGGCGCCGCGATCGAGATGTGCAAGGCGGAGCTGCTGGTCCCCGGCCGCGCCGGCGACCTGCTGTTCTACCAGAACCCGCGCTGCCTGCATCGCCGCCAGGCCTTCAAGCCGGCTTACGACGGCCAAGATCGCTTCTACCTGCGCGTCTACTTCGACGACGTCGCGCGCGTCGAGAGCGCCGCCGCCGGCCGCCACCGCCGCGTCTACCTGTAGGAGGGCAACAGATGGCCAACATCTACTTGACCGACCAGACGCGCGACGTTCTCGACACCCTTGTCGACCTCGTCAACTACACGGCGGAAGGCGTGCTGGAGGTTGTTCTGCGGGACACGATCTTCCGGCCGGCGGGCGGCGGCCAGCCGGCCGACACGGGCGTCGTCATGTTTGGCGGCGCGGAGGCGCCGATTGCAGGGGCGGTCAAGCGCGACGGAAAGGCGTGGCTGAAGCTGCAGACCTCCGCCGCGTTGCTGCGGGGATCCAAGGTCCAGATCCAGATCGATGGGGCGCGGCGCCGCCAGCTGTCGCGCGCGCATACCCTGACGCACATCATGATGGCCGCCTTCCGCCAGCAGGCCAGCGGATTCGCCAGCAAAGGCGCAGCGATCGCCGAAGATGGCCGGAGCGTGGAGATCCGCTTCATGGCCGACACCGGCTACACGCCCGACTTGCCGGCCGCAGAAGCCTGGATTCAGGACGCGATCAACGACGACCTGCCGGTGGACATCATCCATGCAAAGGACATGTCCGCGGCGCTCCGGGCCTTCCCTGAGCTGCGGGTTGATCCCGATCTTGGCCTGACTGGCAAGGTAAGGATCGTCTCGATCTTCGGGCGGGACGCAAACCCGTGCAGCGGGACCCATGCGAGGTCCACGGCGGAACTTGCAGGCCTAAGGCTGGGCCCCCACCGTCAAGTGGATGATTTCACGATGATTTCTGCCCATCTGGCAGAAGCGCCGAGCGGCACGTAGCGCATCAAATAGCCCATGCCCCGCTCGTCCCTAATACAGATCAGAACAGCAAGAGCCGGCTTGCCCACAAGCACGGCGACAGGAGCAGAGCCGCGGGAGGACTACGTGACTCAACACATCGCTCTCAATAATAAGGGGGACGGGTCGGGGGACACAAAGATGCCATGCGTGAGGTGCCTCCCAGAGGCTTGCCGCGGTTACTCGCAAGCCGACATGGCGTATGCGATTGGGGCCAAGGGGAAATCTGCGGCAGCCAGGCTCAAGCAGGTCGTCGCGTTCGCGCCTGACCTCCAGACCGGCTGCATATTAGCCGAAGAGGCCCGGCTGGCGCTCTTCCTGTTGACGATGACCGAGCTGTGGCCGCGAGAGACGCTGGCGCTGTCGATCGTCAAGAAAATTCAGAAGAGATTCCGTGGGGCGATCGGCGACGCCAACCAGGACATGCTCGTCGAGTACCTCGACAACCGGATCGCCTATCTCCTTCGCGGGACCAACCCGGATTCTCTCTACGATCCGCGCGGAGGAAAGACACTTCGCGGCTTTGTCTATGATGGGTCATGGGGTGATGTCATACGCCGCATCAATACGTTCGGGCGAACGACATCGATCGATGCAGATATCCCCCAGGCGAGCGGTGAACGTTCAAGTGACGGAGACGATCATCCTGGCACGATGCATGACGTCGTCGAGGATAAATCAACTCCGCCGGTTGGCGACTACGCCTTCATGCGCAGCTGGTTCGACGTTGTGCTGCAGGCCCGCTACGACATGATGGAAGCGGTGTATGTCGAGCAGGAGCTCGCAAAGCTCATCGCCTCATGTCTCAGGGAAATGTCGAAAGAGGCCCGCACGCTTGGGGAGCGCCGGGCGCTGGCCGAAAGCGCGAAATACATCTTGGCGTTCGCAGCGCTCGATCCTGAATTCGTCGGCACCATCGACCTTCCCGCGGGCGGTGAGATCTACTCCGTACCGGTTCGCGCCGCGATTCCCACCGACAAGAAAAAGGGAATCAAGAACGGGAGCGACCGGACGACCCTGTTGCGAGATCACGTCATCAAGGCGATCGGCAAACTGCTCGCTAGCAGGAACAGCGAGCTCACCTACCTTCTGGAGACCATCGAGCGCACACGTGCGGGCGCGCGGAGATGGTTGGTGGGATACTTGTCCGAACCGGTCTGGCGTAGGCGCATCGCGGACTGGGCCAAGGAGAACGAGTTCTCAAAGGTTCCCGAGGAGGCTCCAAGGCACCTCTTCCACTTCATTCCGTTTGCCGACCTTCGCGCCCTGTTCCCTGACCTGCCCGACAATTCGACGTAGTTCGTTCGCGGCTTCGACCAGCGCCGGCCTAACCCGATCCGATTTTATAGACAGGAGACGACCAATGACCACATCTCACCCTCCCGAAAGTCCGAAAGGATCCGGCAGGCCAAGTCGATCGGTCATCGACAACGTCAAGAAGAAGCTTCAGTTGATCGAATCCATCCGCAGCATGGATCGTGAAGCGGTCCGACAACACATGTCTGCCGGCGACCGCCGGGCGTTCGAGGACGCCATCGACGACATGGACCTCGAGGCAGCCGCCTGGATGCTTGGCGTCGCGAAGGAGAAGGCCACCTCCGACTCTCAGCCCGGAGATACGCAAGTCGATCTGTGCGATGTTCCCGCTATGGAAGGCGCGGCTTGCCACCGCTTCAAGACGTCCGATCATCCAATGGCGCTTCGCGTGGTCGGTGAAGAGCGAAAAGTTGAGAGTGCTCAAGAATGCTTGTCGCTATCTTCGGGTCCAATCTCCGGCCTTACGACGCGGGTTGGAGAGTTCTCCAACTCAGCGCCGCATGACGTTGCACTGAGATCTCTGCGC
Source organism: Hyphomonadaceae bacterium (assembly GCA_030697555.1). Taxonomy (GTDB): domain Bacteria; phylum Pseudomonadota; class Alphaproteobacteria; order Caulobacterales; family Hyphomonadaceae; genus UBA7672. The sequence continues at coordinate 30,909 of JAUYPV010000049.1, forward strand.
GCCCGAGAAGCCGTTATCGTCCTGATTAGAGGCAAGGTCGATGTCGTACTCGGCGCAGATACCCCCCATGAGCAGACGTTTTCTCTCGAAGCGAATGGCTCGATAGCGAAAGTTCTTCGAATTGCGGCGGACGAGCAGATTGCTTCGGCAATAACGCTGCGGTGCGCAGACGATCGCCCGACTTGCGGCCTCTGGGCCTTGTTCCATCCGTCTGGTCCTGAGATCGCAATCAGCGCGCAGCTGCTCGACGGCTTCGATATTTCGAAGACCTATGTCGCGGAGGCGGAAGCTGCGATTGGGGTGGATGCAGTCAGATTTGCTGAGAAGCTACCACCAGCGAAGAACGACAAAGACTATAGTCACTCGCAAGCCATCAAGGATGGCAGGTTCGCCAGGCGCACACTTGCATGGCGGCCGCTCACAAAGTGCACAGAAGCACCGGCCGGAAGCTCAAACTTCCACGTCCTGACAAATGCTTCCCCAAAACCAAAAGGCAAGGCGAAGTCAGGCAGACCTGCGGATACAGAACTCGACTACCACACCGGTATCGAACTCATGATCACGCTATCGGGCGGCTTCTGGACTTGGCGCTCCAAGGATCGCGACCCTCATTCCGAGCACGCGACCAACAAGTGCATCACTCCGCTGTCGCCTGATCGCAAGCATGATCAGCGATACGACCATGGTTACATCACGGCGAACGGCGAGGCAGATGATTTCGCTGCGGACGTCCTGCTCATGGACCCGGACGTCAAGCACTCGATAGCTGCCTATGCCGCGGTCGATTCGGCGCTCCTCCATATGAGCTTCGACCCTCTGCCCATCAGAGCCAAGGCCGCTTCCAGCGAAGTCGCCGACTTCAGGACTTTTGCGAAAGGCAAAATGAAAAATGGACGCGGTGCAACTTAGCCGGCTGATCGCCGGACTTCTCAGGACGGGTATCGTCAGGCGTGTGCGGGCCGGCCTGGGCGGCAGCCACACGACTGTGACGTACCCGCCGCTCGATGCGCTATCGCCCACAAATGGCGTCGAGCCATTCACAATCGGCGGAAACGCGCCCGTGCATCTCTATGTGCATATCGCATTCTGCGAGTTCGTTTGCTCGTTCTGCCACTATCACCGGTCCCATTCCGGCGAGCACAGGCAGGCCCCCGCTCTTCGCCCGTATCTCGACGCCGTGGCAAGTGAGATCGCCTCGCGTCGCGCATCGCTTGCGGGGCAGCCGATTGCCTCGATCTACCTTGGTGGCGGCACTCCGACAGCAATGGCGCATGAGGACCTGGTCCGGCTCGTCGAAACTCTGTCGACGCTCCAGAATCTTCAAACAACGAAGTTCTGCGTCGAGACCAGTCCTCTAACGGCTTCGGGCGACGGCGGCAGAAAAAAGCTCCGCACGCTCGTTGCGAGCGGGATGGACCGCGTGAGCATCGGCGTGCAGTCGTTCGAAGACGAGCTCCTGCGGACTCACCGTGGGCACAATCTGGCAACGCTCAGAGAGGCGCTGGACGAAGTCTTCTCCTTGGGGATCAGAACCAACGTCGATTTGATGCAGGATCTTCCCCTACAAACGATGGATTCGATCGACAACGACTTGCGAGAGATCGAACGATATCAGCCCGACCAAGTGACCTGGTATATCCTGCGCCTGCACGAAGGTTCGGCGATGAACAAGATCTACGCGCCGCGACCGGAAGATCCCGAAGACACGCTTTCAAGTGTTCCAAGCTCGCTGGAAAGCGCGGAGCGGCGTGCGCACATTATCACGTGCATGACATCTCTCGGCTATCGGCGACGGCCGGGCGGGCGCTTCATGCGCAACAGCGCAAGTGAGGATACTTACAAACGCGTGCGCGGCGGCTCTCGCGCCAACATGCTCGGCTTTGGTAGTTCATCCTATTCCCATGGATGGGGTTACTTCTTCCGCAACATCACCGACACGAAGGTCATGCCAAGCACCAACGACTACATTCGCCGCATGCGCCAAGGAGGCTCTGCGGTTGGATGGGCCAAGCAGCTGACCGATATCGAGCGCCGGGCCAGCAGGGTCTGCGAGCTCTCAAGGGAGGTCCTTCCGTTCGATGCGCTCGCCGGCGACGACGCGTCTGCATCGGGATGGCGCCGGGCGGCATCCATTTGCCTCGACACAGGCATCTTCGAGAAATCCGCATCGGGCTACCGACTAACGGAGCTGGGAGCTCTGTTCGAAGAGGAGATCGCATCGCTTTTCTATTCGCAAGAAGTGCGCAGCGAGCTCCGGCGCAAGAAACTCTATTGGGCTGACGAAGCCTGGTTCAACGCGTCCGAACCGGTCGTCCAGCCCGCGTAACACCACGACCAATCTGAATCCTGACACGAACCGGGCTCGCCGCCTGCAACGGCGCCAGCATGCCCATGCGCAACTGAAAGGAACGCATCATGGAAGGCGCGACGAAACTGCCGCTGTCATTGCCGGCCGCTCCCAAACTCACCTTCGGCTTCTTTGGCGCCAGCGCGATCTTCACCTCGCTCGCGATCGGGTCGGGCGAGCTGATGTTCTGGCCCGCCCTTGTTCTTTCCGGAGGGGCGGGCGTGCTTTGGGTCGCGCTGGTCGCGGTCGCGGCCCAATGGCTGATCAACACCGAGATCGCGCGCTACAGCATGGCCACGGGCGAGTCGATGGTGATCGGCGCGACACGCGCATCGAAGTGGCTCGGCGTCATGCTTCTGCTTGGCGCCATCCTGCCTTGGGTCTGGCCAGGATGGGTCCGTTCCGGCGGACAGCTTGCTGCGGGACTGTTCGGGTTGCCTGAACAGATCATCTCGGCGGTAATGCTCACTTCCTGCGCTGTCATCCTGTCGACGCCAACCCGAATCTACCCGTTGATCGAGAAACTGCAGGCTTCGATGCTAGCCCTGCAGCTAGGCGGCGTAGCGATCCTGTTCACGGTGGTTGTTGCTTCAAAAGGGGGTCTCGGCGCATTCGTCGCGGACTTCCTGACAATGCGCGGCACAGCTAGCGCTCTCGGCGACATGATGACGAGCCGGGACACCGCCTATTTCGCGCTTCTGGGAGGCATCGTGTTTGCCGGGGCCGGCGGCATCCTCAACATCGGCTACGGCATCCTTATCTGCGAGAAAGGTTTCGGCATGGGTCGGTATGCTCCCGGTGTCGCCGGCATCGCGCATAGCCGGGGGCTGGGAAGCGCTGATCATCCGATATTGCCGCCGGACACGCCTGATCAACGCAGTGCGTGGCGGCGCTGGCTCAAGCTTGTCCGGATCGAGCACGCGCTGCTTTTTCTTGGAGGAAACATCGCCTCAATCCTCTTTATCTCTGCGATCTTCTTCATGATGTTCGCGGGCGCAACACCCGAAACGAGCGGCGTTTCGCTTCTTGTCGACGTCTTCAAGCGCTTCGGCGATCACTACGGCGTGTGGGCGGCCGGGCTTTTCGCCGTCGTTGGTATCTTTGTCTTCTACTCGTCGACACTTGGAATCCTGGAACTGACATCCAGGATCGCCGCCAGCATCCTACGAGCTTTAGCGGGGCCCCAATCACTCAGCATCAGCCGCTGGTTCCACATCGTTGTCTGGCTTCAAACCTTGATCGGTCTCGGACTTATCTTCGTCGACCCACGGCAGCCCTTCTGGCTGCTCGCAACGAGCGCCGTCTTCAACACACTCGTGATGGCGATCTACGCGATGACGGTGGTCTGGTTGAACCGGACGCGTCTCCCGCGATTCACGCGACCGCCATCGTGGATCTCAATCGCGATCGTTGCAGTCGGCGTTTGCTACGCCGCGATCTTCGTCCTTACATTGACGAAACTGGTTTGACCGCAGCGAACGCATAGCGAGCAAACCTCACGCGGGCGTCCCCGCGTGAGGTCGTCGCTCGGCTCACTCAGCGGCAACAGCTGGGTGAGAGAGCGCATCTTGGCCCTGAGGCGTGACTACAAGACCGCCCGCGGAAAACGGCGCAACGAGAATATCCGGCAGATATCCCGTCCCCTCAAACAGCGCAGCGACCTTCGCAGCGAGGTCATCCTTCCGCAGCTTGGCATGCGTCTTGATGGCGTCCTCGCGGGCGCGGGCGCTGCGCTCCATCATGGCGGGCGCCTCGGCTACGGCGGCAAGCAGCGCCGACTTGGGCAACCGCACCCAGAACGCCAGGTTGGCCACCCAGAACTCCCGCATGTCGATATCGAGCTGCTTGGCGAGCTGGTCCGCGATGGACTGCTTGCCCAAGTCCGCGGGCGATGTGTCGTCATGGGCAAGATCAACAGCGCCAGCGACGAGCACGGAAAGGATGTCAAGGAGGCGGTCACGAGACTGGTCCAGCGCCCATCCCAGCATGTCCGCATCGTCTTGCGGCAGCTGGACTTCCACCCGGGCGCGGCTGCTCTCAGCGTCGGCCAGGTCGTCAACGGGGCGGATATGCGCCGAGATCGACACGCCGGCCATCTCCGTATGCCGCAGGCTTCGGAGCGCCAGCGAAGCGACGCACACGGCCAGCGCGACGTCACGATCGTTGGTCAACGCGCCCCGGATGGCGCGGGTGCGCACCAGCGTGAGCTCGCGGTTGATAGATTTCGGCAAGGCGCTCGTGCGGACGGGCGGCGCGTCTTCGGCGTCAGCGACAGTTTCGTCGCCGCTGCCGCCTTCCCTGCGCTGTTTCAACAGTCCTGCTGCACGCTTCTGGTCCTCCTGCCGGACAAGACCCTCAGTCGCGCAGACGCTGCCGTTATTGTTGATCGACAGGAGGACGCCGGAGACCTGCTTGACCTCCTCAGTCCAGCAGCGGCCCTTCTGCCGGACCGTCTCGTAGGCCGCTTCAAGGTCGTCGCGCGTTGACCAGCGCGGATCGTCCTCCACGCCTGTCGCGTCCAGATCAGCGTCGAGCTTCTCGATTTCTGCGGAGATGCGATCAAGTTCAGCCTGCTCTTCGGGCGTGGGATCGCGCCACTCCGGATAGAGGCGGGTGGTCGAGAAGCCCGAGCCGCGGCCGTCAGCGAGGTGGAGCTCGACCCAGCTCCATCCGTCCGCAAGATGGCGAGCGCTTGATTCCTGCAGCTTGTCCTCGGCGAGCTTCGCCAGGAGCGCGGGGCTCTCGATGAAGACCGCCTCGGCATCGAAGAGGTCCCCGAGCAGCTTGCCGCCCGCCGCCTCGTAGGCGTCGATACCAACGAAGATCGCCAGGCGGTCCGACGCGCGGACGCGGCCGTCCATCAAGCGTGCGCGAACCGAAGGCGCATGCGTGACCGGCTTGCCGAGGCTGCGGAACACCGCCTCCTGCTGGCCGTGATCGTCCACAAGACAGAATGCCCTAGCAGCGTCGAGGGTGACATCGCCCCGCTTCCAGGCCGCCTTGATCTTCGGAGACAGGCTCGCCAGCGCGAGACGCTGATCGACATGCCGTCGGCTGATGCCGAAGTGCTTCGCCACTTCGTCAGGCCCAAGACCGTCAGCTACGAGCGCGGCAAAGGCATCGACCTCGTCCATCGCATCCATAGCGACCCGGTGGATGTTCTCGACGAGGGAGATCTCGCGACCTTCTTCTTGGGCGACGACGTTGCACGCGACGGGGAAATCCTTCGCGATCACGCCCGTCTTGGCGAGCAGCTTCAGCGCGAGAAGGCGGCGTCCGCCTGCATCGACCTCGAACCGGTCGCCTTCCGCCGGGACCACGCAAAGATTCTGCAAGAGCCCGCGGGACGCGATCGAGGCCGCAAGCGCCTCAATGTCGGCCTTGCGGTCCTTGCGGCGGACATTCCTCGGTGACGCGACGAGCTTGTTGAGCGGGATTAACTGCATCGCAGGTTGTTGGACAGTCATTGGATTCTCCTAGGGAATCCCGGCTGCAGAACGCGAAGCCGGGACCGCATGCGCGGCCCGACCGTTCAGCGCCTGCCGGATGAGCTCGCCGCTCAAGGGCAAAGAGCGCAGCGTCCCTTGAACGGCGGGCGCGGCAGGCGACGGGCGTTCGCGCGCATGCGGCCCGGCGGCAGCTACACGCCCCGGAGAACGCGAATGCTCAGAGCAGACGGGGCCAGACTCAGGCCACCCGAATCAGCCAGACTGCCCGCTCACCGCCGACTGCAAAGCTTCAAAACGCCATGACGGAAGTCCCGATCGCCCAGACAATCCTCGAGCAGGCGAAGGCCGGAACGCTCGCAAACCTCGTTGGTGAACGATTCGGGCGGTTGGATGGAGCAGAGTTCGACGCTGCGGTTGCGGCCTGCGTCGACCTGCACAATGCGGGGCAGATCGATTTCGTGGGTCTCGTCCATGAGCCCGCGTTCAAGGTGCTTCATTCGAGCTACTTCTTCTTCGCGCAGCACGTCTTCGTCGCAGCCATCCCAGCCCTTTCCACTTCGCTTGACGCGATGCTGACCTGTGTCGACGCACTGGTAGCGCAGGCGGGACAGGATCAGATGGCGGGGCAGCCCCTGGGGCCGCTCGGCGCCTGGCTTCGGGCGGATCAAGCGCGCGCACTGGAGCTGGTAACCAAGGCAGAAGCTGGCGAGCAACCTGCCATGAACCACTATTTCCACGGTCTCGTGGCAGCCGCAGACATCGCGCGGGCGCGCCAGGCTGCGGAGACGTTTGATGACCAGCGGCGTCTGGCGGCTGTCTCGGCCTTGGGCGAGATTGCGCATGATCCCGAAGGGACCGCCTTTTCCTTCGATCTTTTCTCCAGGCTTCACGAAGCGCATCGCAGCAACGATCACCTGCATGCGGCACTGGTGTCTGCCTGCGTCAGCCTTGTCGGCCACAACCCCTCGGCCGCGGAATCCGCGCGCGCCCTGTGCGCTGTTCTGGTTGAGGAGGCCGGCCCGCAGACGATCTATTGCTGCGCTCGTGTGATCTGGCGGCAGAAGCACGTACGAACGGATGCAGATCTCACAGAGATCCTTCTCCCGCCGCTCCTGCGCGTCGCGCCGGAGCACAAGGGCACGATCAGAGAGATCGATGCCGCGCTGTCCACGCTGATGAGGGCCGGCAAACAGAAACTCGTCATCGACTTCGTCACGAAGCTGCTGAGCGCACCGGATTGCGCACTCGCGCTCGAGGAGTTCCAGATGTTCTCCAACGCGCTTGAAAAGAGCGAGCACTTACCTGCGACGTTGGTTGCGTGGCTCAGGAGCGCCGCCCCTGCTCTTTGCTCGGGCGCGGTGTCTCTGCATGGTGGGGACGATCTGGCGGGCCAGATCGTCAGCCTTCCCAGCGAGGCGGTCGCGATGCCCGCCAACGAGCAGGCCTTCGTCTGTCGCAAGGCGGTGGCCTACTTCTTCTTCCAGCCGGTCACAGCCGCCTCGATCCTGGTGAGCTTCCTGCGAAGCTGTGACGCCGAAGCGCGGGAGGAGATCACCGGGCTGCTTTTCATGCCGCTTCTCCAGAACTATGGCGGCGGACCGCGCGACTACCTGGAAGGCCTCGATGACAAAGATCCGGCTCATGCCGCCGTCGTGGAGGCTCTCGCTGAGAACCGGCGATACATGGAAGGCCTGACCAAGGGAGACGATATCAGGGAGCTTGCTCCATCAGAGCACCAGCGCCTAGTCGCGCATATGCGCCAGCGGGATGAAGCCACCCAGACGTTCAAGGCGGCGCGCGAGCAGTCGGTGCTGCGGCACTTCGTGAAGAACTCCACCATCCTCTACGGGCGCAGCTCACTCAACTATTTTGGCGGTGCAGGAGGCCGGCGCGCGGTGGAGACCGAACTGCAGCCGCATTCCGTCTCGATGGAGCTGCCCCGCATGCTCGTCGTCGACCCTCTTGGGCTCGAGTATCTGCTGTGGCGCTTCCGGAACGAGGAGCTGGAGGCATGAAGCTCATCATCCGCGAATACCTCGCCTCGTTGCGCGAACGCGAGGAGCTCGATGCGATACTTCCCGTCCTGGTCAGCGAACTGGGATACACGGTCTTCTCCAGCCCCCAGCGTGGCACACGACAACACGGCGTCGATGTTGCGGCTGTTGGCGACCACAATGGCGAGCGAAAGGTCTTCCTCTTCACCATCAAGAAGGGTGATCTCACGCGCCAGGACTGGAACGGCGATGTCCAGGCGGTCCGTCCTTCACTCGAGGAGATCGAGGACGTCTACATCCCCACCAAGATCCCACCTGGCTACAAGGACCTGAAGGTCGTCATCGTCATCTGTTTCGGCGGTGAGGTTCGCGAGGCGGTCCGGGCGGAGCTGACCGGCTACACGACCCGCAAGACGACCGACACGCTCTCCTTCGAGGAATGGAACGGCGATGTCCTCGCCAGTCACCTGCTTGCGGGCGTGCTGCGGGAGGAGGTGCTCCCCAAGGCGTGGCGATCGAGCTTCCAGAAGGCGGTCGCGCTTCTGGATGAACCCGACGCCTCGTACCGTCATTTCGCGACCCTGCTCCGGCAGATGGACATCTCGGCGTCCGCACCAGCCAAGGATCGCGTGCGAGCGGCCCGCCAAATCTATCTCTCCCTCTGGATCATGTACGTTTGGGCGCGCGATGTCGGGAACCTTGAAGCGCCCTATCGCGCAAGCGAGCTCGCGGTCCTCCACGCCTGGGAGCTGGTCAAGCCTGAGATCGGCGCATCGACCGAGGCTGGCGAGGCGTTGGCGACCGTCCTCGTGCAGCTGATCAACGTCCACCAGTCGATTGCGTCCGGGCTCATCGACGAGAAGATTACACCCCTCGCCTCCTCACGGCATGCGTTGTCGGTCGCGGTCGGATCGCGCAACCCCGTCGACGTCAACCTCAAGCTCTTCGAGGCCCTGGGCCGGCTTGCGATGCTCGGGATGTGGCACGCCTGGAGCGCCGGCATCGGCGACGAGGCGCACAAAGAGAAGAGCATGAAGGCGGCCCAGGAACGGTTCGACAAGGGCGTCGCGATGATCCGGTCGAACCCGCACCTGCTCCTGCCGGTATGTGACTCGCAGGCGACTGATGTCGCGCTTTTCCTTGTCCTCTGGCTCACGGCGGGAGGCGACCGCGCGGGCGTGGTGTACTGGCTCACGTCGATGGCGCAGCGCCTGAACTTCGGCGTCCGCACCCGCAGTGCTTATCCGATCACTTCGAACGACTACCGGGACCTGCTGCTGCACCCGAAGGACAAGTCGGACGAGTACTTCAAGCAGAACACTGCCGGAAGCACGCTGATCCCGCTCCTGACAGCTTGGCTTTCGGGCATGGCGGAAGCCGAGGCGTCGGACGCGCTCGGCAAGCTGGCGCGCGAGAAGCTTGAGCACTGCACCATGCAGCTGTGGCTGCCGGACGAAAGTTCCGACCAGCATCTCTATCTCAACACATCCACGCATGGGCGGGGTCTGACCGATCTCGACGTCGCTGATGGCTCGGGCCTGATTTCGACCATCGCGGCGGCGGTTGACGAGAAAAGAGACTGCACCGCCCTGAGCGCGTTCCAGACCGGGAACTGGCCGATCATCCTGCTGGCCTGTCGCCACTGGCGGCTGCCTGTGCCTCCAGACTTCTGGATCTCCGCCCTTTCACCTGACGCGGCGGACAATCCTACCGACGGCGCTCCAGACGAGGATGCCTCCTAGACGCGCCGATGGGGGCCGGTCAGTCCCCGAGACGATCGTCACCGATGGTCTGGCCTCGTACGGCTCAGTGCCGAAAGCGCTCGGCCTGGAAGAGCGCCATCGACCAGGCCGGCTGCGCGAGAACAACCGCGCCGAGAATTCGCATCTCGCGATCCGGCGATGCGAGCGCAATATGCTCGGGTTCAAGTCCCTGCCCTCGGCGCAGCCTTCCTCCCCACGGACGCCGCGATCTACAACGCATTCGATTTTCAGCGCCACATGATCTGCCGGCCGACACTGAGGCGTTATCGGGCGCGCGCGGATTCCGTATGGGCTAAGGCGGCAGCTTAAGGGCAGAGGCGCACTTCGCGCCGAAGTCCACGCCCGCAAGTTATCCTGACGCCCCCTTGAGCCGTCCAACCGCCAATCAATGTCGCGGCGGCATAGATGCGTCGTTTAATGAATTTTCCCGCCGACAGATCATGTGGAAGGGTCGCCGTGCAGAAAACAATAAAAAGTGTACCTGCGGGAGGAGTTAAAGCATGAAGAGGGCCTTACTATGTTCGGCGCAATTGTGTGCGACCACTTTTTTGCTCGCGGCTGCTTCGCCCGCGGTCGCGCAAGTCACGGCTGAAGAACAAGCTTCAGATGTAATCGTTGTGACAGCGCGCAGACGAGAGGAGAGTCTGCAGGACGTTCCCTCCTCTGTTCAAGTCATTGGCCAAGAGCAGATCAACTCTATGAATGCGCGCTCGCTCGCCGAACTCAATGGAGCCACGCCCAACGTCAGCATGGATCCGCAAAATGGCACGATCACAATTCGGGGCATCAGTTCGAACGCGCGAAACGCGGGCTTCGAGGCGGGGGCCGCGGTATATATTGACGGCGTCTACCAGGGCCGGCCCGTCGGCAATAATCAGAACCTCGTCGACATCGCCCAAGTGGAGGTCCTGCGAGGACCGCAGGGCACGCTCTTTGGTAAGAACACGACCGCGGGAGCCTACAACATCACGACCGTTCGCCCGGGCGATGAGTTTCACGGTTCTGGCTATCTGCGTTTAGGTGAACAGGATCAGCGAGAATTCGCAGGCTACGTGGCGGGACCGCTTGTCGAAGATGTGCTAGGCGGCAAGCTCGCGGTCTTTCGGCAAACACAAGATGGGTATCAACACGATTCTGGCACCGGGCGTGACTACGGCAATGTTGACGCATATGGCGCCCGTGCGGAGCTGAACCTCACCGTCGGCGGGTGGGATCTCGCTCTGCGCGGAGACTACTCTTGGGACCTCGGCGAGGCGGCTAGACAAGAGCCAGTGCAAGGCCCACTCACGGGCAGGTCGCTGCAGGTGTCGCCAGGCATCGACACCATCCACTCCGACATACAGCAGGAGTCCGAAGTTCACGGTGGCGGCCTTTCCTTCACAGCGGAACGCGACCTGGGCTTCGCCACGCTGACGTCCATTACCGCTTGGCGGGAATTGGCCTCGGAAATCGTCGTCGATGATGATTATGGAACGGCCGGGACAACGACATTTCCAGCCTACGTGTTCGTGCCTGCCCTAGCGAACATCTATCACCATTACGACGACGAGGGACGCCATTTCAGCCAAGAGATTCGGCTAGCTTCGCCGTCCGACAGCTTTGTCACCTATGTGGCGGGCCTCTACTATTTCAGTCAGGAGCTCGACAGTCGTCGGGACTACGTGGCTGGTTACGCGCCAAACTTCTTCATCAACAACTCCAACGTCGAGACGACCGCCTATGCCGCGTTCGCGAACGTTGATTTGAACGCCACCGATCGGCTGACCTTCACCGCGGGCCTTCGTTACACCCACGAAGAAAAAGATCTTGCCTATTTTCAACAAGGAAACATCGGGTATCCGACCATTCCTCAAACTACGGACAGCGTCTCCGATAACGACCTGTCCCCCGCGTTGAGTGTGAGCTACCACTTCACGTCAGACGTCATGGGGTATGCGACGGCAAGCAGAGGATACAAGTCTGGCGGATGGAATCCGGAGTTGACGCTACAGACCACAGTCCAAGGTATTCGCTTCGAGTCCGAGCAAAACACCAATTACGAACTTGGACTGCGAACGCAATTCTTCGACCGGCAATTGACGGTAAACGCGACCCTCTATCACATGGACTACACTGATCTGCAGGTGTCGCGCTTCCTCGGCGCCGGCGGCCTCGTCATCAGCAACGCTGGTGAGGCCGCTATCGAAGGCCTCGAGCTCGAGGCGATTGCCCGGCCAACCACTTGGTTGCGTCTTTCCGCTGGCGCCGCGCTTAATGAAGCGAAGTATGGCGACTTCAACCTGGAAGGCGGCGCGCCATTCCCCTACAGCGGCCAAGATTTGACGAACTCGCCGCGGCGGACCGGCTTTGTGGCGGCCGATATTGATCTGCCGATCGCGTCGTCATGGTCGTTCCTCGCTCATGGAGACTATCGATACATCGGCGAGCGCTACTTCAATGATGGACGCACGCACCCCAGCGGCAACGGCGCGGTAGCGGAAAGCTACGCTATAGCAAACGTGAATTTTGGCATTCGATCCGATAACGGTTTGGAAATCATCGCGTACGCCAACAACATTGGTGACGAGCGCGGCGTCATCTCCCGTTCGACCGACTTTCTAGGTTATAACTACCTCCTCGAACGCTATACCTCGCCACGCCAAGTCGGCGTCAGGATTGGATATTCGTTCTAACCCGCGAAAAACCGTGACAGCCGGATGGCGCAAGTCATCCGGCTTTTGCGTTTCACTACTTCGCCCGACCACGCACTCGCCAGAAGGCAGTCGATTTCACGCATGCAACTGACGCAAGGCCTTCACCGCTGCCGCGACCTCTTCCCGAACCGGGCAGCCACGATATGTGCGGGCAGGACCAAGACTTGGGCTACTCTGGTCGATCGAATTGCTCGCCTTGCGGGGGGCTTTCAAAAGATTGGCGTCATGCCGGGAGACCGGGTGGTCATTCTCTCACTTAACAGCGATTACTTTGTCGAGGCGCTTTACGCCGCCGCTTGGGTTGGCGCCGTTTTCGTCCCGTTCAACACACGATGGGCGAAAGCCGAGATCGAGCACGCCGTCAATGATTGCGAGCCGAGGATCGCTCTATTGGACGATACTTTCGCTTCGCACACCGAGGCGTTCTCCGCTCGTGGCGTCAAGGTGCTGCATATGGAACAAACCCATGGCGCGGATTCGCTTGAATGTCTGATCCAAAGCTCTCCTCCCGCCGACGACAGACGCAAGAAGGGCGAGACACTCGCTGGCATATTCTACACGGGTGGAACGACAGGCCGCTCCAAGGGCGTGAAGCTCAGCCACAGAAACATCCTAAGTAGCTTCTTCTCCCTTCACGCGATCGCGCTGTACCCCTCGGAGACAATCTTCCTGCATACGCCGCCAATGTTTCACCTGGCGGACGCGGGGCTGCTTTTTGGACTAACGCAGCTTGGCGCGACGCACGTGATCTTGCCCGGCTTTGAGCCGGGCTCGACATTGCGCGCCATCGAGCAGCACCGCGTCTCGGCGTTGGTTCTCGTGCCGACCATGATCGGCATGCTCTGCGAAGCACTACGCGACGCCGCGGTCGATCTCTCAAGCGTCGGCATGCTGTCCTACGGCGCCTCGCCGATTTCGAGCGCGGTTCTTGAGCGCGCCATGGCGGCCTTTCCCAACGCGCGCTTCGTGCAGGGCTATGGTCAAACCGAATTATCTCCCGCCGCCACCGTGTTGGATCACGCGGACCATTTGGCCGGACGCCTGCAATCGGCCGGACGCGCGATCCCTGGCGTCGACGTTCGCATCGTGAACGAATCCATGGCGGAGCTAGAGCGAGGCGCCATTGGGGAAATCGTCGTGCGCGGCGCCAATGTGATGCTCGGCTATTGGCGCCAACCCGAGCTTACCGCCAAGACGATCGTGAACGACTGGCTTCGCACTGGCGATGCGGGCTATCTGGATGTAGATGGCTATCTCTACCTCGTCGACCGCGTGAAAGACATGATCGTGAGTGGCGGGGAGAATGTGTACTCGGCCGAAGTCGAGGACGCGCTCATGCGCCATCCCAGTATCATGCAGTGCGCGGTCATTGGCGTGCCCGACGACCGATGGGGCGAGCGTGTGCACGCGGTGCTGTATTTGCGCCCTGGCGCGAAACTCGACGAAGCCGATCTCATCGCCCATTGCGAGCCCTTGATCGCGAACTACAAGCGTCCCCGCTCGTTCGAGCTGCGCGACAGTCCGCTTCCGTTATCCGGCGTCGGCAAGATATTGAAGACCGAGCTTCGCAAACCATACTGGCAAGATCGATCACGCAATGTCGGCTGAGCGCCCGTCACTCACGGCGACGCGCGCAGAAACCTCCCGATCAGGGTCTCCAATGCTTCGCCGAACTTCGCGGCGTTGAGTTTGGGGTCACGGACGGCGAGCGTCTTACACCCGTCGAGAATGCTGATGAGAATAATCGCGGCCATGTCCGGATCGAGACTGGTATCGATCTTTCCGCGTTTTTGGCCGTCGCGCAGGAACTCGGCCAAGAGCTTGCGCATGCCCGCCGTGTGCTCTCGTAGCGCCTTGGCGATCGCTGGATTTCGGCCGGCTTCCGACAGGATTTCCAACAGCACGCCGCCGCCGCCACTTAGTTTCTTGTACGATCGGAATCTCTCGACCTCCGCCAACACGGCGTCGACCGGGTCGGGTTGGTCAACGAGACGCGCAAGGCCCGTCTCCACATACTCAAGGCCCCTGGCCGAAATGGCGTTCATGATCGCCACCTTGCTCTCGAAATAATGATAAAGGTGGCCAGGGCTGATGCCCGCCTCATCGCAGATCTGGGCGATCGTCGTCGCGTGAAAGCCCCGCCGCGCGATGCACCGCTCGGCGGCGTCGAGAATTTCCGCGCTCTTGGCGTCGTGTTTCGCTGTGTCGACCGTCCGCATCTCGCATCCATTGTTCGAGCAAATGCTCTATTATTCGTTGACACCGAATTACGCATCAAGATAGTTAGTGCGTCCACTCTATTTTAGAAGCTTGAGCGAGATAAAGCGCATGAGATTGGTCGTAATGACCGGGGGCACCGCTGGGATCGGGCTCGCGGCGGTCAAGGAGATGCGGCGCGACCGCGACGTCCGGGTGCTGGTCGGCGCTCGTGGCGCCGATCCGTCCGACGGCGATCGTTTCCCACTCGATCTTGGCCGGCTCGAAAACGTCCGAAGCTTCGCGTCGATCATTGAGCGGGCGCGGGGCGAGACGGCCATCGACGCCCTCGTGCTCAACGCCGGCTTGCAGTTCAGCGATGTCGCGCACCGGACCGAGGACGGGTACGAGACGACGTTCGCCGTGAACCATCTCGCGCATTTCTTATTGCTGCGCCTGCTCATGCCCGCCCTTGCGCGGAACGCCATCGTGGTCATCACATCAAGCAATTTGCATGACCCGCGTCTGAACAAGGTCGCTCCCCCACAACATGCCGACATCGCGAAACTGGCGCGCGGCGAGGGCGAACTCGATGGGCCAAGGGGCGCGATGGCGGGCTTGCGGCTCTATGCGGCATCCAAGCTCTTGAACATCATGACCGCCAGGGCGCTCGCGACGTCGCCTTTCGCACGCGAGCGTGGACTGCGCGTGATCGCCTACAACCCCGGCCTCACGCCAGGCACGAAGCTCACGCGCAGCCACCCTACCGCGTTTCGAATTCCACATGGCTTCATTCTATCCATTCTGGCGCCCATCCAGCGCATGAACACCGTCGCGGGCGGCGGCAAGATCCTCGCAGATCTTGCTCTGGGCGCGGCCACGCCACCGGTGGGAGAGTTCTACGCATCCCACGTAAAGCGCCGCTTGGAATGGACGACCCCTTCCGAAGCCGTCATGGACGAGAGCCAAACGGCGAAAGTCTGGCGCGATAGCGCGATCATGCTCAACCTGCCGCAAACCTGAGATTTGACCGATGTTGCCGCGCGGCTCTCTATCCTTCGCCGCACTGCGAACACCACAATTTCGCTGGCTTCTCGGCACGTTCACGTTGGCCATGATGGCCGACAACATCGAGCACGTGATCACCTATTGGGTGATATTTCGAGAGTTTCAATCGCCCGCCCTGGGCGGCTTCGCCGTGTTGTCGCACTGGTTGCCGTATCTGCTCTTTTCTTTTCCCCTGGGAGCGCTGGCGGACCGCATCGATGCGCGCCCGCTCGTCTTGTTTGGCATGGCGTTGTTTGTCAGCGTGTCACTGGGATGGGGCTATTTCTTTCTGACCGACACCCTCGAGATGTGGCACGCGACGGTGCTTCTGGTTTTGCACGGGTGCGCGGGCGTCTGCTGGATCGCGCCGGGACAAATGTTGCTGCACCGACTGGTGGCCGACGAAGACTTGCAAAGCGCCATTAGGCTGAGCGCCACCGGGCGCTACCTTGGCGTTCTCGCGGGCCCCGCCATTGGCGCGGCGATGCTGTTTTGGCTGGGCCCCATCACCGGCATGTTCTTGAACGCTTGTTTCTATATCCCGGCGATGGCGTGGCTCATGAGCCTCCCGGCCAGGCGCGCGCCGGGACCCGCGCAGCGCATTCCAAATGAACGCTTGGGATCAACGCTGCGCGTCATCGCCAACCGGCCAGCGATCGCCACGATGACGGTGCTGTGCACCGCAGCCGCCGCGCTCGTCGGCAACAGCTACCAGGCCCAAATGCCGATCTTTGCGATTGACCTGGGCCAAGGCGACCCGGACGGCTTTTACGCCGCCTTGCTGGCCGCGGACGCCGCTGGCGCGCTTGTCGGCGGTCTCGCACTCGAAGCGAGCGGGAAACTAAATCCGGGCGCGCGCCTTGCGCTTCTGCTCGCGCTCGCGTGGTGCGCCGCGCTCGCGATCTTCGCAGTCTCCGGGTCCTATGCGTTGGCGCTGGGGTGCCTCTTCGTGGCCGGATTTTTCGAGCTCGCCTTCAGCAGCATGGCGCAGACGGTGGTTCAACTCGAAGCCCCCAACGATGTGCGCGGGCGCATACTCGGCGTCTTCGCGACCGGCTCCTTGGGGTTTCGCGCCTTTTCCGGGATAACGGTGGGCCTTCTCGGCGTTGTTTACGGCGTCCACGTCTCGCTCGCGCTATCGTGCGCAGTATTGTTCGCGGTGATCGTCCTGCTTCTCATCCTTGGCCGGGGCCCGACGCGGAAGAAAACGGCGTAGAGGCTTCCACCGATTGGTGCGATCTATTGCCTCTCGCCGCGACGTTTACGAACTGACCGCGCAGTAGGAAGGAATTGGCTGCGATCATGGACATTCGCCTCACGCATGTCGCGCACGCGATCGCGGTCGCCCGCACGGGGTCTTTCACCGCCGCGGCGAAAGACATCGGCATCACCCAATCGGCGGTCACCCGAGGCGTCGCCGACCTTGAGCGGCAAATAGGCTACGAAATATTCCACAGAACCTCCCGCCGGGTTCTGCTCACGGACCGCGGACGAATCTTCATCGAAAGCGCCGAGCGCCTTCTCGCCGATGCGCGGACGCTCCTCTCCAGTCAAGCGTCCGGAGACGCATTCGCGGACACGCTTCGGGTCGGCATTTGTCCGGCTGCCCTTGAATGGATGCTGTTCGAACCAACGATCGCGCTCCAACGCAAGCATCCCAACCTTCGTTTCGATCTAAGCTCCTCAAGCTTCGAACGCATGGTCCAATCGCTGCTAGCCGGCAGTGTCGATGTCGCGGTGGGTTTCGCCGGCGCGTTCGCTGAATGGCCAGAGCTTCATCTTGAGCCCATTCCCGCGCTCAACACGACGCTCTTCGCGCGCAACGGCCATCCTATCCTCGAACACAAGATCGCAAGCCCCGACATGCTGGTCGCCTACGATCTGGTGCTGCCCTCGGGCCTGCGCCCCCATGGCGTGGCTTTTCAAGCGCTTTACGAGCACCACGGGATCGACTGGAGAAGGCGCGTCCACATCGTCGACTATTTTCCGATCACCAAGGAGATCGTTCTCAAGTCCAACGCCCTCGCCGTCGCTCCATCGGATTACGTCGCGACGGCGCGGATGAAGCGTCTCTTCACCAGCGTCCGGGTCGACGGCTTCTCGATCGATTTCTCGACGCCCATGTGCTGCGCGACGCGCGCGCGTTGGCGTCAGACCCCGGCGGTGCGCGAATTCATCATCACGACAAGGAAATCCACCACCAAACGTTGACGCCTGGGGACGCGACCGCGACCGCGCGCGGCGCGTGTCCTGTCGCGCGAAGCGCTTGGGATCGATGTGAAAGAGAGGCTCCCCGCGGACGCCGGCCGTCGTCGCTCGCGCCGCGCCCGGCGTCTTGCTGATACTGGCCTGAATAGATGGGCATATTAATGAATTTATACGGAGGCGATGCCTGTGACAGGTTGAGGCCCGAAGCCGCGCACGGAACGTCGGAGGGGAAGGTGTCGAGACAATATCGCGCCCGCCACCGCGCGAACCAAACCGCGCTCCCACACGCTGTCACCACGAGCAAGTCGCGCGGCGCGCCGAACCCACAAGTCCGCGCATTTAGCGGGCGTTTGAATTCAGCGGTTACCCCGCTCGCCGTTCTGGAGATGTCTATGATTTTTCGCTCCCTTCGCTGCTCGGTGACCCTACTCGCGTGCGCCGCCGCGCTGAGCGCGTGCACATCCGTCCCGCCCCCACTTATTTTGACGGCGGCGAGTTGCACGGCGCTATCGGGAACGACAATCGCGGCGACGGATATTGGCTTGCCCACCAATGGCGCGCGCGTCACCGCCGCGGAGTTTGTCGCCGCGAACGCTGAAGGGGCGCCCGAGCATTGCCTGGTGTCGGCGGACATCGACCCGGTCGATCAAACGGCGCCGGATATTCAAATGCACATTGCCTTGCCGACCAACTGGAACGGCAACGCGCTCATGCATGGCGGCGGCGGCCTCGATGGCTTCATCCCGGACGTCACTGGCAATCAACCGATATCGCGCCTTGCAAGAGCGCCGTTGGCGCGCGGCTATGCCGTGTTTGGATCCGATGGCGGGCACCAGGGGCCGAGCCCCGCCTTCGCGGCCAATCGAGAATCCTACCTCAATTATCTGGGTGAAGCGCTGAAGAAGACCCATGACGTGTCGCTCGCGATCATCATCCGTACCTATGGCCGAGATCCCGAGAGAAGTTATTTTATGGGGAGCTCTCGCGGCGGCGCTGAAGGTCTTGCCGTCGCCGCACGGTGGCCGGACGATTGGGACGGTGTTGTATCGCTCTATCCGGCGCGCAGCGGCGAGAGCGCACTGATGATGTTCGGGATGCTCGTTCGAGAGCAAGTGCTTGCAGCACCTGGCGCATGGCTTTCACCGCAAGATCGAGGCCTCCTCTTTGACGCCGCGCTTGAGCGCTGTGACACCCTCGACGGCGCCGAGGACGGTGTCATCAGCAACATCCGCGAATGTCGTGCAGTCTTCGATCCCGCGGCCGCGCGCTTGCGCGGCGCCCCGCTGCGCTGCGAGGGCGGGGCGGATTTGGGCGACAATTGTCTTTCCGATGCGCAAATTCGCGCAATTCGCTTGATCGATCAGCCGGCGCGTTCAACCTTTCCGGAAGCGACGGGCGATGCCGCCTTCCCGGGCTACAACATCCTCACCTCGGATTCCGGACGCCCGTCTGCATATGGAACGCCGGGCTTCGTGAGCTTTGGACTTGGCGCCAATGAGCCTGGCCTGCCGTTCCGCCCAGGCATGTCGCTCAGCACGTTCTTCACCCAGGCGTACTTCCAGGCATTTCTTGGCTTGGGGCCGAGCTTTGATCCGTATGCGCTCGATCTCGACAATCCGCCCGAGGCAATCCGGGCTCGCTTCGCGGAGATCGCACGCCTAGACACCGCGGACACCGATCTCACGGGCTTCGCCGCGCGGGGCGGCAAATTGATCCTCATCCACGGGACCGACGATATGTTGATCAGCCCGCGATGGAGCGAGCACTTCTATGCGAACGCGCGCCAGCGCCTCGGCGAGGGACGCACGCAGAGTACCATTCGCTACTACGAAATTCCCGGTTACAGCCACGGCTCCAGCGACGTCTTCGATGCTTCCTTTGACACGTTGACGGCGCTTGCGAATTGGGTCGAACGCGGCGTCGATCCGGCCGAGCGTGAAGTCGTGGCCGATCCCTCCGATGACACGACGAGGACGCGACCGCTTTGCCTCTATCCACGTTTCGCGCGCTACGGCGGCTCTGGAGACATGAATTCGGCCGCGTCCTTTGTCTGCGCCGAGCGCTAAGTCGAACTTCGGATGAACGCGCTCGCCAGGGACAATCGCGTCCTGCTTTTTCGACCTGGCGACTTGTGAGCGAGATCAACATGAAAAGCGTATTTCGGGCCGATGCGCTCGCTGGAAAGACCGCGTTCGTTGCCGGCGGCACGAGCGGCATCAACCTTGGCATCGCCACCCGCCTTGCACAGCACGGCGCGAAAGTAACGCTGCTCGGCAGGAACGAGCTAAAGGCGAACGACGCGGCCCAATCACTCCGCGCGGGAGGCTTTGACGCGATGGCGGTTTGCGCGGATGTGCGCGACTACGGCGCCGTGGAAGACGCGCTCGGCAAAGCGGCGCAACGATATGGGCAGTTCGACATTGTGGTTTCCGGCGCCGCGGGAAATTTCGTTGCGCCGGTGCTTGGCATGTCCGCCAACGGCTTTCGCGCCGTGGTCGACATCGATTTGATCGGCACCTTCAACGTCTGCCGCGCCGCGTTCGTGCATTTGCGACGCCCTGGCGCCGTCGTTCTTAACATCTCCGCGGGGCAAGCGGTGAACGCGCGTCCCTATCAAGCTCATGTCTCGGCCGCCAAGGCCGGCGTCAACATGCTGACAAAGGCGTTGGCGATGGAATGGGGCCCCGCCGGCGTGCGCGTGCTCGGCATTTCACCTGGGCCGGTCAAGGACACCGAGGGCATGCGTCGTCTGACCCCGACCGCGGAAGCCGAGAAGGCGCTCTGTGACACGATCCCGCTGCGCCGCTACGCGCAGGCGCGAGAACTTGGCGATCTGGCCGTGTTCCTGTCGAGCGATGCCGCCGGTTACATGACCGGCGCGATCGTCGATTGCGATGGCGGCAGTCAGTTGGGCGACGCGAGCGCCGATTCCATCCCCGCTGAGTTTCTCACGCACGACGACGACGCGAAGACCTAACAGCAAACGCCGCTGCGGCGCCGGCTTCTCGATCTATGCGCCCGTGAAGTTCGCGCGCCGCTTCCCGACGAAGGCGGCGACGCCCTCCTTGAAATCAACCGACGCCGCGGCGCGCTCCTGATGGGAGGCCTCCAAGTCGAGTTGCTCGGCAAAGCTGTTGGCGGCGCTCGCGGCCAACATTCGTTTCAGCTGGCCATAAGCGCGCGTGGGTCCCTTCGCGCGGTCCATCGCCAATCACTTAGCGGCCAAGGCGAGATCGTCGTCTTCATACCATTGACAAGCGGGACCCCAGGCGACCGCCTCCCGGGCGGCGACCTTTTGGCCGAGCATCATCATGGCCATGGCGCGCCCGGCGCCGACCAGACGCGGTACGATCCAAGACGCGCCGCCGTCAGGCACGAGGCCCACGCGAATAAAGGCCTGCAGGAAATAGCCCGGACGAGCAACCAGCACCACGTCGGCGGCGAGCGCCAAACCGCAACCGACGCCGGCGGCGGCGCCGTTGACCGCGCATACGATCGGCTTTGCTCTCCCGCATGCCTTGTAGCAGCGGGTTCATGACATCGCGCAGCATCGCGCCAACTTCCGGCGCCGCGCCGCCCGCTTCTTCGTTTGACACGGCGACAAGATCAGCGCCGCTGCAGAACGCGCGCCCGGCGCCGGTGATCAAGACGGCGCGAACAGATCCATCACCCAGCACTTCGCCCGTCGCGGCCGCGAGCCTTGCAGCATGGAGAGGTTGATGGCGTTCAAGCGCGCCGGGTCGTACAAGGTCACGACCGCGAGCGGCCCGTCGCATTCGACGATGATCTTGTCGAAGCTCATTTCATTGCCTTGCCTGGATCGAAGAACGATGCGACGCGCGCGACGCTCATGTCTTTTGCGGCACGAGCTCCAACTTCCGACCTAGCCTCTCCTCGAGACCCGTCTTGGATTGCGAGATCTTGTCGGCGTGGCGGGCGCGTTCGAAATTGGTGGCCTCGCCCCAGCGCGCTTGCAGATCCTCGGCGGCGAAATCTTCCTTGAAGAAGACGCCCTCGGTCTGCTCCCACCGCGTTTGCGACACCCAGCCACCGCCAACCTCGAAGAGCTTGCCTGAGACCGGACATGTCTCGTGACCGAGCAAGACGACCGCGGGCGTCACATATTCCGGCTTCAAGGCCTCAAGCACTTCCTTCGGCAGCACCGTCGCCGTGAGCCGTGAACCGGCGGTCGGCGCGACCGTGTTGCAGAGCACGTTCTTCGCCGCGCCCTCGATCGCCAAGGTCTGGGCCAGTCCGAAGAGACCGATCTTGGCGGCCGCGTAATTGGCCTGTCCGAAATTTCCGTACACACCCGCGACCGACGTGGTCATTACGATGCGCCCGTAATTGGCGTTGCGCATATGCGGCCAGGCCGCCTTGGTGACCTTGTAACTGCCATAGAGGTGAACGCGATAGATCGTGTCCCAATCAGCGTCACTCATCTTGGCGAAAGAGGCGTCGCGCAGAACGCCCGCGTTGTTCACCACCACGTCGACCCGACCAAAGACGTCCAGCGCCATCTGAACCAGTTTATCGCCCTCCTCGACGCTATCGGTGTTGGCGACCGCCTCCCCGCCCGCGGCCTTGATTTCGTCGACGACGGATTGTGCGACGTACTTGCTGGCGCCCTCGCCGGCGATGCTGCCGCCCAGATCATTGACGACGACCTTGGCGCCGCGCCGCGCGAAGTCCATGGCGTGACTTTTTCCCAGGCCATTGCCGGCGCCGGTGACGATGACAACGCGATCGTCAAAACGAAGCGACATATCTCGAACTCCCATTTCTCATTCTATCTTCGCGGATCTCAGCTGACGGCCACCACCGCGTGTCCATTCAGGGTCTCGCGCCCATCCTGGGCGGTCGCAATCAGGTTCAAGCGCAGGCGCTGTTCACCCTCGGCCTCGAACTTCTCGATGATAGTCGCCTTGCAAGTGATGCGGTCATGCACTTGCGTGATCGACACGAAGCGCGCGGCGAACTCTCTCAGCCGGCCGATCCCCGCCCAACTCGTCACCACCCGCGTCAACACGCCAAAGGACAACATCCCGTGCGCGAACACATCCGGCAAGCCGGCAGCCTTCGCGAAATCCAAATCGATATGCACCGGATTGTGGTCGCCAGACGCCCCCGCATATAGCGCGAGCGTCGCGCGCGAGATCGGTCCAAACTCGACGTCCGGTAAGGTCGCGCCGACTTCCGCCGCGCTAAGATCGAGCTCACTCATCGCGATCCATCCTTCGCATCCGGGAGGCGGTGCAGCAGTGTCCGTCGCGATCGCATCAACACGCCGCGCTTGGGATGCGTGATGGTCGACTCGGTGACGACAAACTCCATCGCCCCGCCCTTCTTGTCGTAGAAGTCGACGACCTTCGAGGCGAACAGAACCTCCTCGCCTGCATAGATCGGGGCGTCGTAGAAATAGCGCTCGTCTCCGTGGAGCAGATACCGAAAGTCACAAACCACAACGTCCAAGAGCGACGGCAACGCGCGTCGTCCGCGCTCCTCGTTGGCGGCGGCTTCCACGACCATGAAGAAAGACGCAGGCGCCACGAGATCGTGGTGGCCCGCGGCGTGGGCGACGTCGGCGTCGAAATGGATGAGATTGGTTTCGCCGAGCACCTGCGCGAAGAAACGAACGCGCTGGCGCTCGATCAGCACCGGCACCGCCTCGAGCGTCACACCCAAGGCGCCCCGATCGAAGATGCCTCTGGGATTGACCAGGACTTCAGAACTCACGGCGACGCCACCTTCTCGTTTTCACAAACGTTTCTTCGTCCCCGCACGAAGCGGGGTCGCTCTCTCACGATGTCTTTTCATAGAGCGTGACGACACAGGCGCCGCCGAGCCCCAGATTGTGCTGCAGCGCGTGACGAACGCCATCGACCTGTCGGGCGCCCGCAGTCCCGCGCAATTGATGCGTGAGCTCGTAACATTGCGCGAGACCGGTGGCGCCTAGCGGATGGCCTTTCGACAAAAGGCCGCCTGACGGATTGGTCACGACCTTGCCGCCATAAGTGTTGTCGCCATCGGCGATGAATTTCTGCGCGCCACCTTCTGGACAGAGACCTAGGCTTTCGTAAGTGATGACCTCATTGTGCGCGAAGCAATCGTGCAGCTCCACGACGCGGATATCATCCGGGCCGACGCCGGCGCGTTCGTAGACGCTCTTGGAAGCACGCTCCGCCATGTCGCGACCGACCAAGTCGATCATGCTGCCGGAAGCGAGCGACACTGGCCGATCCGTCGTCATCGCTTGCGCGGCGATCTTCACCTGCGACGCGATGGCGTGCTTCTTGGCGAAGGCGGCGGAAACGAGGATCGCCGCCGCCGCGCCGCATGTTGGCGGGCAAGCCATCGGCCGGGTCATCACACCGGGCCAAACCACGGGCGAGTTTAGCACTTCCTCTTCGGTCATCACGTTCTTGAACAACGATAGAGGATTGTGCGAGGCGTGGCGGCTGGCCTTCGCTCGCACGCGCGCGAAATCGTCCAGCGTCGTGCCATATTTCCGCATGTGCTCGCGGCCCGCGCCGCCGAAGTATCTGAGCGCTAGCGGCAGCTCGACATCGACAAGTTCGTCGCATGTGCGATCGAAGTCCGCGAATGGGCTTACACGATCGGCGAAGATCGCGGCGATGGCGCCCGGGCTCATTTGTTCGAAACCAACCGCCAGCACGCACTCGGCCGCCCCGCTCTCCACCGCCTGGCGCGCCAGGAAGAGCGCTGTCGAGCCGGTGGAGCAATTGTTGTTGAGATTGACGATCGGGATCCCGCTCATCCCAGCTTGGTAGATGGTGCGTTGCCCCGCGCAGCTGTCGCCATAGACGTAGCCAGCATAGGCCTGCTCAACGAGCCCGTAGTCGATCCCCGCATCGCGCAGAGCGAGCCCGATGGCTTCTGCGCCCATCTGGTCATAAGCCGCGTTCTGGCCAGGCTTGGTGAACTGAATCATCCCGACACCCGCCACAAGCACCGCGCGTTCCGCCGAAACCATCTTCTTCTCCTCGAACTTGCCTATTCTATCGCGGACACCGCGAGATCGCGACGCTCCAAACTGTTTCAAATGGATCGCGACACGACTTCGCGCATGATCTCGGAAGTGCCGCCATAAATGCGTTGCACACGCGCGTCGCGCCACATGCGGGCGATCAGGACCTCGTTCATGTAGCCGGCGCCGCCATGCAATTGCAGCGCGGCGTCAGTGATCTCCCACTGCGTTTCCGTATGCCAATACTTCGCCGCCGAGGCCTCGGCCGCGGTGAGTTTACCCTTGATGTGACGATCGAGGGCCCAGTCAGCGTGCGCCCAGCCGACTTGCAGCTTCGCTTTCATGTCCGCGAGGGAGAATCGCGGATGCTGAAACTCGAAGATGGCCTTGCCGAACGCACGCCGATCCTTGGTGTAGTTGACGGCTTCGTCGAAGGCGCGCTGCGCGGCGCCTTGGGCGAAAATCGCAATGGACAATCGTTCCTGCGCAAGTTGGTTCATCAAACAGGAAAAGCCCGCACCCTCAGCGCCCAGGAGATTGCTTGCGGGGACACGCACGTCCTCAAAAAAGAGCTCGGACGTGTCGGCGGAATGCAGGCCGATTTTGTCGAGATTTCTTCCGCGCTTGAACCCGGCTCGATCGGCCTCGACAAGCACGAGCGATATTCCCTTGGCCCCCGCGTCCGGATTGGTCTTGGCGACAACAATCACCAAGTCAGCCGTCTGGCCATTCGAAATGAAAGTCTTTGAGCCGTTGACGATGAAATCACCGCCGTCACGCCGCGCCGAGGTTCGAATGCCCTGAAGATCAGAACCTGCCCCAGGTTCTGTCATGGCAATGGCGACAACCACGTCGCCAGAAACCATCTTCGGCAGATAATGTTGTTTTTGCTCTTCAGAAGCGTAGCGCTCCAGATAGCTGACCGAGATGTCCGACTGGATCATCGACGGCAACATCACGCCCGCGTAGCCCGACTCCTCGTTGAGGACAGCATTGCAGCGAAAGTCCAGCCCGAGCCCTCCATACGCCTCCGGCACAGTGGGACATAGAAGGCCCGCCGCGCCGCTTGCCTTCCAATACGACCGATCAACGACGCCTTGCCGCTCCCAGCGATCGTAATTCGGCGCAATCTCGCGCTCGAGAAAGCGACGGGCGGTGTCGCGAAGCTGATCGTGCTCGGCGGCATAAACAAAGCGCCCCTCCACATTCAGCATTTTCGCTCCCGCCGACACGCCCCAGACGCCCCAGTGTTCGTGGAAGCAAACACCGCACATGCTGGTGCGTCCAATTCATTGCTCTGCCGTTTTATGTTTTCAGCGAATGGATCGAAGTCGGCTGGTTTCATCCAAGTCGTTCGATATCGGAGCTTCGATTGCGTCGCGGGCGCGCGGGTTCACAAAACCAGCTCGCGCTATTGACGACACCCGACTTTCACTGGAATTGCAAAACGTACACAAGGCACGATCCGCTCTACGGCTGCAGCGTCATGCTGGCGCCGACGGCTCACCAATTCGCACAGACAAGACAGACGAGTTTGAAGCAGGTTTCTGCCAAGTCTCTGCCCTTGATGTGTTTGATTGGGTGTCGCGGTCGCGGTGGCGTCACTCTGCCTAGGCGCGCAGCTGCGCAGATCCTCGCGGCGGGCGATGCCAGCATCACGGAGAACCTTCGTCAGTTTCCACCAAGCTACGTTCTGGACATGCTGGAGCGGACCGCGGGAGCCGACATACTCGAGGGCGGGCCTACGGAGCCAGCCAAGCATGCGCTCGAAGAGCTTCGATTGGGCGGCGTACTTGTTCTCAAAAGCCCTGCCGACGAATCAATTGTCGAGACATGATCTTCCGCGACAGGGATTGTCACCCGGAGGGCCGAGACCCCTTGGCTCGGGGCGCAGCCTAAAGCCCGGCGCGCGGAGCGCGGTCGCCAGGCAACTTCATTTCCAGGTCCCCCTTGTCTGCTCCGGCGAAATTTGAGAGCCTTCCTGCAAGCGTACCCACGCTTCCCCCCTCCAATGGGAAAGCACTTAACGTGCAGGGCTGAACGACAGCGAACTCGCCATCCGAACATTCGCAAAAGGAGGGATTGTGAAATCATGCTCGAATGGAAAGTTCACAATGAAACTGTCAGCATCGATCCCGAACCTGAAATCTCAAGCCAAGCGTAAGGCCAAAGAGGAAGGCATTCCTCTTGCCGAAGCTTTGAATCACATCGCCAAGCGCGAGGGGTTCAACAGCTGGAGCCTCCTGGCGAGGAAGGTCGAAGAGCACGAGGAAGCTCAGCGCCAGGAGCTTCCCAAGACTATCACCGAGCTGCCGCTCACCGGTTTCCTCAGAAAGGAAGCGGTGTCGACCGCCGAAGAGGCCTTCGCAAGGGCGCTGGGCAGAATGGAAGCCCGAAACCCGCGGGACGCCAGACGGACCTGGGACGCGGACGCCTATGTCGACAGAGTCCTTACGCCAGACATGCTGCCGATCGACACCGATCATGCGTTGTCCCTGTTCGAGGCCTTCATCGTCATGGACGCTGTCGAAGCAGCGGCCGATGCCGATGCCGAAGACTAGCCACTGACCTGGTCGCCTCCGGAGCGATCCGGGGGCGACCGACGTGGCGGTCTCGTGGTCCGACGGAAGTGAGGTTGAAAGGGCTCGCAGCGGGCAACCCAATGTGCGGACGTTTGCGGCGCCCTGAATGCCGCATGCGATGCGGCGGCAGCTATCGCGATGCGCCTTTCTTGTCACGCACAGCAGCCAGAAGCTTTTCCAGATTGCGCAACTGATCGAACGCATGGTTGGCCTCAGCGAGCGATGCCGCCCGCGTAAGGACGTCCTCTGCGCGGTCGAGGTCGCCTGCGGCCGTCAGCATCTGTCCGTGCTTGCCGGCGGCCCTGAAATAGAAATCGTTCGTCACATGGCGCGGGTCGCTCTCGAAGAGAGCCAGGCCCTCCTCCATCAGCCTCAGCGCCTCGTTCCGGCGGAAGGATAGAAAGGAAAGCGCATGGGCGTATTCCGTCTGCGATTCCGCGATTTTCGCGGTCGCAGCTGCCGCGCGTACACGACCATCGAAGGCAAAGCGGAAGTCCCGCAACGCAAGCGCGTACCGCCATTTCTCTCCGAGCAGCGCCAGGCGCGCGTGCGCGCTGGCACGCTGCTGGCGTAGGGTAATCCGATCCGCACCAGGTCGAGCAAGCCCCGCCTGGCACAAGCTGATTGCCTGATGATAGAAACGGCGAGCGGTGACCGGGAGCCGTATCTTGTTGCCGATGGAATGATAGGCGCTCGCCCGCGGATGATGGGGCGGATTGCTTTCGCCGCCGACATCCCTTGCGTGCGCCAGCTCGTTGAGCGTTGCGAGGCAACCCATCGGGTGTGAACCATGAAGCCCGTGCCACGCCGCGGACTCGTTCCACAGCCCCAGGACGGTCTGGAGTTCGGGGTTGAGGTCGGCCGCACGCCGTGCGCTGTCCGTGTTGGCGAGTTCTCGGATCGCGATCCACAAATGGGTCAAGCGGGTGATGTGGCCCATAGGTCTACCCTGACGCTTGGCGTCGGTGACCTGTCCGATGCTCTTTCTGATCAGGTCCGCGTCGCCTCCAAGCCCGTTGTCACGCCTCAGCCCGCCACTCAGAAATGACAGATGCGGCGCCAGTCTCTCCTGCCGTAGTTTCTCTTTGACGCGACCGATGCTGACAGGGTCGAAGAGCCAGGGAGAGATCCCGGCCTCACCACGCGCGGCGGCTTTGGCGAAGCGGTGGAATTCCTCTGGCACATCGCCACGATCGGCTGTGAGAAGAAGAGACCCCAGCGTATTGCTCACGAGCGCCAGGAAGGCCTGCATGCTGGCCGACGGTTGCATGTCGCGAACCTGCACGACGCAGCACGGCATGCTCTGGAAGCATGCTTCGAGAAGTTCGGCTTCGAAGAACGAAACCTGCGCCTGCTGGAGGAACGGGTCACGGCTCACCACAACCTTGCTACCGTGCCGTTCGAAAACCATTCCGAAGAATGCCTGGCAGGTTCCGATCAGACGGGCGCACCCCTCGAGAATTGCGATGTGATCGCCGGCCTGCGCCGCTTCATCGATAAGCGGATCGTCCTCGCCAAGGACCACCTCGACGCCGTAAGCTGCAGCGTCCCTCTGAAGGTCGCGGCGCAGCGGCATCAGGTCGTCTGCGCCGCTCTCACGGGCGCTGAACGAGGAGGACAGATAGATCCTCACGACCGAAACTCCATGCACCGCGTCAACATGATCGCACACTTCGTCGCTTGGTTCACGAGGGGCGCCAGCCTGCTACGAAAAGCAAAGCCGCCGATACGACAAAATCCGGGCTCCCGGCGGCGCTGGCGTCTTCATTGGCCAAGGACGAAAAGCCTCACGCAGATTTCCTCCGCGTGAGGCTTTCGGCTGCCTTACTCGGCGGCCACCGCCGGAAGCGCAATTGCTGCAGCGCCCTGCGGCGGAACCGCGAGACCGCCAATGGCGACGGGCGTCACGAGGATGTCGGGCAGATAATGCGAGCCCTCTAACAAGGCCGAGACTTTGGCGGCGAGCTCGTCCTTGCGCAGCTTGGCGTGCGCCTTGATGGCGTCCTCGCGCGCCCGTGCGCTCCGTTCAGGCATGCTGGGCGCGTCCGATAGCGCCGACATGAGCGCGGACTTCGGCAGGCGGGTCCAGAAGTCGGGGCCGGCGGTCCAGTACCGCGTCATGTCGATATCAAGATGACGCGCCAGACTGTCGGCAATCGCTTGCTTGCGGAGGTCCACAGGCGATGTGTCTTCATGCGAAAGGTCGACTGAGCCCGCGACCAACACGGCCAGCACGGCAAGAAGCCTCTCGCGCGAAAGATCCAGCGCCCAACCGAGGAGTGCATCGTCCTCGGACGGAATCTGTCCCTCCATCAGGGCTCTCGCGTCTTCAAGATCGGGCAAATCATCCACCGTGCGGGCCTGAGCCGAAATTGCTACGCCCGTGAACTCGGCCCTGTGCACGCTCCTCGCGGCCAGCGCCGCGACGCACAGCGCCAGGGCGACATCCAGCTCACCCAGAAGCCCAACGCGGATTGCGCGCGTGCGCGCAAGTGTCAGGTCGCGATTGACCGCCTTGGGGAGCGCGCTCACATGCCCGGCCGGCCCATCCTCGATACCGTCGTCCTCGCTCTCGGCGCCGTTCCCTGCGCGGCGTTGCTTGAAATACGCATCGACGCGTTTCTGATCGTCGGTGCGAACAAGGCCCTCTGAGACGCTGACCTCGCCGTCATGATCGATGGACAGCATCACACCGGAGAGCGCCATCACATCGCCTGTCCAGCAACGGCCGGCCTGGCGGATCGTTTCAAACGCTGCTTCGAGATCGTCGCGTTCTGTCCAGCGCGGGTCGTCCTCCACACCGTTTGCGTCCAGTTCCGCGTCCAGCGCCTCGATCTCGCCCGAGATACGATCAAGCTCGGCCTGCTCTTCGGCCGTCGGATCCCGCCATTCCGGATGCAGGCGCGTCGATGACAGGCCGTCGCCTCTGCCGGCGCCGAGATTGAGATCGACCCAGCTCCAGCCTTGCGCAAGCCATGTGTCGCGGGACGCGGCAAGTTTATCCTCCGCCAGCTTTGTCAGCAGCGCAGGCGCTTCAATGAAGACGGCCTCCGGATCGAAGAGGTCCCGGAGCACCTTTCCGCCAGCGGCCTCATACGTCTCCAGCCCAACGAAGACGGCGAGCCGATCAGTCGTCCGCATGCGACCGTCCATGAGCCGTGCACGAACAGAAGGCCCATGCGTTACCGGCTTGCCAAGGCTGCGAAAGACCGCGTCCTGCTGCGCGTGGTCATCCACGAGGCAGAAGGCCCGGGCTGCGTCGAGTGACACGTCACCGCGTTTCCAGGCCGCCTTGATCCGGGGCGAAAGCCCCGCAAGCGCCAGCCGTTGATCGACGTGCCGGCGTTCTACGCCGAAACGGCGCCCGACTTCATCGGGCGTCTTGCCCTCCGCAACCAGCGCGGCATAGGCGTCGACTTCGTCCATTGCGTCCATCGCGACGCGATGCACATTCTCCGTCAGCGATACCTCGATCCCGTCCTCGCGAGCGACGACTTGGCACGGGACCGGCCAATCCTTGGCGATCTTGCCCTGTTTGGCGAGCAGCTTGAGGGCGAGCCGACGGCGACCGCCGGCTTCGACTTCGAAGCAATCCTTCTCGCCTGGCACGACGCACAGGTTCTGAAGAAGTCCGCGCGAATGAATCGAAGCAGCCAACGATTCGATATCGGCTTTCGGATGCCTACGCCGCACGTTGCGTGGCGATGCGACGAGCTTGTTCAACGGGATGTATTGAATGACTTGAGGCAGATCAGACATGGGATGCTCCAATGAGCTTCCCGGCGGCAGAATGCGAAGCCGGGGCCGCTTGCGCGACCCCGATTCACAACGCCTGTCGGATGAGCCCGCCGCTCAAGGGCAAAAGCGCAGCGTCCCTTGAACGGCGGGTGCGACAGGCGATGTCCCAGAGCGCGCAAGAGACCCGGCTGATCGAGGGAGTTCTCGGGAGCTCTTTGGTTGTGCTATTGGAAGCGTTGGGTGAGCGATCGGGACATTGCGCTGAGTCGTAAGGCGCGATGGGATGGGGGCGGGCACGACATTGGACAAAGCGCAGTCATCATCGCAACTAGGCGCGGGCGCAGTGTGGCATCGGTGGGAGCCCCACATTCACGCCCCCGGGACCCTGTTCAACAATCAGTTCAAGGGGCCCACCGCGTGGGATGACTACCTTTCGAGTCTGGAGAACGCGACGCCGGAGATCAGGGCCATCGCTGTAACCGACTACTACCGCATCGATACGTATGAGGCGGTTCGAGCGGAGAAGAGCAAGAAGGGACGCTTGCCCAAGGTCGAACTGATCTTCCCGAACATCGAGCTTCGGCTCGATATTGCGACCGTGAAGGATCGCTGGACCAACCTCCACCTGTTGGTCAATCCCTCAGATCCGGAACACCCAAAGGAGATTGAGCGCTTCCTGGGTCGGCTTCGCTTCCAAGCGTTTGGCGATAATTACGCTTGCACTCGCGATGATCTCATCAAGCTTGGTTGTAAGGCAAAACCCGAGCTGGTGAGTAACCCTAAAAAAGCCCTCGAGGAAGGCGCCTCGCAGTTCAAGGTGAATTTCTCGAAGCTGCGAGACGAATACAGCGGGAGCGATTGGGCCTCAGCCAACATCTTGATCGCGGTCGCGGGTGGGGAAACGGACGGTACGTCCGGCATTCGGTCGGGAAGCGACCAAACGCTTCGACAGGAAGTGGAAAAATTCGCGCAGATCATCTTCGCAAGCAGCTCGGCTCAACGCGATTTCTGGCTCGGACGCAAGCCGGGCATGGACGAGCAATTGCTCCGTAGCCGCTACAATGGACCAAAGCCGTGCCTTCACGGGAGCGACGCGCACGACAACAAGACCGTCGCCAAGCCGGACGGCGACCGATATTCGTGGATCAAAGGTGAGCGGACGTTCGAGGCGCTGCGCCAAACCTGCCTCGCGCCTGCAGATCGTGCGTTCGTAGGGCCGAAACCGCCGTTTCGGGCAACTCCGGCTCGCGTCATCCAGACTGTCGAAATCAAGCACGCAAGCTGGGCAAAAACCCCCACGCTCACGCTGAACCCGGGACTAGTCGCAATCATCGGGGCGCGAGGCTCCGGCAAAACTGCCCTCGCCGATGCGATCGCAGCGGGTTGCGATGCGACCGATGGCAGGCTCAGCGATGCTTCTTTCATCATCCGGGCCGCCGAACATCTCGCAGAGACTACAGTGCGTCTGACCTGGGGCGAAGGCGACGTCCTCGAACGGTCTCTTCTGGGCGATTCAGACGATGCAACTGTCATCCCGAAGGCCCGCTACCTCTCTCAAAAGTTCGTCGAAGAGCTTTGCTCTGCTCGCGGCCTCAAGGACGAACTCGTCGATGAGATCGAACGCGTCATTTTCGAAGCCCATGACTCGCTCGATCGGGATGGCGCGACAGACTTCGAAGAACTGAGGGATCTGCGGACGTTGGTCTTACGCGATAGTCGAGAAAGAGAGCGCAACGCGATCGCTCAGCTATCCGACCAGATCAGTCTGGAACGAGAAAAGCAAAGTCAGATCGCCACTGTAAAGCTTCGCATTGCCGAAAAGCAAACGGTCATCGGGCAGTACCGGAAGAGCCGAGACGGATTGGTTACAAAAGGCGGAGAGGAGCGGATCAAACGCCTCAACGCCCTCACCGCAGCGACTGATGGTGTACGCAACAACATCCGTTTGTGGTCGCAGGAAGTGCAAGCGTTGCAGTCGTTGCAAAACGACGTGACCGACTTCCGTAAAAATCGTTCTCCAATGGCGCTGCGAAACACCAAACAGCACTTCGCGGCAGCAAACTTGGAAGAAGACAAATGGGAGTCCTTCCGTCAGGGATATCTCGGCGATGTCGACGCAGCGATTTTGGAAAGACTCGGCAAAGCCAATTACGAAGTCCAGGCGTGGCGAGGTCAGCTCCCGGCGCGAGAGCCCGGCAACACTGATCCATACGTCGCGGACGATGCCAATTTGGAGCAATCCTCACTCGCAGAACTCGAGGCTGAAATCGGGCGAATTCAGAAGCTCATCCAACTCGACAACGACACCGCTACCAGACTCCGAACAATCATCACTAAGATTGGCGAAGAAACCGCGGCGTTGGGCAAACTGCAGGATCAACTCAAGGACTGCGAAGGCGCCCAAGCGCGCATCAACCAGCTGCAGACTGATCGTGAAAGCGCTTATGAGGCCATCTTCGAAACAGTTGTTACCGAAGAAGAGACGCTCGCCGGACTCTACCGCCCTCTTACCGAACGCCTGGCCAAAGGCTCGGACACACTGAGAAAGATGTCTGTTTCAGTGAACCGGCACGTCGATATTGAGGCCTGGGCAGCTGAAGGCGAAAAGCTATTCGACAAACGGCGAAATGGTCCGTTCAAGGGCGTCGGAACACTGGAAGCGTGGGCGAATAAGCTTCTCAAATCAGCGTGGGAGACGGGAGATGCCCAGCAAGTTTCCGAAGCAATGGACAAGTTTCGTTCGACACACCAAGCCGAAATGCTGGGGTGGTCAGACGTGCCACAGTCGCAGCAGGCAGACTATCGCTCCTGGCTTCGGCGGTTCGCTTACTGGCTCTACGGCACCGATCACATCGACCTGCGGTACAGCATTTCCTATGAAGGCGCCGAGATACAGAAGCTTTCACCGGGCACGCGGGGCATCGTGTTGCTGCTGCTCTATCTCGCTCTCGATGATAGCGACGACAGGCCCTTGATCATTGACCAGCCTGAAGAGAATCTGGACCCAAAATCCATCTTCGATGAGTTGGTTCAACTCTTTGTCGCGGCGAAGAACACTCGCCAGGTCATTCTTGTCACACACAACGCGAACCTCGTTGTGAACACCGACGCGGACCAAATCATCGTCGCGTTTGCTGGCACCCATACGCCTGGCGAGCTGCCACCTATCTCCTATCAGAGCGGCGGCCTGGAGAATGGCCAGATGAGACGCCACGTCTGCGATATCCTGGAGGGCGGTGAACGTGCATTTCGTGAGCGCGCACGCAGGCTTCGCGTGCAGCTTGAGAGATAGACGCGCAGGATCGCGTCATCCGCGGCAACGTGAAGCCGCAGCCCAAACCGCCCTGGTCGGGAGACGTGTTCGGGGCGGCTCTCGAGGCACTCAACATTGTCGGCGTCGCAGCGACGGACAACCCCGCCCTCACCTGCGGACGGATCGGCGTTATCTCCGCGACCTCGTCGATGGCGCGATCACGATTGGGCGCTCCACATCGCGTCGTTGATTGACGTCACAAGATATCGCCGACCGTCCGGCTGTAGCGGGTACAAGGATTTCGGCAATCGTATCTCAAGCGATGCGGGTTCACGGCAACTGGCGAATTGTGAGAACCTAGTTAGTCGAATCTTGGGTGGCTGCTCTTTTTTGTCTGGTCTGTTTGCTCTGTTTGCTCGGCCCGCTCTGCTTGCTCAGGTTGGATCGGCGCAGGGGCCCCGGCTTTTTGCTCTAGTGCTGTCGCCCTCGGAGAAAAGAGATTACTCAAGCGCGAGACCGGATTCAAACCGGAGGCCAACGAACCCAGCGTCGCTCTTAAACCGATGACTACTGGCGGTGAAGTGGTGGAAGACTATGGGCATGTCGGTCTCACGCTGAGACGGCACCCGGTCGCGTTCCTGCGCGAAGACCTGACGAAGCAGAAGATCGTGACATGCCGCGAAGCAGGTGATCTCGGCAACGGCCGCTGGGTGCGCACGGCGGGCCTTATTCAAGTGCGGCAGATGCCAGGCTCTGCAAAAGGCGTGATGTTCATCACGCTCGAAGACGTAACAGGCGTCGCCAACCTCGTCGTCTGGCCCAAGATCTTCGAACAGAACCACCGCGTCGTTCTCGGCAGCCGCATGCTGCGCGTTGACGGTCGGATCCAGCGCGAGGGCGACGTGGTCCACCTCGTTGCGCGCCATCTCTACGATCTTTCCGAAGCACTGGCCGGAATAGGTGATCGCGACAAC
Source organism: Hyphomonadaceae bacterium (assembly GCA_030697555.1). Lineage (GTDB taxonomy): Bacteria > Pseudomonadota > Alphaproteobacteria > Caulobacterales > Hyphomonadaceae > UBA7672. Next base: position 66,141 of record JAUYPV010000049.1, read on the forward strand.
GCCTTCCCTCTACCGCACGGGCGCGGCGATGAGGGGCGCCATGGCGGCTCAGGAACGGATAGCCGCTCGAAGCACCCGCCGTCCGCGAAGCCGCGCGACATCTACACTCCTGGCCTCTCTCGATGCGCTCAGGCTCAAGTCCCGGAACTTTCGCTAGCTGTTGGCTCGTTACTCGCGCTGGTGGCTTAGCCGTCAACATTGCAGAAGAAGTCGTGGTCGCGGTAGCTGAGCACCGGGTCAGCCTTCGCCCAGGAAGCCTTGGCGTCGCGCGTCTTGTAGTGGACGCATTTGGTATTGTCCTTGGGAAGCATGCCGGTGCGCCAGCCGCGCAGAGCAGCGCGAGCGATCGGATAGATCATCTTCGCCGCCGCCTTGATGTCACGGGTGACGCCGGCGCCGCCGGACGCCATCAGAAGGAGTTCGGCGCGCACCTTGCTGTCGGCGTTGTAGATGCTGAAGGCGTAAGGCCGCGTCAGCATGCCCATCGTCGATCCATCGCCGTAGCGGCGATCGCCTGAGCACAGCCGATTGATCATGATCTCAACCGTCAGCGCCATGCCGAGGACGCCCTGGTTGCGGGCCTCACCGGCAGCAGAGACGGCGAGCTGCCATCCTGCTTCCTCTTCCGATTCGTCCTTGGGCAAGCAAGACCGCCCGCTGTCGATACCGTTCGCCAGAATGGCGGCGACATCATCATCACCAGGCGTCGCCGACGCCATGGGGACAATGCCGCCAAGGCTGAGAACAGTGGCAATGGCGAAACCGACTAGTTTGTTCTTCAGGTATTTCATCTCCAAGCTCCTTCGCGAGAAGCTCGGGTCGTTTCTGTCGACCCCGAGCGGCCTCCGTCGGAGGCCAAATCTTCACTAAGGCCGAGCTAGGATTGGATCAAAGAAACTCGTTATAAATCAGTATATTACACGGCTCAGAACGATAAAAGACGTAGCGAAACCGCGCAGAAGCTCGCCGTAATCGCCGGCGCATTGCACAGCTGAACGCAAAGCCGTTGGGCGATTGCGATTGCGCCGGCAAACCATTGAGTGTCGTGGAATTTTGCAGAGTACGTCGGCGCCCATCTCGGGGCCGAACTACTCGACGCATCAACTGTGAAGCGGCGAGAACAGTCTCGGATAAAATTGCAAGCTCTTTTGGAATAAAGGTCGATCAAGGACGACACAGGGGATTGCTACACAGTCAAAACGAGTGGAGAAATGTGCAACCGGCCGAGATTTTAGCTTCAGGTTACAATTCATAAAACTGTCACTGGTTTGGGGAATTGGGTTAGACTGTGTCGGATGCCGTGAAACGAAATCCCAAGCCCAGCCGCCGCCCGAAGAGGGTCACGGACCTATTGCATCAGGGCGGAGTGCACGACGGCTGGATCGGCGCCGGCGCACTCAAGAAAAATCGCTTCTACATCCTGAACCTTCAAACAGTGATCGGCAAGCTGGGCATTGCACCCACCACAATGTCGAACGCGTTCAAGGAATTCGGTCCGCTGATCGCCCAGGAGACCGAATGGGCCAAACAGGTGCCCGCCAAGTTTGGCTGTAACCACACCCACATTCAGACGACAAAGCAACTTCAGCCGAAGCAGTTCGGGCACGCGGTCACGATTATCTTCGTGCTCGACAAGTATGCGCAAAAAATCGGGGCGGATTTTGACGTCTACGACTATCTCAGGATTATCCCCGCCCAGTATTTTATCGATGGCTTCGACAAGGATCACTACAACGCTCTTGTAAAGTTCTATGCCGAAATGAAAGTGGCTGATCGCATCGCGATCTTCGGCGACGACCCTCCTCCGAATTTCGACGTCGCCTGCCTCAACGCAATCGATCAGCCGCCCAAGAGCGGTCTAATCCTGCAAATGGCATGGGGGTTCTGCGTGACGCGCTATGTTGCGGATCACGTGAGGCAGTTCATCAACTCGAAATTCCCGAAGGACCGGCACGTTGGCCTCGTCCTGGCGTCAGGACAGGAATCGAACACGGAAGGCGCGAGTTCGAAGAATGCGGCTTCGGATCTTCGCGTGCCGCGTCTGCGCGCCGTCGAAGAGCTTGTCCCGCTCCCGCTTCGCCAGGAACCGAAAGAACTCGACAAGAAGTACCTGAAAAAGCTTGCAAGTACCGACCCGATGCCCGTGTCGCCCTCGATCGTTGGGATCGATTGGGCCGAAACCTTCGATACCGACGCCGATGGCGCGCACGCGACGAACGGCGGGGGATCTTCAGAGGCGACGCCGGTAGCCGTTGAAGCGGCGGCCCCCCGCCCCAACGGCGACGAACCGACGATGTCGGAAGGCGAATAGCGTCAGCCGGCAACGCGGCAGAAGTCGTGGGGTCGATGCCAGGATGGTAGCGACATTCCCAGCTCCAGCCCCAACTCCGCGAGCCCCGCTCGAATTCCCGCGAGCGCCAGATCGTTTCGGCCGATCGCCTGCCGGATGGCGCCGGGGGAGCAAAGCACCAGATCGCCGATGATCCAGACGCCGAGCCGCTCGAGACGCTGCAGACTCCGCCGCACGTCCGGCACATTGCCCAGCAGGTCGAGCAGGCCGTAGTTCAGGTAGCGATACTTGGCGAGCGGAACGAAGCATTCGAGCCGTCGCTGGCTGATCGGCAGATCGAAGGGAAGCGTGAGCTGGCGCGTCTCCACCAGGTCGACGGATCGGTCGTTCGAATTGTCGACGACAAGCCGTGGAAAGCCCGCGAAGGCGTGACGTGGCCGCTTAGTTCGAGGTGGTTCTGCGAGGGGCAATTCGAGTTGCAAACAATCATCCGCGAAGCGGTCGGATCGCTGAACCACGTGATCCCTCCAATCTGAATCCAGATTGGAATCACGGGCTAAATCGATTTGCCCCTCTTGGCCATACGGCGATGACGGGCTCTACAGCGGCAAACTGCCATGAAACTGTCGCAACGCCCCGAAGCCCTGTTTTTGCAGGAGGATCGAGGAGCGGCGCGGCAGCCAGTCCGACCCTTCTCAGGACTAGTGCCGGTACACTGAGGCGCGCCTTCTAAATCTTGTGGCTGAACCGGAACTGGCTGGCCAAGCTCATACCGACATGATCGGCGTGAACTGCCCCCCGTTTCCGAATTTCGGGAAGCTAGCGAGGATCGGCGCTCGCTCTCCCGTAACCGGGAACATGTTCTCCGTCGAGTTCATGCAAGTCGTGCAAGCGTAGACGAGATTCCCCCACTCATAGGCGAGCCAGGCATAGTAGTGGACTGAGGTTTCGCCGCTGAAACCTGCCGCGCTGGTGTGCGGACGGAAATGGTCGACCCCGTGTGCGCCATCGTCAGGCGTCTCGCAGTAAGCGCACTTGCCAGCGAAGAGCATCTTGAGGGCGGTCTTCACCTCCCTCGTCTTGAAGATGCCAAAGTTGATGGTCGGACGTCGCCGGCGGGTCTTGCCGATCACATCGGCAATTGCATTGTAGGCGGCGAGCGTTTTATCGCTCCTCATGCTCGCGGGTACGGAAACCTCAGCCCGATCAACGAAGATCACTGGACGTCTCCCCCACCCACCGTTTCGACCCTAGGCCGCGAAATAACGCGACAGCCTGCGCGAGGCGTTCTCTTGCCAGTTATCGCTCGTGTCCAGAAAGCCATCCCACTGCGAGTCCTTGGCCGACGCATTGCTGCGGCGCCCTTTCTTGGCGGCAGCCACTTCTGCTTCGGCTGCGCGAAACCTGTAGTGATCGTAGATATCGAGAACATGTACGGCGTAGGCTTGCGCCAGCGCCTGATGCCCGCGGACGATCACCAGATTCTCGTCGTTCGAGTACGACGCCTTATAGCCAAGGTTGTGGCTACCGAAGGCGACAACGCAGCGCTCTGGGTCCTGCGGATCGATGACGAGGACCTTGTCGTGGATGATCGCCTTGCCGGTAGTGAGCGTTTCCTCGAGCTGGAAGTCGCCAAGGTCACGGCCGATTTCACGGTCAGTGAGAGCCGTCGCACGGATTACCGATACTCCGTTCTGACGGAAGATGTGCGGAGACCAGGACGGGATCTTCTTGCCGTCGTCGGAGGTGGAGCTCGGCTCGAAGCCCCACATCGCCTGGGTGTCTGAGATCGCGCCGTGCACAATGAGGGAGGTGTCCTTTGTACCCAGTTGGATTGCCTCTTCCACGATCGATGTGAAACCGCCGCGTGAAGGCAAGAAGACGGCGAAGAAGATCGCTTCACGCGCCTTTCGAATGAGGGAGAACAGTCGGTCCATGTCCGGCGGCGGCGGGCTTGGCTTCTTCGCTTTCTTGGAGGGTGGTTGATTCTTGCCGGGAACGTTGGGTGAGAACCAGATCTCGGCTTTTGCGCCTCCGCCAATGTCCACTGTGATCGGTGTCTGATTCCACTCCTTCAAAGCGTCACCCTGCCCCGCTCCCTCGGCTTTTGCGGTGGTAGGTTTGGGAGCCTTTTGCGGATCGTCGCGCAACTGCTCCCAGTATTGGAGGAAGGCTGCAGCAACATCCGGGTCGTCGATTCGAACGCAGTTATTGCTCTGGGCTGCGATGCCCGACCACGTCCAATTCGTCGATCCGGTCAGGACAGAGGTGGGCTTTCCGCGCCCATCAACGTGGACGACAAACTTGTTGTGACCGATATGGCCCGAGCCGTTGAACATGCGGTCGATCATGACGAAATTGTTGTCCTGCCGGGCGCGCTTCTTCAGCTCCTTCCGGGCTGGGTCGTTGCGTGTGTCGTATTTGGTTTGCTTCTTGCCGTTTTCCTTGGGTTCGGCGTCGTCATCGGGTCCGCTGCCAGCATCAGACAGGATGAGGTTCAGGCGGCTGACGTTCTCTAGGAGAATCTCCAGAAGCTCTTCATCTTCGAGTTCATACAGCGCCGCATAAAGCGATCCTTTAGGTTGTGCGAAGAAATCGCGGATCGTCTCGATGACATCCCCGGACAGATAGCGGCGCAGCTTGTCGCCTGGCTTTTTGAGATGCCCTGCCAATTCTCCTTCTGAAATTTCTTCGTCATCGTCCTTGAGAGCGTTCACCAGAAACTGGGTGGAGAGAATTCCGTTGGTGAACGTTGAGTAGAAGGGAGGTCTGCTCGCGGTCACATCGACCGCATTCGAGAGCATGGGCGGGGTCAGATAGGACAGCGGCACCGCCTTGCCTTCGTAGGTGCTCGGAACCCATGTCCGCGTCGTGGCGTCCCAATGCGTCGCTTCAATCGGGACAACCGGCTCGAGTCCATCACGCCAGCGCCCCACAGCGCGGATGCGGTATCGAACCCGCTCGTTTGCAGCCCGCCGTTCGGCAGCGTCGCGCTTTTTCCGGAGCGTGAGGTCCCGCCAGGTATATTTCTGTACCGGCCAGACCGACGTGTTCTGCGGATTCCATTCCGGATTGCGCTGGCCGTTGAAGCCGACATAGGCGGCTAGCGGTTTCTCCGAGATCACCTTGTCGTTGCCGTCGAGGTATTCGCGGACGATGTGAAAACCGAGGCAACCTTCGATCTCAACGGGATCGGTCTGCCAGGCCAGGAACGCGACTTCGTTGTTTGCAATCGCAGTCGCACTGATGATCTTCGCCATCGTTTCCCCCCGAAAACATGTCTTCACAAGACAATACCCGTGAAGCCGAGAATTCAAGACACGCGCACGCGTCAGTTGATTTTTTCCACTGCCCCCACCTTCTCGCTTCTTCGCTCGGCCGCCCTCATGGTGTGACGCGCACTGTCTGCGTCGCTGGCCTTTCCTTCGCGGACTTCTGAAGATTCACGAGCTGCTGGACGAGTTCGATGATCTGGGGACTACGGCCGCCTTCGCTGGACTGTGTCGGGATGTACCAGGTCTTCCCGTGGAGCTGAGCTTCCACGAAGGTGACGCGAGGTGCTTGATCCTGCACGACGAGCAGCGGGTAGGATTTCTTCTGCGGAGCCCCGTCCTTTGCCTTTGCTCCGCCTGGCTGCACCGTGTCATCGGAGACCTGCAGCGCATAGAAATCCGGTCCGGTTCGCGTTGCCCGGACATATTCGCCGAGGAAGTAGATGATGCCTTCCGTCGAACGCAGCACAATCTGCCATTCGGTCTCAACGCCATTCACCGTTCCGGTTGCAATGATCCGTTCGACGTTGACCTGATCCTGCGACTTCTGATCCGATGGCGCTGAGGCAGCCAGATTGAAGGTAACGGACTTTTCTCCGACCTTGACGGCGCACGCAGTACTATCGGTCGCTGCTTTCAGTTTCAGGGCGTCGACCGTGCGGCCCTTGCGACGGATCCAGCGTTCCTTGTCGCCGTTCGGCTCATCGATATCGAACTTCTCGCCGTCAAGAAATGAGATGTCCGCCCCCCGTAGTTCCTTGATCTGGGACAGCGGCACGATCTGACGGTCCTTGCCGGTCTTCTGATAGGTCGTCAGCTGATAGCACTTCACGAAGGTCTCGAACGCCGTCCGGGCGTCTATGTCGTCAGGTTCGTTGCGCAACTCGGCGAGGAGATCGCCCTCTTTGATTTCACCCGTGTCTTTCTTGGCGACGAACTCGATCGACCCCACGAAGAGGTAGGTCAGAAGGTCTGAAGGCCATCGCTGCCGCAGATAGTGCGCAATTGTTGAAGGCGGCACCGACGCGATGATGCCTTGATAGAACTCCTGGGTGTCATAGACTGAGATGTCCATGCTTGCCCCGCTCTGCAGCTGGACTTGGAGCTGGGGGATTTTGAGCGGCGTGCCCTCGACGGTTGAGATTTCCGTGACAGCGCCTGTTGCGCCCGTCTTGATGGTGTCGGCGTCGAGCCTCTCCTGGATCTGAAGGCTGCCGCCGCCTGATATCTGCGCGTTGCCCACCGCCTTGCTGATCGACGTGAAGTGCAAGGGCTCACGCTCGCTGGCGCGCAAAATGTTCAGAAGGGTGACCTGGTTGGTGGCGTTGGCGACCAGCTGATTGTGATCGACTGCAACGCCGTGGAATTCGCGACTGAACGAACATCCGGAGATGACGAGCGCCAGAGCCCCCACGGCAATCGCGCGCGACGCAACCTGTACGATGTGTGCTTGCATGAAGTTCCCCCCCCCCAGAACTCGGGAGGACAATACCAAATTCGGATCGCCAACTCCAGCGATGATCGATGGTCGGCCAAAGAATAGGGGCGAACCCTGCGGTTCCCCGACGCGATGCCAGCCTGGTAGTGTGCCCCCAGGGAGGCGTTGTGCGCAGGTGGCGAACAGACTAGAAAAATCGCCGGTTGGTTTTGGGGGACCTCATGCCGGCATCGCCGTCGAAACCGTTCTTCGTCGTCTTTGATACCTCGACGCAAGCACCTTACTACGCCGACGTCCATCGCATCCTAGCGCTGCCACCCGGCGCGATTCTCCGCTATGAATACAAGCGATCGCTGTTCTCCCCGAAGGCGTGGGAGGCGATGCAGAAGCTGTGGGATGAAGGGATCGGCGCGCGCATCGACGTCCTCGTCATGTATGGCGAGAAGAAGTCATTCGTGAAGGGTCAGAAAGACCCCGACACGATGCTCACCTGGGAGGATAGCGTTTTTGTTCCGACGCGTTCGGCGCGCCTGGTGAACATTGCGAAGGTTCCGGGCGACAGGCCGGAAAGCGACAACTTCCACTTTCACATGGAGATGCGCGGCTACGTCGATCCCGACGCCCGAGAAATCGAGACGCTGGTTCGTGCGCTCGAAGCGGAGAATAGTCTGCCATTCGGAACCAAGGATCAGTATTCTTGGGTTTCCGTGTTGCCCGACTCGGTCAGGCCGGGCGCCAGTGCGCTGGTCTCCGATGACACGAAGGTCTGGAAAAAGCTGATCGACCGGATTGTGACTCTGCCGACCCAGTTTGCCGACGATGTTTTTTGGCGGCTCAAGCGCGTCCAGATCAAGGACTCGCGCCAGCAGGTCACGCCGACTTCGCGTCCATCCAATGTCAGACGCGAACCGAACGCCTGGAACAGCGACTTTCCGGTATTCGATGGCGTCAGCTACGCAATGGTGATCGAATCTCACTCGGCTCCTGGTCGCGGCGGCGACCTGCCGCCGAACCCAAGCGTTGCGGTCGATGTGTCGGGCGACGAGTCGGATCTCGTGAAGCTTCCGACGAAGCCAGTGGAGATCGTTCCCAATCAGGAAGATGTCAGCACATTCACCGTTCGGGACGTCAAACACGTTGGTGATCGCTACCTCGATCTCGTCCTCACCACCCAATCTTCGGCCGCCGCCGGCGCCTATCCCATCGGGTCCACCTGCCAGATATCGATCGCCGTATCCAAGGAGAGGTGGCGAACGGTCGCCGGGTTCGCGTTGGTCTTGCTGGCTGCAGTATCTGGCGTCGTTGGCGGCATCTACAAGGACAAGGTCGAAGTTGCCGCTCCGGCGGCGGTGATCACCGTGGTTCTCGGCGCTTTGGCCTACTTCGTCTTCACGCGGAAAATCCAGTTGCCCGGATTGAAATGAGCCGCCTTCCTCAGCCTGACTGATAGGCGGCTTGCGCGATGTCCATCGACGGCAATCGTACCCACGTCACTGCGCCGCTCGGATGCGAATAAGGTATCGGCTCAACGAAGGGCTTCGGATCAGACAGAACGTAGGCGTAGGTCGCAGCATAAGGCAGTCCGTCGCGCCGGAACTCTTCACGCTCCGACGCCGGCAGCTCGGGCGCGTCAACGAGGTCTTCGATGTCGAGAGGACCCAATACGCGCATCAGATTCACTGTTCCGAACGCCTGACCTGTGCCGGACTTGAGAACCACGATCGGACCACGCACCTGGGTTCCGCGGCTGCGAATCTCCCACTTCTTCTCGCCGCTCAGAAGCTGAGTCGCGTAAGGATCGCGGACCATCAACCCGCGAGCGCCCACAACGGGGATCGCCGGGTCCGACACATCGAGAAGGGTCGAGTCCATGCGCGCACGGTGGTCAGACAAGGCCTGCAAGGATTTGAAAGGCAGTTCGGTTTGCAAAGCATTACTCATCGGACGCTCCCCCTCCCCACCGTATTGCCGGATAGCCGGATAGCCGGATAGCCGGATAGCCTCAAAACTAACACGCTCAGGCCAGCTAACATCGGGAACAAAGGATAAACATCACAGGCGGCGATTCCAAGGCCGGCGCTGCAACAGGTCAGGAATTTCAATATAAATCGCACGTTAGAGCCGACGTCGTTGTGTGCTATGCAGGCGCCGGGGGCGGTTCTGGGAGAACCGCGGAGGTTGGGAGGCTCGGAATGGAGACCGTGTCCGCGAAAGCGGGCTCGCCGCGGTCGAGCTTTTTGGCGGCGCTCGCAAAGACGCAGACGGCGTTCGGACGCAGCGACGTGGCGCTGAAACGCACACGCGGTGAAGTTACATTCTCCTTCAACCGAGATGCGTCTCAACAGGCTTCGCCAGCACTTCGGCAGTTCGCCCTTCGGCGTCGCCTCGCTCCGTTGCGCGCCTGGCTGAAAGCGGAAGAGGATTTTATCGCGCGCCACGGATTCTTCGACCCTGTCGCAGTATCGGTCGATTGCGTCGACCCCGAGATCGTGGCGTGTCAGCCGAAGTCCGACGAGGCTCGCATCTTCCGCTACTTCGCAACCTACCTGTCCCTTCCCGCCGAAACAGATACCGCGCGGGTCGGCAAGTACCTTGTCTTCGATCGTGGTCAGGCGCAGCGCCAACTGATCGGCCTGATCGGGTTGCGATCACCTTCCTACTTCAACGCCGTGCGCGACAAGCACCTGGGTTGGCCGCCTTATTTCCAAGCGCGCGATACTGGACGCGTGCGCGACCAGGGCGCCTTCGACCTTCGTAACGCAGGCTTGAAATCCATCTATCAGCTCGCGGCCTGCATGCCGTTGGCGACGTATGGCGAGACGCTGCAAGGCGGACGGCTCCTCGCATCCTTGAGTTTTGCGCCCAGCGTTATCTCGACACTCGAGTCGCGGTACGGAAATCCGATTCTCGGCCTGATCACGACCGGCGGCTGGGGCGGAAGCGCGGCGCAGTACGAGCGCATCCATATCGCGACCGGCGCCAAGGAAAGCGATGGCGCCAAACTCTTCCGGCGCATCAAGGGCGACAATCCCTCACGCTATGCTCCCATCGATCTTTTTCCCGATCGGCTTTGCGCACTCGCGATTGAAATGCTGGCCAACAAGCACTGGAACACCGACGCTTACGCCAACTACAAGGACGACCCTGACGCGAAACACGCTCTTCTCCATCGCGCGTGCCGGCATGTCGGATTGCATTCCAGCGTCCTGTCGACAAACACGATCAGCCACTACTTCGGCGCAGTTTCAGAGGAGTGCCGTGCAAGTCTTGCTACACTCGCGTCGCTCGCCAAGACGCCAGCCAATCGAACGGTCGACCCGCAGCGCGGGATTGCGTCGTGGCGACGGTCGGTGAAGGTCGCGGGCGTCAGTGAAAAATCGCAACCCCGCCTCTCGAGCCTTGCTTCACGTTCCACGCGCATCGGCTAGCGCGAGATCTGGCGCTCCACGGCTTCGACAACCTCCGGCGGCAGATCAAACAGCCCCATGGCGCCGCGGCAAGATACTGGTTCCAGAAGACGCGGGTTGGCCAGCACGAATCCGAATGGACCTTCAAACCATGGCGACGTCGATCGCTCAACACAATCGACGAGGTCGACGATCCCGATGACGGCGCCGCGTACCAGGCCCTCGCTGTCGGCACGCACAAGTTTGACCGTCGACGCCAGGCCGCGTTGCGCAACAAAATCAAAGAAGGCGTCGTCATCGGACGCGCGGCCAGCGTGAATGGCAAGCGTTCCGCGATACGACGTCGCCCACGACCTGTTCTCGATATCCTTGCCGCCGTGGATGATCGCATGGGCCCAAGGCTGCTTGATCGTGATGGCTCGGAGGGGTTGCATGACGTTCGGCCTTGCGTGCTCGCCTCCCCTCAGTCGAGCGGAATGCGTGGTGTGTGTCCAGCCAAAACGGCGGCGCGTGGGCAGTCCCGCGCGTGGACGCCGCTTTGCCGTTGCGCCGCTTCAACCCGCAAAGCAAACTATGCCGATGGCGTCACGGATGGATCCCGAAGAGCGACTGGAATGGCTGGCGCAGTTGAAGCACCAGGCCAAGACCCGTCGCGCCCGGCTTCTTTCCGCGATCGGTCCAAATGGCCGGACGCCTCTGCATTCTGTTCGCGTTGTGGAAGGCGACGCCCTGAGATGGGCGTTCGCGCTCGGCTGGGGTCTGAAGAAAGACTGATATGTGCGGAAAGTTCACCCAGATGGCCTCCTGGGCAAGCGTCCGTAAGTATGCGGACCTCTTCAAGGCAACCGTCAATGACGAAGTAAAGGTCTTCACGCCCAGGAAGGCCGTGCCGGTCATTCACCTCGACGACGATGGAGAGCGCAAGGCGACGCCGATGATGTGGGGCTTCAGCGAAAACAGGCATGCTCATCCACGCGTACCGAAGCACATGCACGCGCGCGGCGAAACCGTCGACACGAAGACAACCTGGCGTGAAGCCTTCAATCAACGCCGCGGCCTCACCTGGGCCAGCACCTTCAACGAAGGCGAAGAGGTTCCGACCTTCTACGACGACGGGACGCCAACGGGCGGACGTGGACACGCCAGTGGACCATCAAGCGGAAAGACGGGAAGCCGCTGATCATCGGCGTCATCTATGACGTGTTCGATGTCGGCCGCGGCGCCGAGTACGAGTTCGTGCAGGTCACGACCCCACCGAATGACCTGCTCGCCAAGATCACTGACAGGATGCTGCTTCTCCTGAAGGAAGAGGATCTCGACCTCTGGCTCGGCGCGCTGCGTGCACCACTAGAGGATGTGAAGGAGCTCATCAGGACCTACGAGTTCAATCCGGACGAGTGGGACGTCTCGGTCGAGGATCCCAACAAGAAGTCTCCTCGCCCCCGTAAGCCGAGATCCGAGGACAAGAGCCGGCCTGATCCTCAAGGCGATCTTTTCTAAGCGAGACCTTGGTCAGCCTGAGCATTCCGCAACACAAACTAACCAATCCAATCGACCGTTGTTACTAGGGACAAGGTTCGCTAGGCTCCGCTCCAGGTGTTGGGATAACTCCGAATTATGGGCACGCCTGGGCCACGCTACTTTGGCAAGCCGCACGAGGCGCAACCCGCGCGATTGAAGGAGATTATCGATCTTCAGTGGGGACAGATCGGTAAGTCCATCCACCTGATCGCCAGCGCCTGCTATCCATTTCAATCGGTGCTTCACGCGATGGCGTCGCCCGCCTTTGTGTTTCCCGCTGAAGGCATGCCTGGCTCACGGTATCTTCCCGGCGCATCGAGCATGGATCTGATCGAAACTGAGGGAGAAGCCTTGGTCAGCCGATTGTTCGGCTGGCCGGCCGGATACCGGGCAACGCTCCAGCCGCATTCGGGGACGCAGGCAAACCAAATAGCGTTCAACGCTGTCCTGAAGCAGGATGACAAGGTGCTGTGTCTCAAGGCGCGGGACGGCGGCCACATCTCTCATACGGTTCTGATAGGGCGGCGCCACGAAACGGCGAACTATGGCCTCACCAACGATGGGCGGGTCGACTACGACAGCATGCGAGACCTGGCGCGCAAGGTCAGGCCGAAGCTGATTGTGGTCGGCGGCAGCGCATTGCCGCGGGAAATCGATTTCACACTGTGCGGGGAAATTGCCCGGGAAAGCGGAGCGTATCTGCACGCGGACATATCCCACACTGCAACTTTTATCGCTGCCGGCTTACACGCTTCTACGTTTCCGGCCTGTGACTTCATCAGCTTCAACACGGTCAAGAATCTTCGTGGACCGAATGCAGGCATTCTCCTCTATCGCGACACCCTCAGGGCCGAGACCGAAGCAGCGATTTTTCCGACCACGCAGGGTGGCGCCAATGAAACCGGGATGATCGGAAAGTTCGCGGCCTTACTGGAGTGGCAAAATCGCGATATTCGAACCTACGCAGACAGTATCGTCCACCTGTCGCGGGCGATGGCATCGAGCCTGACGGCCGCTGGCGTCGACTTGGTAACGGGCGGCACTGACTGCCACATTCTCTTGATGGATCTGAGCAACGACAGCCGTACAGGAGCTGAACTCGAGCTCGAATTCGAACGCCATGGCGTGCTCTTGAATCGGAATCTCGTGCCCCACGACAAGCGCGGACCGGCCGCGACCTCCGGGCTGCGTGTGGGAGTCACAAACCTCGCAATCCTTGGTTACTCTGTTCCGGATGCGACTGCTCTCGCGCAATGGATGGTCGGCGTCATCGAAGGGAAAAGCGTCGATAACGACCTCATCCGATCCCTGCAAGCGAAGTATCGCTGGAACTTGGATCAGTAGCGCCAATGCGGCGACAAGATGAACGGTAGAGTCAGGAACCGATCCCCGAGTCGTAACTCCTGGAAAAGCTCTATCGCCGCGCGCCCCTTTGTTTCGATCTTGCTCTCGAGGGCGGCGCGACCCGCTTCAGATTGTCCCTGCTCAACAGCCGTAACGTTGCTGGCAAACCACCCGACGATTTTGATGAATCGAAGATCTTTCGTCTTGCTGGCAAAGACGTGGAGGTTGCGAAAGTGCGCGACGTCCTGAGGCTCGACCAGCCCCGCTGTTGCCAGCCGCAGGATTGCTGCGTTGAAGTCCAGCATCACGTCATCCATTGCAAGGGATGACGGAGCAAACTTGCGGGCCTTCTCCAATAGCCGAGCGCCTGACGCCCAATCGCGCTCGGCAAACGCAGCGCCAGCCAAATTCACAAGGGGCTGATAAACTTCATCCGAGTGCAAGTCGGCCAGCATACTCTGAGCGCGCTCGAATTGGGCTCGCGCATCAGGCAAAGCGCCATCAACAAGATCAACGATGCCCCGGTTGCCTATCGCACTGGCCAGGCCGAACCGCAGACCCATGTCCTGGAAACCGGCGACGGCTGCTGTGAGCATCCGTCTGGCCTTGTCCGGCTTGAACAAATGGCCGGAATTCCTGAGAATTAGATAGTCATGTTCGGATGGACTTGTCTCCGATAACTGCCGGAACACCTGATCCGCGATGCGCGCGGCTTCCTCGTCCTGACACAGGTTCAGCATGATGTTGAACTCAACGCTCCGCTTCTCCTTAGATGCGGGCGCCTTCGACAAAGCGTTCGTCGCTTCCTCATACCGAAAGAGTTGCACCAGAAACTTCGCTTCGAACAAAGAAGCGACATCGCGGTGCGCGTTTCGCAGCGCAAGCCGTTGCACCGCGATCAGTCCGAACTCGAAAAGTGAACAGCGCTGTACGGCGATAAGCAGAAGCCGAACGCTGTGCTCGGGCAGGAGTTCGACAACGTTCCAGCATACAGAATCGCGAAACATCCCGCAGAGGTAGGTGTACCTTTCGTCGTCGTGGTTGAGCCTGATGAATTCAACGAGATGGGTCAGGAGCCGTGGGTTTGCGCGGATGTCGGTCTCGTCCGCGATTCCAACCAATCGATCATACAGGGCCGGAAGTTCTTTGTTGCGATCCTTTGACTCAAGAACGGTCGATAACGCCCGGAGCAACTGAATGCGAAGCTCCAGCTTCTCCTCCTCAGCAGTTAAAGCGCGCACGGTCCGAGCGACAAGCTCGTGTTCGACGCGCACCTTGTCATGCCGCTCGGAGTTAATGATCAAAAGACCAAGTGTGGTCATGTCGCGCACTGCCGAACCGACATCACTGTTGGTTACGTGCAGACCTGCAGCTTGAAGCAGCTGCGTGAACTGTGGAACGGTGAACCCGCCCAGCAAGAAGACCGCAAACCTCAGGACCTCTGTGTCCAAGGGCCCCAAAGTCTGGATCGCTTGCTCGTAAGCGTCGTGGCCTTCGCCAGCCTGGGAGGAGCGGCGTTCTGCTATCATTTTGAGCTGGAACCAAGCGGACTTGAGATTCCCGTTGCTGCGCCGCTGAATGGCATTGGCCAAGTCCTCTCGATCCGGCGCCCCTGGCAAGGCGACTTCGACGAGCCGCGCAATCTCATTCTGCGTGCTTGCGCCCAGCGCCTCCGTTCTGACCTCCAGTCTTTCGATCGAGCGCAACCATTCTACCTCGGGTGAGCTCTCACACTGCTCAATGATCAAAATGCGAAGTCGGCCGCCGGCGCCTTGGAACTCGGACTCCATCGCATCCCTAACGAGCGGTGGAATGTTCTGAATGTTGTCAAAGGCGAGGAGTACTGGACGGGAGTGGGACTGCCGGATCGCGAACTGCAAAGCCCTCGGGCCGCTTTCTTGGGCGCGATCTGGCAGGCCTTCTGGCAACACCGCGCTGATAAACGGTCCGGCCACCGGAATCTGGCCAATCAGATCTCGACCAACCCGATATCCATACGACGCCTTGCGGGAGGGGGCGCCGATCCTTGCCTGGCGCCAGCGTTGACTCATCGCGGCAGGAACGGCTGAGGGTGACCGCCGACTGGCAAGCCGCTTGCGCGAAAGCAGGGTGCTCAACGCGGTCTCAATGGCGGCCGCTTCGAACTCGGCGGGCGGCGAATCGACATAGAGGGCAAGCGCATTCTCCGAGCTATTGGCCCAGGCTGCGCAGAGTTCTCGCGCGAGGAATGATTTTCCACTGCCGGATGGGCCGTTCAAGCTGAGCAGCTTGGGGTGCGAGGATTTGGGCGACAGAATAAACACCAGAAGGTCCGCCAGCAGCTGGTGGCGGATGGCGAATGGCCAATCTGTATCTCTTCCGAAGGGCCCGTGCCGATCGGGGACCGATGCGCGCATAATTCGGAGTTATGCGAACATCGCCTTGCGGTTGGCGCTCCCTACCCCCGGTCTCTGTCGCCTTCTGTTTCCAGTCACGGATCCGAGGATATCTGCGCGAGAGAGAGTCGGAGCGCCTCATCGGCAACATGCGTATAGATCTTGGTCGTAGCAATGCTGGCGTGACCAGCAGCTTCTACACGAAACGAATGTCGAGCGGATCGAGGCGAGCTACGAGACCGTGCGTTGTTGGGTCAACAAGAATCGAAGGCGAGGTCATGGACCTGGCCGTTCAAATGCGCCGCAACCCTGGCGCTGCATTGAAACTGTTGAAGCCTCTGCTCCGCAGCCAAGGGGTCGAGCCAGAGAGCATCGTCACCGGTGGCCTGGCGTCGTACGGCTCTGCGCTGCGGATGCCGGGGCTCAACGATTGCCATCGGCCAGGCCGGCTTCGCGAGAACAACCGCGCCGAGAACTCGCATCGCCAGATCCGGCGGCGGGAGCGCAAGATGCTAGGGTTCAAGTCCCTGCCTTCCGCGCAGCGCTTCCTCACCACGCACGCCGCGATCTACAACGCGTTCCATTTTCAGCGCCAACATGGTCAGCCGGCCGACGCTGCGGATCTTCCGGGCAAGGGCGGTTCCGTCTGGGCTGCAGCGGCCGCTTGAGCGCTACCACGTGCCTGGCGCGGACGGATAACCTGACAATCCCCTTTATGGCATTGTGTCTTTGAGAGCTGGAACCCGGGAGGCCACGGCGTTCGGGAGATAACACGACTGTATCGTTCCACGCAGTTTGCCATCACCTCCACGTCGAATGAGCCGGTAGGGTTGCGACCGAGTAACACTGGCGAAGATGGCATGGCAAACAACTCGGTAACGGCCCACAACGCGCAAATCCTGATCAGCGGGGCGGGCCCGGCGGGGTTGGCCCTAGCGGTTGAGCTGGGAAGCCGGGGCATCGCCTGCACGGTGGTCGAACGGAATGACCGCGTGGGGTATGCGCCGCGCGCCAAGACGACCCATACTCGGACGCGCGAGCACATGCGGCGCTGGGGGATCGCGGACGACCTGGCCGCCGTGGCGCCGTTCGGGGTCGACTTCCCGTCCAACGTCTATTTCGTTACGCGGCTGTCCGGCTATTGCCTCACCATGATCGAGAACGCGTTCAACTGCTCACCGGAGCGGAACGAGCTCTACTCGGAACATGCGCAGTGGGTTCCGCAGTATCGCGTCGAGGAGGTGTTGCGGAACCGCGCCATGTCGCTGCCGTCAGTGCGTGTGCTGTTCAATCACGAGTTCCTCGGCGCAACCCAGACTGAAACGGGCGTGAGCTGCTGGGTGCGCGACCTCGCCGGCGGCGGCCAGGCGGAGTTCATATGCCAGTATCTTGTCGGCGCCGATGGCGGCCGGAGTGCGGTCCGCGACCTGATTGGCGCGAAGATGGAGGGCGTCTACGGGCTGGCGCACGCCTACAACATTGTGTTCCGCGCGCCGGGCCTGGCGGAGCGAAACCCGCATGGCCCCGGGATCATGTACTGGCAGATCAACTCGGAAGTCGCAGGCCTGATCGGCCCGATGGACAAGGACGACCTGTGGTACTTCATGCCGGCGAAGGTTCCCGATATCGTGCGTCTCGACAACGCCGCGGCGGCGGATCTGATCCGTCGGGCGACAGGGATCGATCTGCCCTACGAGGTCTTGAGCGCCGACGAATGGGCGGCCAGTCACTTCATCGCAGACAAGTACAGCGACGGGCGCATCTTCCTGATTGGTGACGCCTGCCACCTGCATCCACCGACCGGCGGATACGGGATGAACATGGGCATATCGGATTCGGTCGATCTCGGATGGAAGCTCGCCGCAACGCTGCAGGGATGGGGTGGCGACGGATTGCTGGCGACCTACGAAGTTGAGCGTCGGCCGGTGCATGGCCAGGTGATCGACGCGGCGTTGGCAAACCATGCCACGCTGGCGCTGCACTTGGTGCGACCGGAGCTGGAAGCCGACACGCCGGAGGGTGCGGCATTGCGCGAGCAGTTGGGCGCGGACCTCGCGACAAAGCGTCTCCGCGAGTTTCGTCCCTTGGGCGTCATGTTGGGATACTGCTACGAGGGCTCACCGATCGTGGCGCATGAGCCAGGCGCGCCGCCCGAATGGCCTGAGGGCGTTTACATTCCATCGGCGCGGCCGGGGTCGCTGGCTCCGCATGCATGGCTGACCGACGGACGCTCGCTCTACGACACGTTTGGCGAAGGGTTCACCCTGCTGGGCTTTGGCGAAGCGTCCACGGCCAGCTTCGAACGCGCTACGGCAGATGCGCGCGCGCTGGGAATTCCGCTGAAGACCGTGCGCATCGACGAGCCGCGTGTTGCAGCCCTGTATGAAAGCGAACTGGCGCTGATTCGGCCGGACCAGAATGTGGCGTGGCGTGGAGACGCGTGGCCAGGCAGCGCAGTGCTGCAGATGGCGACCGCGCAAGCAGCACGCGGGATGGAAAGCGCTGTTGTCCGCAACGCCATGACCACCGCCTAGAGTTTTCTATCCCTGACCTCTCCCTGAACTGGAAGCGGCGGCTGGGTATTTCGCCAGCCGCCGCCTCCTCTTTCGACTCCGGAAGACTCAGTATCTCACCGGGGGCCGATGTATCTGCGCATGATCTTGTTGATCAGGGGCACGGTCTCGCGCGAGTACTTAGTCGGCTGTCCAGTGACTGGGTTGATCGAATAGATGCCGCCGTGCGGCTGCTGCGGGCCTTCGATGTAGGTGACGTCGACGCCGGCATCGCGCAGGCGATTGTAGTACTGCTGGCTTTCGTCGCGCAGCACTTCCCATTCGCCTGCCCAGATCAACGCCGGGGACAAGCCCTTCATCGTCTTGGCGAGGATGGGCGAAGAGCGCCAGTCGTAGACGTCCTCGCGCTTGGACAGGTAGAAGTTTGTTACCGTGTCGGCGATGGCTAGCGGCAGGCTGTATTTCGCGAACTCGTCGTAGGACTGCGTGTTGTTGCGGGTGTCGAACACGCCGGACCACAGCCACTGGATCGCCGGCTTCTGGACCTTGGCGTCACGCGCCATCAGGGCAATGACAGTTGCGAGGTTGGCGCCCGTGCAGCCGCCGCCGATGCCGATGCGGGTCTTGTCGATGCCGAGCGCCTTGTCGTGCCCGAGGAGATGCTTGTAGGCCGCGAAACAATCGTCGATCGAGGCTGGGAATTTGGCGTCCCAAGATACGCGGAAGTCAGGTGCGGCGACCGCGCAGCCCCAGTCCTTCACATAGCCCGAGTTAGTTGCATCCTGACGCGGGTCGAAGCCTTCGAACCCACCCCAGCCGCCGCCATGAGTATGCAGGTAGATGCCGATCGGTTTCTTCGCTCCGTCTGGCATATAGATGCGCATGGGGAACTTGCCGTCCGCACCGTCGACATCGACGTTGTACGCCTTGACGCCCGGTGCGAGGCCGCCTTCCGGCATCGGCGCACGGCTGGGCGGTGGGATGTCGCGGAAGTTGATATAGCGGGTCTCGTCGTCGACTTCGGCGATGCGCTTCTGGCGCAGGGCTTCGTAGTCGGTCTTGTTCTTCAACGGCGCAACGCTGCCGGGAACGGGAATGCGGATTGGGCCGGGCGCGGCGGGTGGCGGATCGGGATAGACGGGGGCCTGAGGCGCCTGCGGGGTGACTTGCTGGGCGAGGGCTTTGGAACTTGCCAGGGCCGCAGCGCCGACGGCGGCCCCGGCGCCGGCCATGACACCCAGAAACTTGCGACGATCCGTGGTCATTCTGTCTTCTCCCAGCCGGCTCGTGTTTTAGCCAAGGTGGGCCCCGCGTGCATCCCTGTCGCGATGACACAAGCAGCAGGGTGATCGCGTACCGGCATCAGTCGCGGCGCGTGGCCGCCTTGAGGCCAAGGTCTTCTGCGATGGCGCCGAACGCATTGTAACCGCAGGCGCCGTGAGCGCCGCCGCCTGGCCAGGTGGAGGCGCCGCAGAGATAGAGGCGTTCGATCCCCGTGCGGTACTGACCTGTCCCCTCGCCCAGCAGGAGCGCGCGATCATAGCGCTCCGGCGGCATAAACCGGCCAGCGAGAACGGTGTCGGGCGTCATGTTCGGCGCATGGCTTCCCCAGACCTCGATGAAAGCCTCGATGAAGCTTGCCGACACGGCCTCCCAGTCGGACGGGTCGAACGAGCTGGGCGCCGGCATCAGCACGTCGCCGCCCGCGACGTGGCGGCCCGCCGGCGCTTGCGAGGGATCCCACAGGCTGTTGACGCGCAGAGCGGCCGAGGGCGGCGGCAGCATGCCACGCTCGATGTCGCGGAGGTGCGCCAGTGTTTCCCGCGCGCCGCCGTAGCCGACGAGGGTGCGGAAGCAGCGGTCGATGTCGGCGTTCCAGCGCGCCGAACTGTAGGCAGGCGGCGCGCTGAGGCAGAAGATGAGAGTTGCGAGGGTTGGACCTTCGGTAGCGGCATAAGCGAGGATGCGGGCGCTCTCTTGTGCGCTGAACGCCGCGTCGGGGACCATGCCGGCCAGCGTAGCGTAGACGCCTGCGGAAGACGCGACGGCGCGGGCGCCGACATGGCCGTGGCCGGCAAGTGTGACGCCGACGGCCCTGCCCGCCTGCAAGGTGATGCTTTCGACCGGAGCATCAAGCGCGAATTCCACGCCTTCCCGGCGCGCCGTCTCGGCGATGGCGTCGGCGTAGGCTCGCATGCCGCCGACAGGCAGGCGCAGCTGGCCGACCAGCCACAGGGTGAACGTCAGAAAGCCGACCCCGCTGCCGGGCGTCTCGATCGACAGACCTGTCTCGGCGGCGAGTTGATAGAACAGCGATCGCACTTCGTCGGCCTCGAACAGCGTGTCGATGACATCACGGGCCGAACGGTCGTTAAGCGCGCCGCCGAAGATGTGATCAGCCGCCGCGACGAGGCGAGACGCCGATTCGCGCGCGGGCGGCGAATAGAGGCTTTTCGCCATCACGGGGCTGAGCGCGTTCGCGGCGCCCTTGAGACGGACATACGTGTGCGCATCGCGATCGGAATACTGGCGAAGGCTTTCCCCCGAGCGCTGCGTCAAGTCGTTGCGGTAGAGAATGAGCGGCGGGCGGCCGTCGGCGAAGCAGAGGCCGTGCTGGGCTTCCGGGGTCAACGTGACGAGACCGGCGCTCGCGAAATCGAATGCGCGCTCAAGCGGGTTGACGGCGCCGTAGGCGAGGTAGTTGGCGTGCGGATTGTGCCGGAAGCCGGCAAGGAGCGGTTCCTCGGTCCTCGCCATGCCGCCAACGAAGGCCGCCTGCTCGACAACCAGCGTGCGCAGGCCAGCGCGCCGCAGCCGCAGGGCAAGCGACAGGCCGTTGACGCCGGCGCCGATGACGACCGCGTCGCAGGTTGCTGGCATTCAGTTCTCGAAGTGCGGGAGCGAGTTGGACATGGCGCGAGACACCGTATCCAACCCTTCCGGCCGCCCCTAGTACTTGAATTGGGCGGTGACGCCGATTTCGCGGGGGCGCCCGACATCGTAGTGAGCGGCGCCGACGTTCGAGTAATAGTTCACACCCCCGACATAGTACTCTTCGTCCGTGAGGTTGGTCGCGAACAGGGCGATGCTGAGGTGCTCGTCGGGAATGGTGAACTCGATCCGGGCGCTGAGCAGCGCATAGGAGGGCAGCAGCAACTTGTCGGAATCGGTGGGCGTCGAGAACTGGTCGTCCTGGAAGCCGTAGTTGAGCGACGAGACAATGCGGCCGCCATCGCCCAGTGTGAAGGTGTGTGCGGCGCCGACCGAATAAGTCAGTTCCGGCGCACGCTGCGGCTTGGTCGCGAGCGTGATGCCCTGGGCGCTGCCGACGTCCAGGTATTTGATGTCAAGATAGGCGATGCTGCCGAACAGGCGGAAATCATCCGTGACTTCGCCAGACCATTCAAGCTCCGCGCCCTTGGAACGCGCGGTACCGGCGTTCTGCAGGACAACAGCGCCCGCGCCAGTGTTGACGTCGATGATCCGTACCGACTGCACCTGGATCTTGTCCCAATCGACATAGAACACCGTCGGGTTGAACGTGAGGCGGCCATCGAAAAATTGCATCCGCGAGCCGACTTCGTAGCTGGTGGACTCTTCGGGATCGAAGGGCTGGTTCGCCGGTGTAAGCAGCGCGTTGTACGGGTTGAATCCGCCAGCGCGGAATCCGGTGGCGACGTTCGCATAGGTCATGAAGTCCGGCGTCCAGTCGTACATGAGGCCAACGCGATAGGTATCGCTCGCGAATTTCTTTTCGAGTGCGGACAGGAGGGCGCGCGCCTCGGTAGAGGTGTAGACCTTCTTGCGATCCTCGCTGTGACGGAAA
Source organism: Hyphomonadaceae bacterium (assembly GCA_030697555.1). Taxonomy (GTDB): domain Bacteria; phylum Pseudomonadota; class Alphaproteobacteria; order Caulobacterales; family Hyphomonadaceae; genus UBA7672. The sequence goes on from JAUYPV010000049.1 coordinate 88,127, forward strand.
CCGGCGAGCACGGAGAGCTGGTCGGTGATGTCGAACGAACCATCGATGTAGGCCGCCATCGAGATGGTTTTGCGGTCCTCCAGCGTGATGTTAGATGCAGGGGCTCCGAGTGTGACGTTGCGGGCGACAGGGAGGTAGGACGGGTCCAGCTGGGTATAATAGTACACGCCGCCGACATAGTTCAGGCGATCGTCGATCGCCTGACCGTTAAGCTGGAATTCCTGCGAGAAGGCTTCGGTAGAGCTGCGGGCGATGCCGCCGAGGAAGATCGGCAGTGGGGTGCTGTCGAGATCAGAGCTGGAGAGGGTCTTGATCTTTTGCCAGCCGGTAAGCGACTTCAGCGTAAGGTCGTCCGAGATGTCCCAGGCAATGGTCGCAAAGGCGTTGCTATAGTCGGTGTTGGCGAACTCGCGACGGCCCGTGCCAGGCTCGCAATAGAAGCACGTTGACTTCAGGGCGTCGGTGTAGCGCGGCGCGCCGATGCGTGGGGCGACGGTGGCGTTCCAAATGAAGGGCAGCGTAGGGGTCGCGCCCGGCGCGGGGGGCACGGGGGTCAACGGACCAGGAACGGTGTACGTGAAGCCGTCGAGTTGTGACGACGAGGTCTGGCCCGAGATATCGATGCGCAGGTAATCGGTAGGCTCGACCTTGAGCTGCAGGCGGAGAACGTCCGTCGTCGTCCCGCCCGCATCTTTCCCGCCGCTCTGCACGTGGACATAGCCGTCGCGCGCGTTGCTACCGGCTGTGAGGCGCAGCGCGGCGATGTCGCCCAGCGGCACGTTGATCGCGCCGGAGACGTCCATGCGGTTGAATGTGCCCAGCGTGGCCTTGGCGTTGACGCCAAACTCGCCGAGTTCAGGCTCGCGCGTGGTGTAGCGGATCGCGCCGCCAATGGTGTTGCGGCCAAACAACGTGCCCTGCGGACCCCGCAGGACCTCGACCTGGCTGACGTCGATGATGTCGAACAGGTTGCCCTGCAGCGAGGGATAATAGAAGTCGTCGACGTAAACGCCGATAGCCGGCTCCGAGCCATTACCGGAGCGCTGCTGACCCATGCCGCGGAGGAAGAAAGTGGCTGAGCCGCCACCATTGCCGGCCGTCTGCGTGCTGACCTGCAGGCTGGGTACGACCTGCATCAAGTCTGCCGTGTTGGAGACGTTAAGCTGCTCAAGGGAGTCAGCCGTCAAGGCAGTGACGGCGACTGGCGTGTCCTGCAGATCCTCGCTGCGCCGTTGCGCCGTCACGATGACGACGTCGCTGCGCTCCTGCTCTGCTTGCGGTTCGGATGTCTGTGCGAAGGCCGCGCCTTGCGCCGCGCACGTGATGACGGACGTCGTTGCAAGCAACGACCAGATGTGTTGGCGAAGCAGCATGTAATTCTCCCTACCGACGCCCGTCTTCGCAGGCAGATCCGGATGAGGGTTCATAGCTCGTCGCTGCCGATGACTAAGGATGCCAAAATTTAACCGCTGATGCTCAATTCACATCAACCAGCCACATCGGCCGGATGTTCGCCTGCCTGGTTCAGTGTCGTTATCACTCGACGCGGCTTGTTCTCTCCCGGCCGCACCCGGGAGAGTCCTAGCTTGCCTACGCATGCGCCCTGCGAACGCTGACATAAACGCTGAAGGTCGAATTTCAGGACGGCCGCGAGGCGCCCATCTTCGCAGCGTAACCCTGCGCTATCATCCGAGCAGCCGTGTCGAACAGCGCGTTTGGATCTGCGCGCCGGAGGCGAACAAGATCCGCCTCCATGCCCTCGGCGAGCACGAGTTCGCGCGTGCCGGCTTCCACCGCCTCGCGGATTCGGGTTGCGGCTATGTCGGGGTCCATGCCCTGGTCGATTACGTCATCGCTGTAGCCGCGCGCCTGCCCCGTCGCTCCGAGCGCGTTTTTCGAGACATTGGTACGGATAGAGCCAGGCGCAACGACCAGCACCTTCACGCCGAGATGATCGGTTTCTGCGCGCACGACGTCGTTATAGCCCACCAGCCCGTGCTTCGCGGCGGAGTAGGCGCTACGCAGCGGCGCGCCGATGAGGCCCGCGACGCTGGAGACAGCGACGATGTGACCCCCTCCAACGGCGACCATCCTCGGCAGCACGGCCTGCGTCAGCGCGATCGGCGCAAGCAGGTCGACATCGATAATGCGGCGGTAGACGTCGAACACGGTGTCGACGGCGAGCGAACGCTGGGAGACGCCGGCGTTGTTGATGAGGCCGGTAACACCTTTTCCGCGCTCGGCGGCCCAGGACCATGCCTTGTCGACAATGGTGGGCAGCGCGTCGAAATCGATGGTGTCGAACGGCAGGACCAGCGATTCCGTTTCGCAGGATGCAGCGACACTCTTCAGCGCCGCCTCGTTGCGGCCCGAGAGGATGAGATTTGCCCCAGCGGCCGCGAAGGATTTCGCCATGGATGCACCGAGGCCGGACGAAGCGCCCGTAATCCACCAGATCCCACCCTTGATCATCGATCTTCCTCCGTGCCGGTCAGATTGACAGTTGAACACCTCTGTTCAATATTGCATCATCATGACGGCAGCAACAGCTTTAGGAGTGCGCGCCGGCGGCGCCAAGGCTCGCATCTACGGCGCGGCGATGCGATTGTTTGCTGAGAGCGGCGCGAATGCAGTGACGGTGAGCGACCTGGCCGATGCGGCGGGTATCGCGCGTGGCACTATCTACAACAACGTCGGCCAGCCGGAGAACCTGTTCGGCGAGATCGCAAGCGCGCTAGCGCACGAGATGATCTGGCGCACCGAAGCATCGATGGGCGACCTTCGCGACCCGGTGGCGCGCATTGCGACTGGGGTTCGCCTGTTCGTGCGGCGAGCGCACGAGGACCAAGACTGGGGACGGTTTCTCGTGCGGTTCGCGCTGGCGCACACGGCGCTGCAAAACTTGATGACCGAACCGCCTGCACGCGACATACAGCAGGCGATCAGCCGGGGGAAATTCACGGCCGAGCTCAGCGCCGTTCCCGCTCTTATAACGATGCTGAACGGCGCGACACTTGCGGCCATGAACGCCGTGATCCATGGCGAGCAGACTTGGCGCAGCGCGGGAAGCCTGACCGCGGAGTTCTTCCTGCGCGCCGGTGGTGTCGCACGAACCAACGCCAGAAAAATCAGCCGGACCGAGCTTCCTCCCCTCGCCCAGAAGCCGCTGAAGAAATTGTCACAGCCCGAAAACAGGATACCCGCCCGTGAGCGTCATTAAGATCGAAGACGTTGCCCATGTCCGCTTCAGCGCGCCCGACGCGGAGGCGATGAAGGCGTTTCTCGTCGATTTCGGGTTGACGCCGTTTGTGGGGGCGAATGGAGATCTCTACGCACGCGGGACCGGCATGGCCCCGTTCGTCCATGCGACATCGCCCGGCGAGCCCGCCTTCCTTGCGCTGGGCCTGCGCGCGTCCAGCGTGGCGGATCTTGAACGCCTTGCCGCCAGCGAGAACGTCGAGATGAAGCCGTTCGATGCGCCGGGCGGCGGCTACGTCGTGAAGCTCACGGACCCCGACGGTTTCCGCGTCGAGGTCGTGGCGGGCCAAACCCCGGCAGAGCCGCTGCCGTTGCCCGACAATCCACCGCACAACGACGCCTATGCGCAGCCGCGTATGCGCGAGGCGCTGCGGCTGGCGCGTGGCGCTTCGACGGTGGTGCGGCTCGGGCATAGCGTGCTGGAAGTGACCGACTTCCGGAGGTCGGAAACCTGGTACAAGTCGCGGTTCGGATTTATCACGTCGGACGAGATCGAGGCGGGGCCCGGCTTCTCGATCGCCGCCTTCATGCGCTGTGATCGCGGCGACACGCCGACGGATCATCACACGCTGTTCCTGCTACAGGGACCGGGCGCGCCTCGTTTCCATCATGCTGCGTTCGAGGTCGCCGGCTTGGACGACCTGATGTGCGGGCACTATCACCTGAAGCAAGCCGGACGGGATGCGGCGTGGGGCATCGGACGCCACGTGCTAGGCAGCCAGATCTTCGATTACTGGAGAGATCCGTGGGGCCACGAACTTGAACACTGGACCGATGGCGACCAGTTTGCCGTCGCGGACGGATCGCGCGTGACGCCGCTGCAGGAACTTCTCGATGTGCAGTGGGGTCCGCATCACCCTTCAATGCAGGCGAAGTAGCAATGAAGATCGCAACGTTCGAATATGGCGGCGCGAAGCGCATCGGGGTCGTCATAGGGAAGGAAATCGTGGCCGCGAATTACGCGGGCTCGATGATCGACCTGATCGCGAACTGGGACAGCCAGGTCGGCGCACTGAAGGGTGTCGCCCAGACAGGCAAGCGGATTCCGCTTTCGGACGTCCGCCTGCTGGCCCCGGTGCAGCGGCCCGGCAAGATCTTCGCGATCGGGTTGAACTACGCCGACCATATCGCCGAGAGCAAGATGGAAACACCGAAGAGCCAAGTGTGGTTCACCAAGGCGGTCACATCGGTCAACGGACCATTCGATCCGATCCTGATCGGGAAAACCGGGCCGATGGTCGACTATGAAGTTGAGCTGGTCGCTGTCATCGGCAAAGGCGGACGGCACATTGCGAAGGAAAATGCGTCCAAGCATGTGTTCGGCTATTGCGTCGGCAACGATGTGACCGAGCGGGTGTGGCAGCACCGCACGCCGCAATGGAGTCTTGGAAAATCGTTCGATACGCACGGCCCGATCGGCCCGTGGATCACCACATCGGACGAGGCTGGCGATCCACATGAGCTTGGCTTGCGCTGCTTTGTGAACGGACAGAAGCGGCAGGAGTCGAACACACGGCATCTGGTCTTCAATCTATGGGAGCAGATTGCGCATCTGTCCCAGGCGATGACGCTGGAGCCCGGCGACCTGATCTTCACGGGCACGCCCGGCGGTGTCGGCGCAGCGATGGATCCGCGGCAGTTCCTCAAGGCGGGAGACGTCGTGCGGTGCGAGATCGACAGCCTTGGCGTCATTGAAGGCGCGTTGGCGGCCGAGGGTTAAGTCATGGTGGGCGACGTGGAAGTTGACGTCCTCGTCGTTGGCGCAGGGCCGGTCGGCGTTTCCTTGGGCGCCCTGCTCGCCCAGGCGGGCGTGACCGCATTGGTGATCGACAAGGAGGCGGACATCTACCCGCTTCCGCGCGCGGCGCATGTCGATCACGAGATCATGCGGATTTTCCAGGCGATTGGCGTTGCCGATGAAGTCGCGGCGTCCAGCCGGACACCAAACCGATACGACTTCCTCAATGCGGATGGTGAGGTGCTGTTGCGCTTCGAGGGCGCGGACAGGCTGGGACCGGGCGGCTGGTCGGGCGGCAACATGATCCACCAGCCATCCATCGAGATGTCTCTGCGCAAGGCGGCAATGCAGCTTCCCGACTTCCGGCTGAAGACATCGTGCACGTGGGTTTCGTCGGAGGAGCACGGCGACACCGTCGTCAGCCGCGTGCGCGGGGCAGATGGCGAACAGAGCGTGCGCTCATGCTTTGTCGTGGGCTGTGATGGGGCGCGCAGCCCGGTGCGCGAGGCGGCTAGCATCGAGCTCGACGACCTGCAGTTCGATGAGCCGTGGCTGGTGATCGACACGCTGGTGCGCGATGCCGAACGCCTGCCCAAGATCAACCTGCAGATCTGCGACCCGGCGCGGCCGACGACCTGCGTGCTGATGGGGTCAGGGCGCCATCGGTGGGAATTCATGTTAAAACCCGGCGAGACGGCGGAACAGATGCTCGACGACCAAGTCATCGCGGGGCTGCTCTCTCCATGGAATGTCGAGGGCGCGATCAACCTCGAGCGCAAGGCGGTTTATCGCTTCAACGCCAAGGTCGCCAAGGCCTGGCGCAAGGGGCGGACGCTGCTCGCGGGCGATGCGGCGCACCTGATGCCGCCGTTTGCGGGACAGGGTCTGTGCTCGGGCCTGCGCGATGCTGCCAATCTTGCCTGGAAGCTTGCGGCTATCAAACGCGGCGCGAACGATAGTCTTCTCGACACCTACCAGCTGGAGCGCGAACCGCATATCCGCGCCATCATCGGCACAGCCATCATGATGGGCCGAACGGTATGCATTACCGATCCGGCGGCTGCGCGCGTGCGCGACCAGCAGATGCTCGCAGCGCGGGCGGCGACAGGCGCCGCACCACATGCGCCAGCCAATCCGCCGATGGCGGCGGGGTGCATCATGGGCGGACCGCCGGCTGGAGCATACTTTCCGCAGTTCGTGTCCGGAGCGGCAAGCTCGCAACGGTTTGACGACGCGCTTGGGGCCGGGGCGTGGCTGATCGCGCGCACCGCCGTCGCCACGGTCGCAGGAGGACCGCGCGGGTTTGCACTTGCCGACATACGCCTCGATCCTTACCGCGACCAACTGCTTCGCTGGCTCGACAAACACGCGGTCGAGGCAGTGCTGGTGCGGCCGGACCGGTATATCTTTGGCGCAGGCGAACCTCACAAGCTGCTTGCGGCGTGGGCCACACAGTTGAAATAGCGGAAGGCGCCGCCGTGGCTCGGTGACCGCCACGTCGACCTGTTCTGCGCCCCACCCGAGACCATCAGGCCTGCTTCTTCGCCCAGTCGCCCAGGATTTTTGCGAAGCGTTCCGGCTCTGCGGCGTGCATGGTGTGGGCCGCATCCGGGCAGTCCACCAGTTCAAACTTCTGCCCTGCGGACGTCACCAGCTCGCGCACTTTCTCCACCTGGAAGTCCGAGATGGCGCCCACGAGCCCGCCCGTCTTGGGATCAATGCTGCGCGCGTGATGCGTGAACATCACCGGGACCTTCACTTGCGCGAGCATCACGTCATGCGGACAGCTGCGCGCCACGAGACCCTGCACGAAGGAGCGGCCCCATTCGGGATCGTATTCGCGCAGGCTGGCCGGCGATCCGCCAAGCCCGGGCGGCGGCGCACCGGCGCCCAGCGACGGCGGGGCGCCACGGCCGAGTTTCTGCAGCGCCGCGATCAGCCCCGGCACATTGCCCACGCGCCACTGGTCACCAAGGTAGATGCCGAACGCTTCGAGGAATGGCCCCGCCGCCTGCTTGATCGAATGGCCGTAAAGCGGCTCTGTCTCCGACGCGAACAGCGGCGGATCTTCGTAGTGCGAGGCGCGGATCTGCCCCGGCTTGGCCCAAGCCGACAGCCAGGCGGACAGGACGCCGCCCGAGGAACATCCGGTTGTGATGACGGGCCGCTTGATGACGATGTCGATGAAGCGGACGAGATCGTTGCCCATGTTGTCGAGCGTGTAGCGCCGCGGGGTCCATGTCGTGCGCCCCTGCCCGCGCAGGTCCGCGGCGTAGACCTGGAAGTCCTTCTCCAGAACCTTGATCGCCTTTTCGTAGCCCCACCAGGATTCCGTCTGCGCGGGGATGATCAGGATCGCCGGTTTCGAGGGCGAGCCGGCGACGACGTAATTCATCTTCACTTCGCCGAGATCGACGGTCTGCTCGGAATACGCGTGCGGCTTGAACACGTCTGTGGGCGGCTGTTCGTTGGGGGACGCGAACGCGGGCGATGCAAACGCCGCGACGACGGGCGCGCCAAGAATGCCTTTCAGGACGTCGCGCCGGGGCGCGTTCGGCTCGCTGTTGTCGTCTGTGCTATCTGCCATGGGGTCCTCTGCCTTTTCCGCTTCTGCTGGACGGTTCTGGCGCATGGTCCCGGAACCTCCTGCCTCCGAAAGATACCAAGCCTCGCAGTGCGATGCTGATTCGGCATCACGACATCGGAATCGCAGTCTGTTTCCCCATAACCCGGGGCGCCACACCAGCAGGAGACAGAAAGCTCGGAGCCGGTGACGGCGACAGCGGGCGCATTTGGAGGAATTCATGGTCCATTTAAGCGGGCCAGCGGGCGCCAATCTGATCGATGCGGATCAGGTTCGACGTCGCCTTGACGAAGCGCCCATGAATTCGGGGCGGTTGGCCGCGGTCACGCTCGCCGTCCTGATCTCCGCGCTGGACGGCTATGACGTGCTGTCGGTCACGTTTGCCGCGCCCGCGATTGCGCAAGACTGGAAGGTCGGAAAGGAAGCGCTGGGCGTCTTGCTCTCCAGCGGCCTGATGGGGATGGCGGCCGGCTCACTGCTGCTCGCACCGATCGCGGATTTTATCGGACGGCGACGCCTGGTCCTGCTCAGCCTGGTCCTCATGGCCGTTGGCATGCTGTTGTCGTCGCGAGCGGGATCGCTTGGCGAGCTGGCGGGATGGCGTGTGCTCACCGGCGTCGGCATCGGGGCCTGCGTCGCGCTCATCGTTTCCATCACCTCCGAATTCTCGAACGCCAGGTGGCGCGCCTTTGCGCTTTCCGCGGTTGCCATGGGCTATCCGGCAGGAGGCGTCCTGGGCGGGTTGCTCGCGGCGTGGTTGCTTGGCGTGGCGACCTGGCACGCGGTCTTCTTCGCAGGGTTTGTTGTCGCACTGGTCCTGCTTCCGGCGGTGGCGCTCTGGCTGCCCGAGTCGCCCAGTTTCCTGCTCGCGCGTGGGCGCCCCGGCGCCTTGCCCCGCATCAACAGAGTGCTGAAGCGATGCGGCCAGCCGGCGATGGACGCGATGCCGCCCGCAAGCGCGCGCGCGCGATCGGGCTATGCGGCCGTCTTCTCCGGCGCCAAGGTCGCGAACACGATGCGGGTCATGCTGGTCAACCTGCTCCTGGCGTTCTCGAGCTATTACGTGCTGAGCTGGATGCCGCAGCTGGTCGCCGACCTCGGGTTCGCTCCATCGACGGCGAGCCTCGTCTCATCGTCCGCCAGTCTTGCGGGCATAGCGGGCGGGTTGCTGCTGGGTGCATTCGCCCGGCGGCTGGGCCCCAACCGGCTAACAGTCACAGCGATCATTGGACTCGGCTTTGCGACGGCGTACTTCGGATACGCGCCTGCAATCCTTGGCGTGCAGGTCGCCTCGGCGGCAGCTTGTGGGTTCTTCTTGTTCTCGAGCGCGGCGGGCATGTATGGCGTGGTCGCGCGCGCATTTCCCGATGACGCCCGCGCCTCTGGCAGCGGTTTCGTCTTCGGCATTGGCCGGATCGGCAGCGCGATCGCGCCGCTGCTTGCGGGATGGATGTTCGCCTCGGGGCTCGGCCGCGACACGGCGTCAGCGGCTTTCGGCGCCTGCGCCGTCGTCGCGGGACTGGTCTTGCTGACGGGGCGCACGCAGCCGGGCGAAGCGCCTTCGGCGGCGCGTACGACTTTCGCCGCCGACGACGCCTGATGGCGGACCTTGAAGGAAAGGCGCGCAGGGAGTAGCGATATCAATACAGCATCGCTACCTCGCGTTCGCCTGCTCGTACTCGCGGTGAGAGCATGAAGCTATCTCAACTTCAGGCCGTGCTGGCGGTGGCCGAGTGCGGCAGCCTGCGCGCGGCCGGACGTCATCTCAAGATCGCGCAACCCGCCATCACGCGCAGTATACGCGAGATCGAACGCGAGCTTGGCGTATCCCTGTTCGAGCGTACCGCCAAGGGCGTGCGGGTAACGCCCATTGGCGCCGCCTTCCTGCGCCGGGCCGAAGCCATCCGCGCCGAACTGCAGCGCGCGACCGACGAGATCGAGCAGCTGAAGGGACGCACCAGCGGCCAGGTGTCGCTCGGCTTGTCGGGGCCTGCGAGCATCGTGCTGTTGCCCCGCGCGGTGCAGGCCTTTCGCAAGCGCTTTCCCGACGCCGTGATCAAGGTCATCGAAGCCATGTTCCAGTCCGTCGAGCAAGACCTGCTGGATGGCCGCATTGATTTCTATGTCGGGCCCATCGACCCGAACGTGTCGCGCATCCGCCTCATGGTCGAGGAGCTGTACGTCAACCAGCGGCGGGTGATGGCGCGCAAGGGGCACCCCCTGCTCAACGCCCGGCGCCTGTCCGAACTGAAGGACGCCAAATGGTTGAGGCCGACCCATATAGCGCGCAACACCGAGGCGGATTTCAGCGCGATGCTCGCCGACCTGGGCCTTCCAAACGCCAACATCGTCGTGCATGGCTCGGCGACGCTCACGACGCTGCCTCTGATCGCGGCGTCGGACCTGCTTACCGTATTGCCGGAAACCATGCTCGAGTTCGCGCCGTTCGCCGAGATCCTGGAGCCGCTGAAGCTGGAAGAGCAGATCCCGGGCGTGACGACCTCAATCGTTCGCCGCCATGACATGCCGCTTACGCCCATGGCGGAACATCTTTGCGACCAGGTGCGCCGGATCGGCCAGAGTTTCGCCGAGGCAAAACCAGGCCGCATGCCGCGCAAGCGTGAGGCGGCGCAGCGCGGTGTGTTCGCGGGAGCCGCTGGCGGAGAAGACGGCGCGAGGCCGCTGCCAGCGGTTCGCGACGCATAACCATCACGTCCGGCGCCGACATCCAGCACCTTGCCAGAGGTCGATGCCGAAGGTCTCAGGCGCTTTCTGCAAAAGCGGTCGATCTCGGGTCGCTCAATTTTGTTCCAGACGTCCCTCGCATCCCAAATTTCCTGACCTTCGCCATACAGCAAAGATGCAGCAGCTCGCACAGCGGCGGCCTCGTCGCGCTCTGAGCCCATAATTCCTAGTTGTCGCTACGCGCCACAAGCGGAGAGCATTGAGGTCGTACGCCCTGTCTACGCCGCTTTGGTGGCCTTCGGCTGGCGCCGCGTGACGGACGTTCCTCTAACGCCGCCAATCACGTCAGCCTTCACCAGAGTGCGTTTCAACGCTTCGTCGGCGACATGAGAGTAGATCTCGGTGGTCGCGATGCTCGCATGACCGAGCAGGCGCTGGACGTAACGAATATCGACGCCCTTCTCAATCAAGAGGGTCGCAGCCGTATGGCGCAACATGTGAGGGGTCAGCCTGCGCCGCTCGCCGAGCGACGCATTGAGCCGCTTGAATTGGCCGCGCAGAGCTGCCGGCGTCAGTGGCGTGTTCTTCGAACTTAGAAACATGCGGCCGGTGCGCCGGTCTAGCGATAACCGTCCCAGCCTGAGGGTTTGGACCTCCTTCGCAAGGTCGCGGTTCGCGATGTAGACGATCCTGTCTCTCGCTCCCTTCCCTGCCACCCGGATTGTCTGACCATCGGCAGACACGTCCTCCATCGTGAGCGCGCACAATTCGCTGACGCGAAGGCCTGTGCCGGCAAGCAGCATCAGCGTGAGGAACGTGCCTTTCGCTTTCGGACTTTTTTCGGCGCGCAACTCCGCACGCGTCATTAAAGCCTGTAGGTCGCGGCTGGTCAGGGCCTTTGGAAGCCGCTTTGGGCGCTTGAGTTTGGGAGACCATGCGGCCAGCGGATCGTCCGAGCCTGACTCCCTGGCGCGCCACCGGAAGTACCCTCGCAGAGTGGCAAAGCGCCGTTTGGCGGTAGCCACGGACAACTTCCGATCTTCGTGAAGCGTTGCGAGGTAGCGCTTGAGATCGTCGAGCGACGGCTCGCTAACTTTCTTGATTGCCAGGAATGCCTGGAAGTCCGCCAAATCGGAACGGTAAGCGGACGTTGTGAGCGCCGAGAGCCGCCGCTCGTTATCACAATAGGACAGAAATCCCTCGATACTCGACTTGTCCAGCATTTTGCCCTCGCCTGCATGTACGCAAGGTGCCAACTGTGTGCCGCACGCCGTTTTGGGCGGGATTCACCAAAAGTACCGTTATTTCAATCAATAAGCGGTGCGACTTACTTGCGCGCAGGCACAGTTCTGCATGGATTTTTAATAAAACTTGTTGCATACCGTGGCATACCGCACTACCTTCCCATTCGAAGGAGCGAAGCCATGTCGGCGCTAGGCGAACTGAAAAAACGACTGCGGCCAGGCCGCGTCTACCGGCGCAAGGATCTGGCGCGCTGGTCGAACGCCGTTGATCGCCATGTGCATCAGCTCGTCGAAGAAGGACGGCTCAAGAAAGTGTCGGGGGGCCTCTACATGACGCCTCGTCTGACACGCTTTGGCGCCGCTCCTGCCGACCAGGAAGAAATGGTCGAGTCATTTCTGGCTGACGACCGCTTCCTCGTTGTCTCGCCGAACGCCTATAACGGTCTCGGTGTCGGCACGACGCAGCTCTACAACAAACCGGTCGTCTACAATCGGAAGCGCCATGGCGACTTCGAACTCAATGGACGTCCATTTGAGTTTCGCCGTCGCCCATCCTTTCCAAAGGCGGTCAGCGAGGAATTCCTTCTCGTTGATCTGCTGCACAATTTGGAAAGATTGGCGGAGGATCGCGATGCCGTTCGCGAACGCGCCCTTGCACGCGCGCGGGAGTTTGATCGCAAACGCCTAGCAAAAGCGGTTTATGACTACGACTCGTCTCGCGTCCGCAATCTGCTAGCGCCGATACTTGAGAACGAAGCGCATAGTGTAGCCGCATGACCTTTCTTCACGAGCTACCGGACTTCAACGATCTACTCGCTGTCGTCGGCGACACGCTGAAGATTGATCCGGGACTCGTGGAGAAGGACTACTGGATTATGCATTCCCTGTGGGGACTGCAGCAATTGAAATACAAGTTCGAGCTGAAGGGCGGGACGTCGCTCTCAAAAGGCCTTGGTCTGATCCACCGCTTCTCCGAGGACATCGATATCCGGATCGAGCCCCCTCCAACCCTCAAGATCGGCAAAAATCACATAAAGCCCTAGCAAATCGCTGACCGGTTCGCGTTCTATGATGATTTGGCGAGCAAGATCAAAATCGCCAGCGTGAACTCTGTCGTTAGAGACAAAGTTTTCGACGACGACAAGGCGCGAAGCGGCGGCATCCGGTTGAACTACGCAGGCGCCCACCCCCTGCCCGGCGGCATCAAGGACGGCATTCTGCTGGAGGTTGGCTTCGATACCGTCGCTCCCAACCGGCAGTGCGATATCTCTTCCTGGGCCTATGATCACGCCGTCTCGTCCGGCATCAAAAAGCTCACCGACAATCGCGCCCTAGCCGTTGCCTGTTACGAGCCCGGATACACGCTGGTCGAAAAGCTGCAGACAATTTCCCCCAAGTACCGGCAGCAGCAGGCCAGCGGTGGCATGCCCAATAACCTCATGCGGCACTACTACGACGTCTATTGCCTGCTGGACGACGCGTCGGTCCAAGCTTTCATCGGCACTGCGGCCTATGAGCAGCACAAGCAGGATCGGTTTCCAGCGGCCGACAATCAGGACATCGCGACGAATGAAGCGTTCTTCCTGAACGATGTTGCTATTCGAAAGCTTTACGCCAGCGAGTACGCGTCGACGTCAGCCTTGTACTACAATGGCCAGCCGCCGTTCGACGATCTGCTGGCCCGGATCGCCAAGAACGCCCCTAAGCTGTAGCCTACACCGACATGATCGGCGTGAACTGACCTGCATATTCGGTCGCCTCGTTGAGAAGCACATCACCTTGCTGCACCCAGCAATGCGCGCCGAACGGTTGCGCCTGAACGCCGAAGACCCAGGCTGGAAACAACTTTCGTCGCGCCAAGAATTCAATCAGCGCCAAACCGTCGTAGAGACACAGATAGCCTCGCGGATACCAAGGCCTCAGTTTGCGATAGATCGCAGTGTGCCCGCGGAGCGCATCAAGATCATTGGCCCCCTTGCCGGCAACCGCTTTCCGACGACGCACCCCGTGAACAACGTCGTAGATATGCTGCTTCTTGAGAAGTTGTGAGGCACGATAGGAAGCCAGGAAGAAGTCCAGGACGTCAGCGACTCCAACCCGGACACCCTGCCCCAACTTTCCCCCTATTCCGAACGCGCGCTGATCGTCGGGATGGAAGATATTCACAACCGGGCGCAGGAGTGACTTGAAGGCCTGAAAGTTGTCCCTGCCCTGCGCGTCCTCCCTTAGGAGGTGGGCGTCGAGCAGGTCCTGTCGGTGTACCTCAAAGCCTTCGCGTATCGCGGCGTCACAATCACGATCATCGCAGTTCGCTGGGCTGATGACGAGTGGAATGGCGCTGTAGTCGTCGCTCTTCAGATCCAGAAAAATGCCTTGGCCCTCGGTGACGCAAAAGTACACTTCACTGCCAAGCACCAGTTGGTTTCCAGAAGGATTTGATAGTTCGGACGACGCAGCCATAGCTTGAACCTAGCTCGCCACGCTATCTGGATCGTCGTCATTCCGATGAAGCAGGCTCGACCGGTGTCAGCTCAATCGTCGGTATCCGAGAGCTGGCGCATGGCCAGGGCCATGTGTTTTTCCACGGTCTTTATGTTGACCTCCAAGCGTCGCGCGATCTGAGCGTAGGTCAGTTCGTCCACGCGATGCAGAAGGAATACCTCCCGACGCTTCGGCGGCATCGCATCGATTGCGGCCATAACCCGCCTTAAGCGCTGGGCGCCTATTACATGGCGTTCAGGATCGGCGACCGCGTCCACAGCGTTTTTCCCCGCTTCGTCGGATGTGAACGTAAGACGTGTGGTCCTGCGTCGGAACCGATCGATTGTGATGCAGCGGACAACGTGCCGGAGCAGGTTGTCAAGCTTGGGTATGTTCTCGGAGCGCGAACGCTCGACCATCTTTACGAAGGCGTCTTGGTAGAGGTCTTCCTCGTCCTGAGACTCAACTCTCTGTCCTACGTCGCCCAACATAGCCCTGCGCTTGCGGAAGGCGCCGTCCAGACGCGCATCGAATTCTGAGCGTTCCGTTGTCGTAGGCTGCCGACCACCAGCGATCGCTTGCTGCCGTTCGACCTTTCTCGCCGGTATGGAGTCTGATTTTGCCATAGACGACCGACCAAATATTAGCCCCAGGGCAGAGTGCGAGAATACGGAAAAAATGTCTACGCGAAAAACGCGTATAGTTAGGCAGCCGAATCTCGAGGTTCGGCTCCGCGATGCCAAAGTCCGTGTTCGGCGGCTCACATACGCATCTGGTTGATGTGCTTAAGGCCGCCCGCAAGAATAGCGGCCTTACGCAGGCCCAGCTTGGCACCCGCGTTGGTAAAAGCCAAAAATTCGTATCTCTGATTGAGCAAGCGCAGCGTCGTGTTGACGTTCTGGAGTTTTACGCTCTTGCCAAAGCTCTTGGCGTTTCTCCCGTCAACCTGTTCTCTGCCGTTGTTCAGTTGCTGCCAGATGAGATTGAGATCTAGCGAGCACACACCTTCGAGAAATACGGAAAAAATGAGTACTCGATAATTGGATTTACTTAGGCGGCCGGTTTCACAACGGCACGCCCTTCATGCCCAAATCGATATTCACCGGTGCTCACAAGCATCTCGTCGCCATCCTCATCTCTGCGCGGCGAAAATCTGGTCTCAATCAAACCCAGCTTGGAGAGCTGATTGGAAAGGACCAAAAGTTCATCTCCCTGATTGAACGGTCCCAGCGTCGTGTCGACGTCCTAGAGTTTTATGCGCTGGCGAAGGCACTAAATCTCGACCCTGTGAAGCTGTACGCTTCCCTGGTCAAACGCCTTCCGGAGAAAGTGGACATCTAGCTGCGCGTGCTTCCCTTGAGGGGAAACACAGCTACTCATGCGGCGCTAGTTGGCCAGCGAATCTGCATTCTTCCTTCTGATCACCCGCGCGTCGAGCAAGGCAGCGAGTGTATCGATCGCTCCCTCGCGATTTTCGACCTGGAGACGGATGGTCACGCGTCGATCCAGCAGCTCAGGCTGAGCAACCAGCAGCTTTCGGTCGAAGTATCGATTGAAATCCTCAATTACTTCTCGAACCGTTGCGTCCTCGTAGGTGACCACCCGCATGCGCCATTCGGACACCTGCGAGGGCGGTATTGATACGGGGGACGGAGGTGTTGCGGCGACGGGCAAAGATGCGGGGAGCCGCAGTAACTGGCCGGCGCTCAGATTCGCGATCACCGACTCCCCTGATCCTGTCATGCGGCAGAGCTGGACCTGCCCCTCACTAACTGAGACCTGGAGCACGCCGTCTCTCTGCCGAACGTTGAAGGAGGTGCCCACGGCGCGAACCTCAAGGCCGCCGACACGCACGACAAAAGGCTTGTCCGGATCGGGCTTCACGGAGAACGCAGCTTCTCCCTCCGAAAGGGTCACAAGGCGCTCGGTCTCCGTAAACTTGTAGCTGACGTTCGACGCGACGTTGACTGCAATGACGCTGCCATCCGGCATCGACTGCGTCTTCTGCTGACCCTCAGCCGTGACGATTGGTGTGTCCGCCGGAGCTGACATCAGGCTGGCGGTTGCAATCCCGCCAATCAGCAGGGCAGCTACCGCCGCCGCAGCGGGAAGGAACAGAGACCGAGGTTTCTTCGCCGGCGTCGGCTCGCTACCCTTCAGAACGGCAAGATCATCCCAGAGCTCACGCATGGCATCGAGCGCCGCCATGTTGCGGGGGTCAGCCTTCCATGCGTCGAATTCAGCTCGCTGCTCGACGAGCATGACCCCTGCCCGCTCGGCCGCAAACCATTTGGCGGCCTGATCCTGGCGACTGAGCTTTGTCGCATCGGAGGACATCTCATCTCTCCCAGCATCGCGCAGCCCAGCTGCCGGTCCGATTGTGGAGTCACATATGACGGAATCCGAAGACAGAAAATTCAAACCAGCAGGAATCGAAGAAAAAGAAAAATCCAGCGATTGGGAGGTAGGGAGGCGGCGTCCTCGCGCGGCTAACTAGAATCCCCCTCCGCCATCATCGAAACGACGACGAAAACCGTCGGTCCGTAGGGTACGTTCACGCCTGCGTCTGGCTCTCCTTTGCGTAGGGAGAGCTGCCCTCATAATCGCAGGGTTCTTTGGATCGGTTTATCGCATTCGTATGGGATCCAGAGCGGGTAGATCGCACCGAACGTATATCGCGATGGACCTCCCAGCTGATGGCCAAATCCAAGGCTTGGACCGAGGCCTTCACCGGTCGTGGCCTCACAATCTTGTCGAGCGCACCCCCCGACAGCACCCCTCGCCTGAGCGTGCTGACGGATGGGAAAGGCGTGGTCGTCGGAACACTCTTTGAGACCGGATACGAGGAACACGGGCCTCAACTCCGCCTCGATCAGGAAACGACCGACCGCGTTGTTGTCAGTGGCGGCCAAGAGCTCCTTTCTCGCTTCTGGGGCCACTACGTCGCTTTCATTCAAGATCCCGATGCGCGCCTCACTCATATCCTTCGCGATCCGTGTGGCGCTACGCCTTGCTTCTACACGCACGTCAATGGCGTTGATGTGCTATGCTCGTTCGTAGACGACATTGCCGAATTGAACGGTGTGCGCTTCTCAATCAATTGGGACTCTGTGCGCGCCTACTTCCTGTCAAACCATTTCATCAACACGCGGACCGGACTTAGCGAACTAACGGAGTTGCTCCCCGGGCAGCGGTTGACCTGGCGATCGAGCAATCGGCCCGTGACGAGCTCGCTGTGGAATCCCGTTGCGATTGGTGGCGCCCCGAACCTGCAATCGTACGAGGCAACGCGAGAGGACTTTCGAATAGTCACCGAAAGGTGTGTCGGCGCATGGGCCCGCGCCGGCGGAAGCGTCCTTGTGAGGATGTCGGGCGGCTTGGACTCCTCGATCGTCGCCGGTCTTGTGCGACGGGCAAGCGAAAACGGGGTGTTGGGAGTGCATTTTGTCAACCGAGGCTATGAAGCCTTTGAACTCGGCTTGGCGCGTGAAGCATCAGCACACGCCGGCATCCAGCTCGTCGAGCAGACCTTTGACCGGGCCACCATCAGCTTTCGCGCCGCCGCGAGCGGGCCGCGCTTGGCGCGGCCAACGAAGCAGCTGCTAGGAACCGACGCCGACGCCAAACTCATCGAGATCTGCAAAATCACGGGCGCCCAGACTGTAATGGGCGGCCACGGTGGAGACAGTATATTCCTCCAGCGATCCATCGCGGGAGACGCGCTGACCGACTACCTGCGGATCAAGGGCCTTGGACGCGATATCTGGCGCGTCGCCTATGACACGGCCGTTTTGCTTGAGTCTTCGATCTGGCACGTTGGGAAGGATGCGGCGTTGAAGGTGATCCGCGGCCGGCGATGGAATGCGGATACATTGCTTGAGGATGCCAAGGTCAGCCCGCACCAGTTGCTGACGCAGGAGTCAATTGCTTCAACATCGCCAGAATCGCTGACGTCGATGTGGTTGGCCGAAGCAACGGATCTGCCCAACGGAAAGTCCGAACAGCTTCGCAATATTCTGGCGCTTCGAAACTACCATCCTGCCAGAGGTCATGCCCTCGCCCACAACGCGGTCCATCCGCTTATATCGCAACCTCTTGTCGAACTCGCCCTGAGGACGCCAACGTATCTTTTCAGCTTTGGTGGCGCCGACCGCGCCCTCGAGAGAGACGCATTTCGCGACTGCATCCCCGCCTCTGTGGCGCGAAGGTACAACAAGGGCTTCGTCAACCACAGTGTCATCGCGAGCGTTGTCGACGACCTGGACTATATTCGCGAGTTCGTCCTGGGCGGCTCGTGTGTACGCAGCGGGCTCCTAGATTGTCGTAAAGTCGAGCGCCTCGTAACCTCCGAGCAGTTGCTGCAGGGCCAGGGCATCGGCGCTCTGATGGACCTCGTTGCCGTGGAGTCGTGGCTCGCGCCTTGGAACGCCTGACATCCACGCGGCGCTTCATCGCGCGCCAGACAAAAATATTCCGGAAATATTCTGACGTGAGCGCATGCGCGTATGAGACGCTCTCCATGTCGCGGCCCCGCGACGATCCACGACAGGAGAAACGTTATGATCAGGCTTGGTCAAGTTTCAAAAGAGACCCGTGGCCCCGTCATCCCGAACTATTGGGAAGACACCATCGAGTTCCTCGATGGCAACGTCATCCGGAAGCCGATGGGCTGACCAGCTCGAAGGACGCGCCGGGCGTGGTTCAATTCATCTCGTCCGGCGCCGCCCGAGGTGACCTGCCACATGCTTATCGAAAGGCTCCCCGCAGCAGAACCCACCCTGTGGACAAGGAGTGTCCAATGGCCACCCTAGGCTCCTTTACTGCTTCGACGCGCGGCACAGTCGTTCCCAATTATGTCGAAGATCCTGTCCTGTGCGATCCTGGCTCGCTTTTTCGTTGCCTCGGACCTGCAAAACGCGACGTCTTCGGCCGGATGATCTTTTCAGTGGAGCTGCGAAGCAATGCAATACCACTCTAAGCGGTCGTGCGCGCGCTCGTCTTGAGGAAGCGCGCATTGCCGGTCCCGCATTTCACGCCAGCGCGCCGCCTGCGCTTCTCGATCCACGCCCGTCGGTTCGATACCTTTCAGCCAGAAGTTGATCCACTCAACGTTGCGATCGTAAACCGCAAGCCGCTGACGAGGATTGTTCTTGTAATGATACGCATCCGCGAACACGTACATCTCGACCGCTCTGTCGTATTCTTGCAGCGCGCCATAAAGCTGCATCATGCCCGGGTATTCAGCTTCGGGCAGTTGCATGAGAAGCGGCGTACGAATCTTTTCAGCGTTCCACGCGGGAGAGTCTCTGAGAATGCCGTCGCGAGCATCGTAGGGGCGCGAAAGGCCTTGCTGTCTGGCTCTGGCTTCACAGGATCGGTAGTTGGCGGTGAGATAGCAGGCGACCGCGTCAAACGAGCCGCCGGTGGTGACCATGGCAGCGGTGAATTTGCGCGACACAGTTAGCGCATAAGCGGTGTGTGTCGTGCTCCCGCTGAAACCCGAAAGCGCGACGCGATCCGGATCGACCAATCGAGCGTCGGAGAGGGCGTCGACAGCATTCTGGAAGAAATCGAGGGCGCTCAGATCGGCCGTGACAGGCGTCATATCGAACCCAGGCGCCCGTCGGACGACGCTGCCCCCCAAGTCGACGCAGACAGCAGCATAGCCAAGAGACGCAAGTACGTGCTCGGGCACGTCCCTCCCGGAACCGCCCTGCAGGAACCCTCGGCATGTGTATGACGTGATGACGAGAGGCCTAAGAGGCGTCGCCCCTGGACCACGCGGAAGAATCACATTTCCAACAGTGGTATTCCCGTAGCGATCCGTGAGTGCGATTTTCGAAGAAACACCCAGGCTGGAAACCGGCACGTTCGGGTTTGGGTCAAACACGGAATCGACGCGCCCGGTTTCCAAACCGATAGAAACGACGCGCGGCGGAAGGCTCGCGGCAGCGGCGATGCATATCGCCTGATCGCTCGCTAGCTGACAGGCTCCAACGGTTCCGGACTCGGCTGAGCCGAGCACACCTTGCTCTTCCGCCACTATCCGAACAACGTCAGTGGGAATGTTCCAGATGGCGAGACGGGAGACACCAAGCGTTTCCGTCTGCAGCACGAGCTCACGGTAGTTCGCTCGCCATCCGACTATCTGAATCAAATCAGCCTGGAGGCAGACCGGGTCCTCGCACGATGTGGGAGGAGTGGCTCCCTCTTCCCGGCTGCGCCATGATGGTCGCTTCCCAGATCGTGGCCATTGTCCGCCGCCCCCATCCAACGCCGGGACTTCTTCTATGGATGCAACCAGATCACCACTGTCCAGTGTTGGTGGCTTGACTGCAGCTATTCCCGACGCGGCGCTGAAGCCTGGCGAGAGCTGGCTCGCGACAAGAAAGGCGCGCGCGTCCTCGCCTCCCAGCCTTGTTGGAGCTTTGCCTCCGATCTGAAGCATCACGCGAAGCGGCTGGCCGCCCAGTAGAGTTCCGCGGCGGCCCGACATGGCATTCTCGAGATGCCTGTATGTCGCCATGCGGCCGTTCACTGGAAAGCTACTCGAAATCGGAAAGCCCTTAATGACCGTCGGATCCATCAGGACCCCGTGTTCGTATTCGGCAGTTTCAGCTTGCTTAATCTCTCTGCGGGTAGCGCCAGCTGCTGCGTAGATGAGCGCGCCGTCCCCTTCGATCTCAAAGCCAACGATGTCGGCCTCATCGCGGGTAACTTGGCTGACCTGCGTGCCGTCACGCTGCGCTCGCCAGATCTGCATTTCCCGCCCGGAAAGCTTGCGGAAGTAGATCCAGTTGCTGTCGGGCGACCATTGCGGCGCCTCGCCTGCGATGCCGCCATTGTTGTTCCAGAGCGGGTCGCCGCCATCGACGAGACCAGTTGTCTCGCCGTTTCGAAGGTCAATCACGCGCCACGTAAGTCCCGTCGTTGTCGAGGCGGTGTCTTGATGCTCAACGCGAATGACTACGAACTGCTGGTTTGGAGCAACCGCGAGTACAGATATCAATCGCAACTCGACCAGTTCGCGCGTTGAAAGTTCATGGGCGGCAGGCGTTTCCGTATGCACGCTCCCGACGGAAGATCCGACGCCAGCTGCGCAGCCCGCCTGGAGAAACGTTGCCGCCAGGAAGGCGAAGGCCGCACTAGCCCGTTTCGAAAAACCCCACAATGCATCACAAAACTGACAGTGCCGTTTCGATTGAAATGGAAATCTCACCATGCTTTGGAGAGGCCCACCACGACGAGTGTACCGAGCGGATTGGCGTTCGCTGGATCGAAGCCGACCGGGAGGATGATGTTCGCGCCCAAACCTGTCCGCAGAAGCGGCGGATCGGCGTCCAAGAGATTCTGAATGCTCAGACTGAGGCGCGTACCATCCTTCGACGCCGCACTCCCCGCTCTTCCGAAATCATACGTCAGCGCGAGATCGACGGTCGTCCAGCTGTCGATTTTTTGCTGGCCGATCGGCGCCTGCCTGTTCGTATAGCTGTCGACGTAGTTCAGGCCAATCGTGCCGCTGAAGGCGCCATTGGTGAGACCGGCGTGAAAGCGGCCCCGCCAGTTTGCTGGCTGGCCGGGAACGTCGGTCGCCGGCAGAACGGCGCCGGCGCCCGAACCCTGTTTCTCGAACTTCAGTATGTGTGTGACGTTTGCGCCGAGGTTGAGATCACCCCATGCCGTATCGAATTGGTTTGACGCATTGAAGTCGATCCCTTGCTGGCGCGAAAGAGCAAGATTCTTGAAACGCGTATCGTAAATCCACACATCCGTGCGAGCCGCCAAAGCTGCAGCGGCCGCCGCGGGATCGGTGACATTGATGCTTGTCGTGTTGAACAACAGGCGTGTCGCGCGAAGAGCGTCTTCGATAAACGCGGGAGATGGCGGACGATAGATGAGATCAGGGAGGAGGCTCGGGTTCACGAAAGGGTTCAAGCCGCCGGTCGGAGCGACTTCGATGCGATTGGCGTAGTCGACGTCGTAGTAAGTGGCGCTGAATCGCAGCCCATCGTCCCAGGTGGGTTCGTAGTCGAAGCCGAGCGTGTATGAAGTGGCCGTTTCGGATGAGAGATTGGCGTCGCCATAACCCGTCACCGCCAAGAGAATGGATGGCTGACCGCCCACAGTCTCCGGTGTGAGGTAATGCAAACCGCCGGTATTATCGAGTTGCGTCAGCGAGGGTGCGCGGAAGGACCGGCCGTAGGTGCCCCTGAAGCGTAGCGACTCCACCGGCTCCCATGCAAAGCCCACCTTTGGATCGGTTGAATCACCGAAGTCCCGCGCGACCGAGGTTTCGCTTGTGTCCTGGTAGTCGGTGTATCGCGCTGCCAGGCTGAGCGCGAACGACCGCACGAGCGGGACTTGCTGGCTCGGTCCGATCAGTGGCGTCCACACTTCGGCGAATGCGTAGGTGGATCGGCGACCGAGCGACCCGGCGCTTTGAATGCTCGTGATCGGGCTGCGGCCCTTGAATTCTTCTTCCAGTACTCCGGCGCCGACGGAAAATCGCAGGTCGCCACCGGGCAGACTTGCGAGCGTGCCATCGAGCTTTCCCATGACATCGAGCTGAGAGTTGCGCGTGCCGAAGTTCGAGATAGTTGTCGTTGGAGGAACGCGGTTCGGCCTGACCAACGACAGGAACCCGTCGACGTCAATTTCCGAATACGCCGCCGAAAGGTCCGCCACGAGATTGTCGGTTACTTCATACTCCGCTGCAAGCGAGGCGAACACCTGATCAGTTTGGCTGGTGTAGCGACTGAACGTTCGGTTGGCGAGAACGGGACTACTGAGATTCGAATAGGAGTTCTTCACCTTCCTCCAGCTTTGCCCGAAGTCCGCATTCAGCGTCAGTCGGTCTGCAAGACCTTGCGATGCGGTCACAAAGATGTGGTGACGCGTGTCAACGGGCGTCAGGTTTCCAGGACCGGCGGCCGCTGCGTACGATCGGTCGGAAGTCTCAAGGGCAGATGCCGCGTGGAAACTATAGGACGCGAGACCATGTCCGCCGTCCCATCTGCTTCCGAAAGTTTGGCTCGCGTCCGACTGGCGCAGTCCACCCCGCGTAACTCCGCCGTACGATAGTCGCGTCTCAGCACCTTCGAAGTCGTCGCGGAGAATGAAATTTATTACGCCCCCAATGGCGTCCGAGCCGTAGATCGCGGATGCCCCATCCGCCAACACCTCAACGCGGTCCAGCGCTGCCGCTGGGATCAGCGAAACGTCGGCGCTGCGACCACCATTGGAAAGAGAAATCCGCCGGCCATTCACGAGCGTGAGTGTGGTTCCAACCCCGAGGCCGCGTAGATCGACGGAAGTGACCGCATCCGGGTTGGTCCCTGCGGTGTTGGCGCCCGGCGCATACTGGGAAAAGGTTCCGAGGTTTTGGGGTAGTTTGCCGACGAATTGCTCGGTCGTGACGGCCCCTGTCCGGGCAATGTCCGCGCTTGTGTAGACATCGACGGCCGAGGAAGCAGGTTGGGCCCCTCGGATGTTCGTGCCGGTAACGATAACTCTATCGCCAGCCTCGTCGGCAGGCGGGGCGGTCGTCGGCGGGGGCGCAGCTTCCGCTTGATCCTTGGCGACAATCTTCACCGCGTTAGACTGGACGAACACATAAGTAAGGCCGGACCCTTGCAACAATCGATCAAGGGCCGAGGCGGCGCTCATCTGGCCTCGAACCTCGGGACCGCGCTTGCCTTCGACCAGCGATGTCGCGGCCAGAACAGACAAGTCCGCCTGACGCCCCAGGCTAAGTAGGGCCGACGAAAGCGGCTGGCTTTCTATGTTGAATGTGTAGCTCTGCGTCTGCGCGCAAGCTGGCGAGATAGCCGGCAGGGTGATGGCAAGCGGCGCTGCCGCCAGGAGAGCTGCCCGGAAGGGGCCAATGCTAACTCGTCTCCGACTTACGTTCCGCTGCATCCCGCCCTCGCATGTGTGACGGTGGATTAGCCGCGCGAGCCGGCGCTTTCCCTACCTCCCATCTTCATAAACGTATGTCCGATTTCCCCGCGACGCCGGCTTGCGAGATCAGGGTTCGGCAGAACGACGCGCTACCGCCCGCGTGGCCGGGTCCTTCGCCCTGCCCGAAACAGCTGACCAGTTTCGAGCATTCGCCAGGCCGCCTGCTCCTGACTTCCTGCATCCAACCGGACGCTCGCCTTCTGTCGCAGAGTGCGGACGGTCGAGATCTTGACGTCGAGTTGGCTCGCAACATCGGCCGGACGCTCGCCAAAGACCGTCGCGCGATACAGAAATTCGTGCTCGCGCGCAGTCAATTGCTCGGCGTCACTGAGCTTCGGCTTCTGAAGTTCCAGGACCTGTTGGTATGCGTAATTGCCAATACGCATGCAGAGCCGGATGCGGTCTGGATCAAGGCGCTCGGATGACGTCAATGAACACGATGCGCCGACAATGACAGACCGGAGCGCCTGCGAAACGCCCTCGCGTTGGCCAACCAGCTCGCGCAGTTGGTCGAACCATTGCTTCTGCGGCTTCTTCCTTTGGTCTCGCCGCGAATGAACTGGCGGCCAATACAGCGGGCCGCTGCTCTGTTCGACCGCCGCAAACATTGGATTGAACGAGGCGCCTCGCTCGTATGCGAACAACCAGTCGATGGCCGGAGTTGGCCAGCTGTGTACCAATACCCCGAGGCTTCTCTGGTCTTCGATGCGGCCGTGTGTTGCAATCGCGAAGCCGCTGACTCCCAAGTCGCGGAATGTCAGATCGAGCAAATCTTTTACGGACCGCGCAGTCTGTGTCTGGTCGCACGCTTCGACAAAAGCCCAATACTTGCTGCTCATTCAGAAATCAGCTCGGGCGACCACCGGCACGTACTTCAGTCGCATTGGCGCCTCAGCCTTCGCCATCATCGCCCCTCTCGCGCCCTGCCCGGCGCACCTAATACAAATCGCAGCTCCGACCCGTTGTTTTTCAGCGTGATTCGTCAACATGCGATTGTACTTTCCAGTCTTTTGTAGGCGCTGCCGCACACGTTTTTGGCTACGAGTCCCTCTGCGTGTCCCAAAGCCGGCCGTAGACGCCGTTCGCAGCCATCAGTTCGTCGTGACTGCCTTGCTCCACCACTCTGCCGTTCTGCAAGACAATGATACTCGCTGCGCTTGCCGCAAGCGCAAGGCGATGGGTGACGATCAGCGTTGTACGTCCCGCAGCCATCGCCATCAGGTCCGTACATACGTCCTTCTCAGTTCTGGCATCGAGCGCTGACGTGGCTTCGTCGAGCAGCAGGATGTCAGCGTCCTGGAGCAGCGCCCTCGCGATCGCGACGCGCTGTCTTTCACCTCCCGACAGCTTGAACCCCTTGTCGCCCACGACCGTGTCCAGGCCGTCGCGCAAACCCGCAAACAACCCATCCAGTCTCGCGATGCGGAGCACACGTGCGATGTCCTCGTTACTGGCGTCTGGCTTTGCAAAGACGAGATTGTGACGAAGCGACGCGTTAAAAAATGTGCCTTCCTGAGCGACGACCGCAATTCGACGTCGAACCAGAGATGTTGCAAGCTCTGATAAGGGTGCTCCGTCAATCAGCACCCGACCGGCATCCGGGGACAGGTGTTTTTGAAGCACGCGCAATAGCGATGTCTTGCCCTCTCCAGTGGCTCCCACGATCGCCACGGTTGTTCCGGCGGGGACAGAGAAACTCACGTGCGAAAGGACGCGGCGCTCCGCGCCATACGAAACCGAAACCTCGTCGAATTCGATCGTCGGCGCTGTGTTTCGCAGACGCGCTCCGACCGAATCAAGGCCTTCATCGGTGACGGGTTCGGTTGGTTGAGCGAGTAGATCCTTCCAACCAGAGAGATACGCCGCACCCTGCGTCAAATCTCTAATCGCATATCCGCTCATTTCCAGCGGGCCGATTATCTGCAGCATGTAAGTGGTCAAAAGGAGGAAATCGCCAGCCGACATCTGGCCGTTGCGAACAGCCTCCACGCCGAGCCAGATCGAGCAAGCCACACTCGTGACGAAAACGGCAGCGGTAGCCAGCCCCGTCTCGAACCTACGGTGCGAGCAGGCTTTCCATCCTTTTTCCGTCTCGCGGGCCGCCCGAGCGTAGCTTTGTCCCACACGCTGCTCGGCCGTGCAGTTCTTGATTGTCTCCACATTGGCGAGACCTTCCGAGAGGAGACCTGACGTCTCGACCTGCCTTTGCAGCGCCCAATTTATCGGAGCACTCGTCCGCCGCACGCCCCAGGCGAAAACGCACACATACGCGACGATCGTCAGGCTAACGACGACCCAAACCTTCGTATCGAAGTGGCTGCCCACCACCCACAGGATTGCAGCCATCTGCACGACGATCGGAAAGAGGGACGCGCACGCCAGTGAAAGCA
Source organism: Hyphomonadaceae bacterium (assembly GCA_030697555.1). Classification (GTDB taxonomy): domain Bacteria; phylum Pseudomonadota; class Alphaproteobacteria; order Caulobacterales; family Hyphomonadaceae; genus UBA7672. Next base: position 114,467 of record JAUYPV010000049.1, read on the forward strand.
CCATCCGAACGCCCTGCAGGGCATGGCTGTGCGTCTGCATAAGGGCGCCCGGATTGGCGCTCAGGTGAAAATTCATCGGGAGGCGTATCAGGCGGTCGAATGACAGTTCGCTGACGCGACGCTGAAGCGCCTGGTCGCTTGCTGCATAGTAAAATGACTGCACATGGCCGGCCAGCCTGCCGATAGAGAGAGCCGCCAGGTAGGCGCCCGCCAGACCAACCACTCCGGGGCCAACCTCGCCGCCTGACAGCCCATCAACGAGCTGGGCCAAGAACATCGGCGCCAACGCCGCCGAAGTCGCGACGATTGCAGCAAGCACGAGCGAGGCGATTATGCGGACACGGATCGGCGCGTCCAGCGCGCGGCCGAACGCCGTCCAAAGATCGCGATCGAGGATCGCCGTCATCCGTTCCAACCCGATAGCGCAATAACCGCCCACAACGGCTAGATCTGCGACGTGACAACCGTCCCGATCTTACAACTCTAGCCGGAAATTTTGCGGCTCTCGTCCCCGGAATGACGACGACTGGCAGAAATTGAGATGCCAGGCTCCCCGCTGATGAGCGATTCGCGAGGCCACGGAGGAGTTCATCTGCCGGTCCACCTTCATCAATGCGATCTACCTCTTGGTGAGGCGAGAACGATGGCAGATGCGTCAGCCTGGGAGCGCGCATACCAGCGATTGAAGAGCGACATCCTGAGCGGCTCGATACCTGTTGGACCACTGGACATCCGGATCCTCGGGGATCGGCTGCGGATGAGTGTGACGCCTGTGCGGGAGGCGCTCGCTCGCCTGCACGCGGAGCGTTTGGTTCGCCTTGCCCCGCATCAGGGCTATGTTGTGACGACTGCCTCCGCACAGCGCCTGGAGCATTTGTACGAGCTTTCGAGCGCCCTCGTGCATCTTTGTCTCGAACGCGCCAGCCGCTCGCGGCGCGCAAAGATCGAAGGTGGACGCCCGCTGCTGCTTGTGGGGTCATATGCACCTGATCTCACAGCTCTGATCGCCGACATTGCAGCCGCGCAACCAAATGCTCCGTTGGCCGAATCAATCCTGTCTCTCAATGACCAGCTGTACGCAGCTCGCCGGTGCGAACCCAAACTCTTCACGGGCGCGAACCAGGAGTTGGCGGGCCTGATCGCGCTGTGGAACAACCGCAATGCGGGAGATCTGCGGTTACGTCTGCGGGACCATCACCGAATGCGTCTCGTCCGTGTCGACGCGCTCGCACGGTTGTTATCCGAGGAGGCCGGCGCGGCTTAGACGAAGGGGGGACGTATGCACGACGAAATCTGCCGCCGGCGCGCAGCGTGCGGCGTATTCGATACGCGCGGGAAAACGGACGCCGCCGCCTTTCGGCGGCGGCGTCCGGAGACCATGCAAGGGCGTCGTCGTCAGGTCCCCGGATGGTCTTCGGCATCGAGGCGGCTTGGAGGTTTGGGGGTCACGCCGCCTCCCACCAATAGCCGCGCATGGGGCGCCGCGCCCTACCCCGGCAGCAGGGATTTTTCCCTGAGCGCCGCCGGAGGTTGAGTTCATGGCCAGAGCCCGTATCCGCCTTGATGAAACAGATCACAGGATCCTTTCGCTCCTGACACAGGACGCAGGCCTCAAGAACAAGGACCTTGCGAAGCGCGTGGGGGTTGCGCCGAGCACGTGCCTCGCCCGTGTCCGCCGGCTCGAGCAGAACGGTTTCATCGTTGGCTATCGTGCGGTCGTTACGCGGTCCGGTCTCGGCGCGCGTCTGGAGGGCTGGGCAGATATCCGCTTCAGGCATGTGACGCCCGAGCTTACCCGCGAATTCGGTCGTCTTGTCGAAGCAGCGCCTGAAATCGTCGAGGCGCACCGCATCGCCGGTCGCGCCGACTACGTCGTGCGCTTTTGCGGTGGCGACATGGCGGCGTGGAATTCCTTTCGCGAGAGCCTTGATGCGCTCGGCTGCGATGCCGAAGCGCAGTTCAACTTGCTGGTTGAAGCAGTCAAGTAAGCGGCGACGCTCGGGCCGGCAGACCGACGTCTCAGGGAAAACTGCCGTCTAATGGTTCATATATCGACCACTAAATCCTTTAATGGTCGATATATGGACCATTATCATCATCCCCTCTTGTCAAGGCGATCATAATGGTTCATATATCGACCATTATCGACGTTAGTGGTCACTATATAGAGCATTATCCCGTGAAAAACTCAGCTTCCAAGTCAGCGATTCCAACCGCCGTGCGCCGGGCACTCGTCAAACTTGGCGGAGATATTTCCGTTGCGCGCCGGCGTCGCGAAATCACGGCGCAGCTCATGGCCGACCGCGCCTTCATAACGCGCGGCACCTTGCGCCGCATCGAACACGGCGATGCGGCAGTTTCAATCGCAAACTATGCGACTGTGCTGTTCGTGCTTGGAATGACCGAGCGGCTAGCTGAACTCGCAGATCCCGCGGCAGATCCTCTAGGGCGCGACTTGGCTGAAGAACAGTTGCCCAAGCGCGTCCGACCGCGCGAACCGCGGGAGACCGTTCAAAATGGAACGTGAGCTGAGTGTTTACATCGACCTGAAAGGGGAAGCCGTCCTCGTCGGACGAATGTGGGTGAAGGAACGTGCGGGCAAAGAGTCAGCGACGTTCGAATACGACGCGACCTGGTTGAAGCATCCGCAGAAGTTCGCATTGGCCCCCACCCTGATGCTGACGTCAGGAAAATTCCATTCGGCTAACGACCTCTTCAGCGCGTTTTCCGATCCGGCCCCGGACCGTTGGGGACGAAAACTCATGCGCCACTTCGAGCTGGAGTCCGCAAAGGCGGAAGGACGGACAGCACGTACCTTGCTGAGCTCGGACTTTCTTGCGGGCGTCGACGATGAGATCCGGCTGGGCGCTCTCCGGTTCAAGCGACCGGGCGACGACAAGTTTCTCGCCCATACCGGCCGTCCAGTGCCGCCTTTGATCGAGCTCGGCGAACTGCTCTCCGCCACGGACCGGATTGAAAAAGGAAAACCCAAAAAGAGGGATATCCAGATCCTTCTGGCGCCAGGTGGATCACTCGGCGGCGCCAGGCCGAAAGCGTCGATACGCGATCATGGAATACTTCACATCGCGAAATTCCCCTGGGCCAGGGACGAATGGCCAGTCATTCTGTGGGAAGCAGTCCTGCTCAAACTTGCGACAAGCGCTGGTATCGCGGTGGCGCCCAACAGGGTGGCGCGCGTCGGCACAAAGCCGGTTCTCCTGACCGAGAGATTCGACAGGGAGGCCGACAATATACGTATTCCATTTATGTCCGCCATGACCGCCCTGGATGCTCAGGATCACAGCGAGGGACGGAGCTACATAGAGATTCTCGATGTCATCCGTCAGATCGGGGCGCTTCCCATTGAGGACGCCAGGCAGCTCTGGCGGCGCATGGTGTTCAACGTGCTTGTTTCAAACACGGACGATCACCTGAGGAACCACGGATTTCTCTGGGCGAGCCGGGGTTGGCGGCTTTCACCCGCCTACGACATGAACCCGGCCCCACCGCACGTCACTGCCCGCATGCATGTCCTTGCGTTGAATGAGCTGGATGCGACGTCATCGATCGACATCGTGATGTCGGTCGCGAAAAGCTTTGGGCTTTCTCTCAACGAAGCCATGAGGATCGCCGGTGAAGTGGGGAACGCCGTCTCTGCCTGGCGGACGGCTGCGGCTGCGCAGAAGCTCACAAAGGACGACATCGACTTCATGTCTGAGGCTTTCGATCACACCGATCTGAAAGGCGCCATTGCGCTGGGCGCAAAGGCGCCGCGTATACTCACCCTCCCCAAGCCAGTGGCGAAAAAGCCGGCCAGCGGAAAGGTCGCCTCGCCTGCCAAGGCCGCAGGCGACACGGCAGCCAAACGGCCAGCCGCCAAGAAGAGGGCAAACCGGAAACCCGCCCAAACTCGAAAGCGCAGGCCGACATAGATCGAAGCCGCAGGCCGGCGAACCGTCAGGCTCGCAGCGGGCTACCGCGGCCTCGCCCGATATTCGGTGAAATGGCTAAATTCACTGCGCAGTGAGTATGCGGCATTTCGCGAATGCGTCCGTTGGCACGGGCCAGGACTTCGCGTCCCTAAGCGGCTCAAAACCGGACACTTCGTTCTGCTCGGAAACAGGCAGTGGGACAGCAGGCGAATTTTATTCGGTAGACGTTCGCGAAAATTCGGAGCTCGCCCTCGGCTCCGAATTCCGCGCGGCGCCGCTCCGGCAGCGGTCTTGCGCCTCGTCTTCCACCTAGGAGGACAAGCGTGGGTACGGAAGCGAGCCATCTCGAACAGAAGCCATCCGCCGTCAGGCCGCTGCAGCGCGCACATCGGCGCCAGCTCCATGCGGGCGCCTGGCTTCTTGCGACAATCACCGGCGTCTCGCTCGGACTTCTCTCGCTCCAACCTCAGACGCCCGCCCTCATCTGGAATTTCACGACAAGCGTTCCGGTCGGCCTCTATGGCGTCTCACGAACAGAGCCGGCCAGGGGCGACCTCGTGGCAATCGCTCCGACTGGCGCCACGCGCGAGACGCTGAACGCTTATGGCGCCCTCCCCGCCGGCAAGGTCCTGCTGAAGCAACTCAAAGCCTCCCGGGGCGACGTCGTCTGCAGGGTCGGCACGTCAATCACGGTCAACGGCGCTGCCGCCGCAACAGCCAGACTCAGATCTAGCGAGGGCCACGCGCTTCCCGTCTGGAGCGGATGCCGCGCACTCAGCGCCGGCGAAATCCTTGTCCTTGCCCCGCACGCTCTGTCCTTCGACGGCCGCTACTTCGGTCCGATTGACGACGCCCAGATCATCGGCGTCGCAAGGCCCCTCCTCACCTTCCCGCAGGAAGGGACGCCGTGATGGGGGCCGGACGCATCTATTGGGGGCAGATCGTCACCGTGCTGTGTGCGGTCGTGGCGAGTGCGATCGCGGCGACGCAATGGACGGCCGACGCGCTCGGCTACCAGCCACAGCTTGGACAGCCCGACGCGATCATGTGGGGCGTGCCGGTCTACGCGCCCTGGAAGTTCCTGTTGTGGTGGTATCACTACGACGCCTACGCGCGAGACATCTTCGAAACCGGCGCCATGATCTTCCTCGCCGGCGTCACCCTCTCCGTCGCGACCGCTTTCGGTTTCTCACTCTGGCGCTCCCGCGAAGCGAAGGAATCCGACACCTACGGCACAGCCCGCTGGGCGACCGCGCGAGACCTCAAACGCCTGAACCTCACGCGTGGCGACGGCGTCATCCTGGGCGCTTGGGGAAAATCCATCCTGCGGCACGACGGCGCCGACCATGTCCTGGTCGTGGCCCCCACCAACACCGGCAAGAGCGTCGGCGTGTCGCTGCCGACGGGGCTGGTGTGGCGTCACTCCTACGTCGCACTCGATCTCAAGGGCGAGAACTGGACTGTGACGTCTGGGCTCCGCTCGTCATTCGGCCCCGTGTTCCGCTTCGCGCCGACGGAGACAGGCGCGCACCGCTACAACCCGTTGACCCAGATCCGGCGTGGCGACGCGGAAGTCCGCGACGCGCAGATTCTCGCCGACATGCTTGTCGATCCGGAAGGCTCGCTGCGCGAACGCTCGCACTGGCAGCTGCGCGCGTTCGAGCTCCTGGTCGCGACCATCCTCTGGACCTTGTACGCCGAGCAACGGAAATCGTTGGCGCGCGTCGCCGAACTGCTTGCCGACCCCCGGCGCCCCGTCATTGACCTGCTCGAGGAGATGCTTGCAGGGCCGATCAGACAAGGCGCGCCGCACCCCGTCGTCGCCGCCGGCGCCCGGCAGCTGCTCGACATGGCCGAGGCCGAGCGTTCGGGCGTCGTCTCGACCGCGCTCGGCTATCTCGCGCTCTATCGCGATCCTGTTCTCGCCCGCGCGACTGAAGTGTCCGACTTCTCGATCGAGGACATCATCGCGGGCGCGCGGCCGGTGTCGCTCTATCTCGTCATCCCGCCCGAGGAGATCTCGCGGCTCAAGGCGCTGCTACGGCTTGTCCTCAACCAGATCCTGAAGCGGCTGACCGAGATCGCCGGCCAGCGCCAGGGCCCTAACAACCAAAGCTCTGGCCGCCGCGTGCTGCTCATGCTCGACGAGTTTCCGCAGCTCGGAAAGCTCGACTTCTTCGAGCATGCCCTCGCCTACATCCGCGGCTACGGCATCAAGGCCTGCCTCGTTGCGCAATCGCTCAACCAGATCGCCCAAGTCTATGGCGAGCATTCCTCCATCCTCGACAACGCCAGCGTGCGCGTTGCGTTCGCCTGCAATGACGAGCGCACCGCCAAGCGCATCTCGGACATGCTGGGGCAGACCACCGAGACCCGCTCGCAGATGAACTATGCGGGATCCCGCATGGCGCCCTGGCTCGGGCATACGATGGTCTCGCGCCAGGAAGTGCCGCGCCCACTGCTGACGCCCGGCGAAGTCATGCAGCTGCCCGCCTCGGACGCGCTTGTGCTGACGGGAAGCGCGCCGCCGATCCGCGCGCGCAAGGTGCGCTACTTCGAGGAGCCGGCTTTCCGGTCGCGTCTGCGTCCGGCAGTGCATGTCCTCCCCACGCAGGGACCTGGCGTTCCGACGGATTGGGACGGTCTGACGACGCCTCCCCCACCACCCCCCACCCCCGCACCTCCGCGGACACCCCGGCCGGCGGCGCGCCCCGCCCCCCGCCGATCCGTCGCCACGGCCAACCAGAAATCATTCGACTTCACCGCGCCGGCACAAGCCGCCGCGCCGGGGCAGCAGTCCGCCCCAACAGCCTCCGAGCCGGACGAAAGCCAAGTGCTGGAAGGCGCAGATCCGGCGCGCGCGCTGTTCGGCTTCGACGACGACCTTCTCGATCCATCGGGACACTGAGAGACAGACATGGCGCGCTGCAAGATCACCACCTACGTCACCCCGGACATCGCCGAGACGCTGAAGCGCGTGGCCGCGATCGACGACCGCAGCGTGTCCGACATTGTCGAGGGCGCCATCATGCAGAGGCTGATGGCAACCGACCGCGGGGCCGAACAGGCCGCGATTGTCGCGAGCCTCGGCCAGGTGACCCGTCGTCTCACAGCGGTCGAGCGCAACCTCGAAACGCATTTCGAGCTTGCCGCTCAGTCCACGCGCTTTGTTCTCAGCGTCACCCCTGAAATTCCCGAAGCGGACCGAGCGAGCTGGAGCGCGCGCGGCCGGGACCGGCTCAACAACATGCTCTCGGTCGTGATCGCGAAGCTCGCGGGCGGCCGTTCGACGCTGCAGGACACGTACAACATGCCCGAGCGCGACGACGCCCCTGGTCCCATCCAGCAGGGAGCGACCCAATGACCGCGTCTCCTCCGGAATCCTCTCGCGGCCTCGCAATGCTGATGACGGCGCTTGGACCGTCGATCGCGGCCATGCTCGATGCGCCCGACACGATCGAGGTGATCGCCAATCCGGACGGAAGATTATGGCTGGAACAGGTCGGCCGCGGCCGCATCCCGACGCCGCACCGCCTGGAGGCAACAGAAACCGAGCGCGTCATCCGGCTCGTGGCGACACTGACCGGCGCCGAAGCCAACCGGGACACGCCCATCGTGTCGGCCGAGCTACCCCCGCGCGGTGAGCGGTTCGAAGGCGTGCTGCCGCCTGTCTCGCGGGGTCCATGCTTTGCGATCCGCAAGCCCGCCAGCCGTGTCTTCACCCTGGCCGACTATGTATCTTCAGGCGTCGTGACCGAGGCCCAGGCAGCCGAACTCCGCAACGCCGTCACCGGCCGCGCCAACATCATCGTCGCGGGCGGCACAGGGTCGGGCAAGACGACACTTGCAAACGCATTGCTCGACGAGATCGCCCGGCTCGGCGAGCGCGTCGTCATCCTTGAAGACACGCGCGAGCTGCAATGCGCCGCCGAGGATGTGGTCGCCCTGCGTACGCAGCCCGGCGCCGTCTCCCTGTCGGACCTCGTACGCTCGACGCTGAGACTACGCCCCGACCGGATCGTCGTCGGCGAAGTCCGCGGACCTGAAGCGCTCGATCTCCTGAAGGCCTGGAACACCGGCCATCCCGGCGGCATCGCGACGCTGCACGCCAACTCGGCGCACGCCGCCCTCGCCCGCCTCGAACAGCTCACCATGGAAGTCTGCGAGACCCCGCCTCGCGCGCTCATCGCCGAAGCGATCGACCTCATCGTCTTCATCGAACGTGGCGGGCCTGCTGGCCGCCGCATCCCGGAAATCTATGCGCCAAAGGCCGCTGGGCCGCAGCGCCAAGACCCCAACGCGCGAGGGGGACACGCGCACAGCACCAGAAGGAGTGACCAATGACCGCCCAAACCCAGTTGCCCCAGTTGGGGCGCGCGTTCGTGCGCCTCGCAGCAATCGGCGGCGCCACAGCGCTGATGACTGGCCTGATGACCGGCGCGGCTCACGCCGCCACCGCCGGCGGCGGCATGCCGTGGGAGGGACCGCTGACGGCGGTGATGGATTCCATCACCGGCCCCGTCGCGCGGATCATCGCCATCCTGATCATCGTCGCCACAGGGCTGACGCTCGCTTTCGGCGATGTCGGCCAGGGGTTCAAGAAGCTGCTGCAGATCCTGTTCGGCCTCGCGATCGCGTTCGGCGCAGCGAGCTTCTTCCTGCCGCTCGTCGGCGGTGGCGGCGCACTGGTCCAATAGAGGAGAACGTCCAATGCGAGATCCCAATCGCAGAGATATCAGGGACGTCGCAGGATATCTGGCGCCGGTCCGGCAAGCGCTCACCGCCCCCCTCCTCATGGGCGGAGCGCCGCGGCCTTACGCCATTCTCAACGGTACGCTGGCGGCCATCATTGCCTTCGCCGGCGCGATCGTTCCGGGAATCCTGGTTGGCGTCGCGGGGCACGTGCTCGGCGTCCTTCTCGCGCGCCGCGACCCCGACGCGGTCGAGGTTCTGCAACGCGCCATGCGCATCCCCAACCGCCTCGAGGATTAGCCGCCCCCCCAAGCCTCAAGTCCCGCCGGACCGACAAACACGGAAAATCGCCATGTTCAGTTTCGCCCCTTACGCCCACACGCCCAACCGCATCGAGGACTATCTGCCCTGGGCGATGCTCGTGGCGCCAGGCGTCATCCTCAACAAGGACGGCTCCTTCCAGACGACCGCGCGGTTCCGCGGTCCCGATGTGCGGTCATCGACACCCGAAGAGCTGGTCTCGTTCACAGCGCGCGCAAACAACGTGTTCCGGCGCCTCGGGCGTGGATGGGCCGTCTATGTCGAAGCGGATCGCCGCGAAATCTCCGACTACCCCGGCGGCGCGTTCGAGGACGATCTTTCGCGGCTTATCGATTCAGAGCGTGCGGCCGCATTCGAACAGGCGGGGTCGCAGTTCGAAACGATCCACCATCTGACGCTGCAATGGATCCCGGCGCCCGACTCCAGCCGCAAGGCGTCTGCCTTCTTCTTCGAGGTCGACCAGGTGAAGCGCGACGCACCGCCTGCTGGCGCGCGGCCGAAAGCTGCCAAGCCCGGACGGAACGCTGACCGCGCAAATGTCGACCGCCGGGTCGCACGCGACGCCCTCGAGACTTTCCAGCGTGCCGTGGGCCATGCCTTCGGCATGTTCGAGGGTGTCGTTGCGGACTTCCACCGCCTCGATGATGACGAGACGCTGACGTACCTCAAGGGCCAGGTCTCTCCCTATCCCACCGCTGTTCGCGCGCCCGCCGCTGCAGCTTTCCTCGACGGCTGCCTGTGCGACGCGCCGCTGGTCGGCGGCGCCTCGCCTCGGCTTGGCGACCGTCATCTGCGCGTCCTGACGATCAAGGGCTTTCCGCCCTTCACGCATCCAGGCGTGCTCGACGATCTCAACGCGGCGGCGATGACCTGCCGCTGGATGACCCGCTATCTGTGCCTCGACCGCGAGGAGTCCGAGCGCGAACTCGTCAAATGGCGAAGGCTTTGGTTTTCAAAGCACAAGTCGATGGGCGCACTGGTCAAGGAGATGCTGACCAAGGAAGCCGCGACTTTCGCCAACCCCGATGCAATCGCCAAATCCGAAGAGGTCGACGAGGCGCTGCAGGAGCTCGGTTCCGAACTGATCGGATTCGGCTTCATGACCTCGACGCTGGTCGTGATGGGCGCCACTGCCGCCGAGGCCGATGAAAAACTGCGGGTCGCCGAACGCATCATCGCCTCCCGCGGGTTCGTCACCGTCACTGAGACGCTCAACGCCGTCGAAGCCTGGCTCTCGAGCCTCGCCGGCCACGCATGGGCAAATGTCCGGCACCCGATGGTTTCGACACTCAACCTGTCGCATGTCGCCCCGCTGTCGACCGCATGGGCAGGCGACAAGCACAATCGCCATCTGGGCGGCCCTCCCCTCGCCATCGTGCGCACGGACGGATCGACCCCGTTCCGGCTCGACCTCCATGTCGGCGATGTCGGCCACACCATGGTCGTCGGCCCCACGGGCGCGGGTAAATCCGTTCTTCTATCCTTCCTCGCTCTGCAGTGGCGGCGCTATCCGGGCTCACAAGTCTTCGTGTTCGACAAGGGCGGATCGGCGCGCGCCGCCCTCCTCGGCATGGGCGGGGTCGCAATTGATCTAGGCGGCGACGGCGTCGCGGCGTTCCAGCCGCTCGCCCGCATCGACAGTCCGCAGGTCCGCGCCGACGCCCTCAGCTGGATCATGACCATCCTTGCCCAGGAAGGTCTGCCCGACACGCCCGACATCAAGGAGCCGGTCTGGTCTGCGCTGGGCAGCCTGCAGTCGGCGCCGCCCGAGCAGCGCCACCTCACCGGACTGCGCCTCCTCGTTCAGAACGCCGCCGTTCAGGCAGCCCTCCTGCCCTACACGCAGGAAGGCGCGATGGGCGGCGTCTTCGACGGCGCCGAGGACCGACTCGAACTCTCCGACGTCGTCCTCTTCGAAATGGAAGAGATCATGGCGCGCCCCAAGGCGGCGGCGCCGGCGCTGCTCCATCTGTTCGACCGGCTGGAAGAGCGCTTCGACGGCAAGCCGACACTCCTGATCCTCGACGAGGCCTGGTTGTTCCTCGACTCGCCCATCTTCGCGGCGCGCATCCGCGAATGGCTCAAGACGCTCCGCAAGAAGAATGTCGCGGTGGTGTTTGCCACACAGTCGCTGGCCGACATCGCCGACAGCGCGATTGCACCGGCCCTCATCGAATCGTGCCCGACGCGCATTTATCTCCCGAACGAGCGCGCGTTCGAACCTCAGCAGAGGCAGGCCTATGAACGCTTCGGCCTCAACGAGACCGAGATCGACCTGATCGCTACCGCCCAGCGCAAGCGGCACTACTACTATGCCAGCCCCAAGGGCCGCCGCCTGTTCGAACTGGCGCTGGGCCGCGTCGCCCTCGCCTTCTCTGCAGCATCGGATCCCGCGGCCCGCGCCGTCATCGCCGCACTCGAACGCAAGCCGTCCAGAACCGCCTTCTGGCGGCGCTTCCTCCGCGCCCGCCAGCTCGGCTGGGTGCTGGATGCGATCGATGCGTCTGACACCACCCAAACTACCCCCCTCACCTCGCAACCTCTGGAGACTGTCTGATGTCCCGCAAACCCCTCGACTTTGTTATCCGCGCGCTTCTCGCATCTACCGCAATCGCGCCTGTTGTTGCCGCACCGGCCCAGGCGCAGCTCGCCGTCATCGATCCCGCCAACCTCATCCAGACCGCGCTCAATGCGGCGCGGGCGCTCGAGCAGATCCGCAACCAGGTGATGCAGATCACCAATCAGATCCGCCAGCTGGAGAATGACGCAAAGAACCTCACAAGCCTTGGGAGGACGTTCGCGCCGGACCTGATGGCCAGGCTTGGCGAGCTCGATGCTCTGATCAACGAAGCGCGCGGTCTTGCCCTGCAGGTCTCGGAGACCCGCGACGCGCTGGAGAACCTCTACTCGGGGGACTACCGGAACACGGACGTCGCGTCCCGGGCGCGTCTGGCCGCGCAGCAACTCGACAACACACGAGCCGCCCTCCAGACCTCGCTTCTGATGCAGGCGCGCGTCACCGAGCAGCTTGGTGAGGACGAACGTATCCTCGAAGCCCTCGCCGACGCCAGCGCCAACGCGACTGGCGCGCTTTCGGCGACGCAAGCGACCAACGAACTGCTTGCCTTCCAGGTCCAGCAGAACATGCGCCTGCAGTCGCTTCTGGTTGCGCAGTCGCGCGCTGAAGCGCTGGAGCGCGCCCGCGAGATGGAAGCGCTCGCGCAGGCGCGCGCCCAGCACGCGCACTTCTTCTCGGGCGCGCGGTCGGCTCACCCAGAACGCCCGCCGTGGAACTAGTCACGCGAGTAACCATGACCAAGCGGGGCATGCCATGAACGACTTCTCAGCCATCGACGGATTTCTGAACACGTTCATCACCTACATCGACTCGGGCTTCGGCCTGATCTCCGGTGATGTGACCTCGCTTGCCGCCATTCTCATCGTGATCGACGTCACGGTGGCGGCCCTGTTCTGGGCCTGGGGACAGAACACCGAGATCATCCAGAGCCTGGTGAAGAAGACGCTTTATGTGGGCGCGTTCGCTTATCTCTTCGGCAACTTCGCCATGCTGTCGACTATCGTGTTCGACAGCTTCGCAACCCTCGGCCTCAATGCGTCAGCGGCCAGCTTCTCGCCGGCGGACCTTCTGAAACCCGGCCTCGTCGCCGCCGAAGGTCTGGCTGCATCGCAGCCGATCTTCGACCATATCGGGACAATCGCGCCGGGCCCGATCGAGTTCTTCGGCAACCTGGCCGAAGTGATCCTGCTCTGCCTCGGCGGCATCATCGTCATCGCTTCCTTCTTCGTGCTCTCGATCCAGCTCTTCGTGCTTGTAGTCGAGTTCAAGCTCACAACGCTGGCCGGCTTCGTGCTCGTGCCCTTCGCCTTCTGGCGGCAGACGACATTCCTCGCCGAACGCGTGCTCGGAAACGTCATCTCCTCGGGCATCAAAGTCCTGGTGATCGCCATGGTGATCGGGATCGGCTCGACTATGTTCGAAACCCTACGGACCGCGCTCGACCCGGACGACATGACGATCGAGCAGGCCTTCGCAGTCGTCCTGGGTGCGCTGACCCTGATGGGCCTTGCCATCTTCTGTCCGCGTATCGCTGCGGGCCTCGTCTCTGGCGCTCCGCAACTGTCTGCAGGCGCTGCCGCTGGAACGGCGGTTGGTGTTGGCGCAGCTGGCGCAGGTGCATTCGTCGCCGGACGCGCCGCCGCTGGAGCTGCTGTCAACGCCACTCGCGCCGCCGCCAATGGCGGCGCTTCCGCCACCGGTGGCCTACGTGCGGCCACTGCGCTCGGTTCAATGCGCACCGGTCTGTCAGGACCCATGGCGGCGCCGCTCAACGCAGCCATCGGCCTCGGCGCAAGCGCCGCAGGAAGCCTGCGCCAAGGCGCGGGCCGGATTGCCGGTCACTTCAAAGCGCGCGGCGCCAACGGCGCGCGCGCCGTCGCCGGCGCCGCAGGCGCCATCACCCCCGCCCCATCGGCCGGTCAGTCGGCTGCCAATCCTTCATCCGGTTCGTCGTCAGGCCAGGCGGCCTGGGCCCGTCGCTTCCGGCAGAGCCAAGCGATGCGCGAGGGCGCACTCGTCGCGGCCCACACGCTCGGCGCCGGCGACGGCGGCGGCGCCTCCGAAGGACCCAATCTCAAGCAGAGGGAGTAGACCATGTTCACCGCACCAAGTTTTGCATCTGGGCGATCCTCGCGCCTTCAGAAATCACCCGAACCGGAGACGCCTTACCGGCAGGCTCAGGAACTTTGGGATCGCCGCATGGGCTCCGCCCTTGCTCATTCCCGGACCTGGCGCACGGCAGCCTTCTGCAGCCTCGGCCTGTCGGCAGCGATGGCGGCCGGCGTCGTCGCCCTCGCACTTCGGCCAGCGGCGGTCCCGTTCGTGATCGAAGCGAACGCGACAGGCGAAGCGCGGCTCGTAGGCCCCGCCACGTCGGCCTACGAGCCGAGCGACGCCCAGTTGTCCTGGCATCTCGCGCGTTTCGTCGAGATGACTCGCGGTCTGCCGTCAGACCCCATCGTGGTCCGCCAGAACTGGCTGCGCGCCTACGACTGGGCGACGCAGGGCGGCGCCCAGGCGCTCAATGCAATGGCGGAAGCGGACGATCCGTTCGGAAAGATCGGTAAGCGCACGGTCGCGGTCGAGGTTCTCTCGGTCGTGCGCGCCAGCCCGGACAGCTTCCAGCTGCGCTGGCGCGAAAGCACCTACACGAACGGTACGCTGATCGACGTCGAGCGCTTCACCGGCGTCGCCACGATCGTCATCGATCCACCCGCCACTCCCGAGCGGCTCTCCAAAAATCCGCTCGGCCTCTACGTCCATTCCTTCAACTGGTCCCGGGATCTCCAACAATGAATCGCCACATATTCCTGGCCGCCAGTCTGGCGGCTCTCAACCTCGCCTGCCCCGCGGTCGCGCAACCCAAGCCCCCAACGGTCACACAGGCCAATCAGGCCGCTATCCGCGAAGCTTCCGACGCCTCGCTCGTCGGCGCTCTTCACGAGTTCGCCTATGAGCGCGGCGCACTCTACGCCATTCAGGCGTCGCCTCAGCGGATCACGGATATCGCGCTGGAACCGAGCGAGGCCCTGCTCTCGGTATCGGCCGGCGACACAACCCGCTGGATCGTCGGCGACGCCCGATCGGGAACGGGCACGAGCGGTCAGGCCCACGTCCTCGTCAAACCGAACGCAGCAGGTCTGGCTACAAATCTCGTCATCATGACCGACCGCCGCGTCTACCACGTCGAGTTGAAGAGTGTGTCGAGTACGGCGATGGCGGCCGTGTCGTGGCGCTATCCAGCCGACCTGATGCTGGCCAACAACCCGGCGCCCACTCCACCTCTACCGGCCCCGCTACCGTTCTTTCCGGAGCAGCTCAATCTCCGCTACCGGATCGATGGCGATAAGCCGGACTGGCGCCCGCTCGCGGCGTTCGATGACGGGCGGCAGGTCTTTATCGAGATGCCCGAAGCGATAAAGACGCTGGAAGCGCCGCCTCTCTTCGTGATCGGCGACGAAGGTCCCGAACTCACCAACTATCGTGTCGCGGGCAAATACTACGTCGTCGATCGGCTCTTCGCCAAAGCCGAACTTAAGCTCGGAACGGGCTGGGGACAAAAGAAGGTGCAAATCTATCGCCAGACCCCGATCACGGGAGGCGCGCGTGGCTGATGGCATCCCGCCCGTCGCGGCTTCCGGAGTGGACGAGCCGCGGCGTCAACCGCCGGCGCAGGAGCCCCCGCCGCTCGATGCGATCCGTGTCAGGGGGCCGCAGGCCAGAGGGCTCAACAAGCCTGCGATCCTGGCGGCAGCCGGAGGCGGTGTCGCGATCGTGCTCGTGCTGGCGTCCGGCGCACTCTCGCCGGGTCCATCGCGCAAACCAGCCGAGACGAAGCCGATGATGTCTAATCCGGCGCGACCTGAGATGGCGCAGGGCGCAATCCGCGCGTTGCCATCCGACTACACGCAGACGGCGCGGCAGGCTCCCGAGGCGGTCCTCGTCGAACCGCCACAGCTCGGCCCGCCGCTCCCGGGCGACATCGCCGCCTTTGCTCAGCCGGAGCCCGGCCTGCGCCGCCGGGCGCCTGACCCCGCTAACGGCTGGGACACCACTGAACCCGACGCAGCGATGGCGGCGGCGGCCGCGATGAACGAAGAGATAAAAAGCGCCGAACGCTCCGCTTTGTTCTTCGGGCTGCGCAATGAGCCGGGACAAAAGATCGCGCTCACCGACCAACCTCCGCCGTCCGACCCCCTGACCTCGCTTCGTCCGGGCCCCTCACCCGAACCATCATCGCCTTCCCTTTCGGCTGACCGCTCGCTCTTTCCCGGGGCGATCATTCCGGCAAGTCTCGTGACCGAGCTCAATTCGGAATCGCCAGGCCCCGTAGTCGCGCAGGTAACCCAGTCGATCTACGACAGCGCGACCGGCCGCAAGCTCTTGATCCCGCAAGGCGCGCGGCTGATCGGCGACTACAAATCGTCGAGCCGATTTGGCCAGAGCCGTGTTGCGATCACATGGGCGCGGCTCATCATGCCCGATGGAACGGAGCGCGTGCTTGACGAGGCTGCCGTCTCTCCGAACGGCGCGGCCGGCGTCAGCGGCGACGTCGACAACCACTGGGGCGATGTCTTCGGCGCCGCAGCACTCGGAACACTGATCAATGTCGGCGTCGCAACAACCGAAGACCCGCAAATCACCTTCTCAGGCATAGGCGCAGTCTCGCGAGATCCGGTCGACCAGGCGATTCAGGATGGCGTTCAACGCAGCGCCAGCACGGTGACAAATCGGGTTGTCGATCGTGGCCTTGCAATCCTGCCGACCATACGCGTGCAAGCGGGAGCGAGGATTTCGATCATCGTGACACGAAGAAGCACATTCTGAGGCGTAAGGCTCATAGCGAACCGCCGCTACGGGCGAGTGCTCAGTGTTCGCTTGGCAAGTAAAGAGTGTTGTTGGCGAACCACAGCGTTACACTCGTCAATGCGAAATCTGTCCAGGGAATCTGCTGGTTGTAGATGCGGTTGTTGTCGCCATCGCTACCCACCAATGTGGCGGAGCGATCCTCTCGCACGGTCAGTGTCCAGACTTGAAATTCGGCTTCTCGTAGGTTCGCTTGAGACGCTTGCGGGCAAAGGATTGCATCAATCAGCCAATAGGCGGATGCCCTCTCGGCAAGATACTGAACACCTTCGGTGTAGAGGCATCCGGCGCTCAAGGGATGACGGAAGAAGACTTCGCTTCCGGTGAACTGGGCTAAGTCGCCTAAAGTGAGCGACTTGGGCATTTCAGCTGACATGATCGACTCCTGTGATCGCCGGGCGGAGTGCGCGGCGGACAGGCGCGAGGACGCGGCGAGAGGCGGCGGCCGCAAGGTGCAACACGGGAGCCCGGCGCAGCCGGGCGAATGGAGC
>JAUYPV010000050.1 GCA_030697555.1 Hyphomonadaceae bacterium
CGCCAGCTTCCACAGCGACCCGGAAAAGTTCATCCGCAGGCATGCCGCGCGGATTTCAGACCTCGCACGCGAGAGCATCGTGCGTACGCCCGCATGGTTCGACAGACGGCCCTTCGGGCCTGCTCACCACGAGGGCTACACCACCATTGCTAACTGGAGCCCTCATGGTGAGCAGCACGCGAAGCGTGCGCCTGTCGAACCACGAGGGCGGGGCTCACTGCCCGTGCCGCATGTCCACCCACCTTAGCTACGACCCAGCGAAAAAGAGAACCGCATCGCCTCTCTGACACCCGTCAGCGAGGCCGCACCCGTTTGCGCCACTGGCAAAAAAGCTCGGCCCTCCTCCCGCTATCGCGAGAGAAGGGCTGCTCACTCTATAAGCTAGCTAGAAATCGTACGTGTAGTTGATGTGGAAGCTCTGCCCGCGGCCGAGGTTGTTGGCCAGGTAAGGCGCGCCGCCGACACCGTCGACGAAGGCCCGGCCGGGCGCGGAGAAGTACTCCTCGTCCAGCAGGTTCTCCAGTCGCACGCCGATGCGATGCTTGCGATCCGCGTCGAGATACCAGCGCGCGTTCGCATCCAGGAGGAAGTAGTCTCCATACTCGACCAGGCCGAGGCCCGACGGCGCATTGCCGGCAAGCTCGCCGACCCATGTCGCCGAAACGCCCGCGCCGAACGGCAGGTTTGCCGAATCCCAGTCGACGAACACCTTGGCGATGTCCTTCGGAATGTTGCCAATCTGACTGCCGCCGCCCTCGAACTCCGACTCGGTATGCGTCCAGTCGACCGTGCCGGAGATGGCGTCGGTCAGCTGCATCGTGGCCGTAATCTCGATGCCGTCGGTCTCGACCGGCGTGCCGCTGTTTTCCAGCGTATCGAAGCAGCCATTCACTGGATCATCGGCGCAGGCGTAGTTGCCTGGCGAGCCGGCAGGCCGCGTATCCACCAGCGTGACGAGCTGGATGATGTCGTCGATCTTGCGATGGAACAGCGTCACTTCCCACCAGACTTTCTCGTTGCGTCCGCCGATGGCCGCCTCGTAGTTGGTGCTTTCCTCGCCCTTCAGGTTCGGGTTGCCCTGCTCGCAGCACGGATCGACGACGAACAGCTCATACGCATCCGGCAGCCGGAACGCCGTTCCGACCTGCCCTCGCGCATAGAAATAGTCGTTGATCGCAAGATCGCCCGACACGTTCCACACCGTGGTGTCGCCCTCGCCCGACGGCTTGTTGTAACGCGCGCCTGCCGCGAGCTTCAGCCCGTTGAGCACGTTCAAGTCCCAGCGCACCTGAGCGAACGGCGCAATCACGTCCTCAGTCTGCTGCGCGATCAGGAACACCTGATCCTCGCCGCTATAGTTCTGGTAGTCGACGCCGCCGAGCACCCTCACCGCGTCGGTGACCTTGTACTGGCCGAGCAGGTTGATGCCGTAGTCCTCGAAGCCCCAGAACTCACGGTCGGAAATCAGGTTCAGCGAACCCGACGGCGGCTCCGTATTGCGGATGTCCGTGTAGCGGGTGTCCCACCAGTGGTAATAACCCTTCACGAAGAAGTCGAACCTGTCGCCCATGCCCCAGTCGAGCTTGAGCGAAACGATGTCCTCGTCGCGGTCGTTCACCACGTAATAGCTCTCGGCCGCACCCGCGAAATCCAGCGTTGCATCGGTATGCTGGTAGTTCACCGACAGCTTGGTCGACAGCGAGAATTCGTAGCCGTACTTGGCGCCGAAATTCGTCACGTCATAGCCGCGGTTCCGGTCCGTCGCGCTCGGCTGGTAATCCTGGTCGCGGAAAGGCTGGAAGCCTTCGGCCTGGTCGTTGCTGGCGAACACGACGAAGTGGTGGTCGCCAAAGCCGCCCGACGTGTAGCCGTCGATATGCCGCTCTTCGTCCGTCCCGAAGCCTGCACTGAACGAACCCTGCAGCTCGTCGCTGAATCCCTTGGTCACGATATTGATCGCGCCCGAGACAGCCGACGTTCCATAGAACAGCGACTGTCCGCCCTTCAGCACTTCGATCTTGTCGATCATGCTCGCCGGAATCGTGTCGAGCGGCGTCGTCGTGGTGTAGAGCCGGTTCGAGATCCGAACGCCGTCGACCAGCCAGATGATGTCCGTTCGCCGCCCGCCCAGCAGCGAGGCGTTCACATAATCGAACGGCCCGTTCTTTGGCGCGAGGTAGAGACCAGGCACCTGCATCTGCAGCACCTGGGCCGTATCGACATAGCCGCCGTTCTTGATGTCTTCCGCGGTGACGATGTCGACCCGCGATCCATACGCCGCCAGTTCATCGGCAAGGCCTTCTTCAAGCTGGCCCCAGATCTGTACGACGTCACTTCCGTCCGCCCCCGCCTGCGCTGTCGCCGGCAATGCGGCAACAGCCATCGCGATCGACGCCACGGCGCCGAGCAGGAATCGTTTCAAGGAAATTCTCCCAAGTCTTTCTCGCGGGGTGGCGACCTCCTCCGTCTCCGCGCCCACGAGTTGGCCGGACGCTAGGAGGGACCTTTTCCATTGTATACAATGAAGGCGCTCAAAACCGCGCGACCCGTGCGGCCGCTGCGAAGCTGTCGCATTTGCGCAACAAGCCTTTTCGCCCGGTCAGGGAATTGTTTCAGCGCTTCAGGCTGCGCGCCGGGCTTTGGTTCGCGCCGGCGCCTTTACCGGCTTCGCCTGCGTCCGATCCGCATGACGGCGCAGCAGTTTTTCCGCCGCCTTCGCCGCGGCTTCGGCCGACCGCGCCTCGATCGCTTTCAGCAGATCGCGCGCCAGCCCGGCCGCCTCTTCCTGCCCTGCCTGATCGCGCACATCCTCCATCGCCCGCGCGTGGTGCGGCGCCACCGGGGCCGCCGACCGCAGCCGCTCCGCCAATACCGGCCCCGCCGCCTCAAACAGCGCCCGCGCAAAGCCGACGCGCAGGTGCTGGAACTCCTGCGGCGACCCGGCCTCCTCCGCCACATGCTCCATCATGTCGACGAACTGGTCGATCCGCGCGAGCTGCGCCGGCGTCGCCCGCGCCGCCGCCTGCCTGGCTGCCAGCGCGGTGAGCTCGACATGCAGTTCGATCATGTCGTCGACCGAGCCCGCCTCCACCACGCGCACGCGAGCGCCCTTGTTCAGCACGATCTCCGCCAGCCCCTGCGCCTCGAGCCGCTGCAGCGCCGCGCGCACAATGGTGCGGCTCACGCCATGGCTTTCCGCGATCTCGACCTCGCGCAGCGGCGCACCCGGGGCGAGCTGTCCGAGATGAATCGCAGTCGCAAGCTCGTCCGCCAGGCGGCTGGTCTGCGACTGGTCCCCCACCACAGGCAGGGGAATCATGTGCGGCTGGCCACAGCTCATGGACGATCCTGATACGCTGGGGGATCAATGAAGTCGGGGACATTAGCCTCCAGCATGCGTGCATACAATCGCGTTTGAGGGTTGAAACAGTGCGGTATTTTCACCTGTCCTTTCAGCGATCATCGCCAGGCGCCTGTTGCCGCAACGTGCGCCAAGGCGGTAAGCGTCGCGCATGACACTCGACGGCGCCCTCGACGAGATCTACCGGTCCTACCTTCGCGCAAGGCCGCTTGTGGCCGGCCGCTTCGACCGCGACGTACGCCATCCCGAGATCGTGCATCGCATCGCGAGCCGCCTCGGCCTTCTCCCGCCGCGCGAACGGGTCATCAAGATCACAGGCAGCAAAGGCAAAGGCACCACCGCCCGTTTCGCCGCCGATCTCGTTGCCCAGGCCCGGCCCAACGCCCGCGTCGCCCTGTTCGTCTCACCGCACGAAATCGAACAGACCGACCGCATCCGCTTGGACGGCAAACCGATTCCCGCGGACGAGTTCTGCCGCATAGTCGAACGCATCTCCGCCGCCGTATGTGAAGAAGAAAAGCAACTGCCTCCAGACCAGTACATATCGCCCGTCGGCTACTTCCTGCTCGTCGCGCTCGACTGGTATTGGCGGCACGGAGCTGACTATTTCATTCTCGAATGCGGCCGTGGCGCGCGATGGGATGACATCGGCCAAATCCCCTCGTGCGTCAGCGTAGTGACCTCCGTACTTCTCGAACACGCCGACACGCTCGGTCCGGCACTCGACGACATCGCCCACGACAAGTTTTCTGTCACAGAGAATTCGAACTTCGTCGTCACATCAGCTGGCGCCCAGAAGTACGCGCCGCGAGGCTTCGACCAGCGGATGGAAGCCGTCGGCGGTGCTCCGCCCGCTGTTGGCCCACGCTGGATCGGAGAATGCCGCACCCTCGCCCAACGCGCCGCCGAGCGGCTGCTGGCGCTGGCGCCCGGCACGCTCGACCGCACCGACCCCCGCATCGCCAGCGCTTCCTTCGGACAGGAAAGAACCGGCGAGACGCTCTACGCCTTCGAAGCGGCCATCAACGCTGACTCGCTCGATCCAGCATTCATCGCCGCGCTTCCGCGCGACACCACCGTCCTCGCCTGCCTGCCCGACAACAAAGATCGCGCCCGCATGCTGGCGGCGCTGTCCCGCATCGGCCGCGTCCGCGAAATCGCGCTTACCGGCGCCGAGGACTACCTGCATTTCATCGAAGCCAACGCCGCAAGCGCCATCGCCCTCGACAAGGACGATGCGCCCGGCCTTCGCGACCTGATCCACGAACACGGCTCCGTCTATCTCGTGGGCACGCAGTCCTTCATCCGCCTCGTCCACCTCGCCCTGTTGCAGGAGGCGGCATGTTCGGTCTGAACCGTTTTGGCGATGGTTTCTCCATCCCGCGCATCCTCGCCTTTTTCGATGCGCACAAGATCGACGTCGCCGACCTGTCGCGCCGGTCCATCGCGGCGACAGGAACCAACGGCAAAGGCTCGACCGCGCGCTTCCTCGCCGGCGCGCTGGAAGCTACCGGTCTGCGCGTCGGCGTCTTCACCTCGCCCCATCTGTTCGACGTGCGCGAGCGGATCGCCATCGGCGACACGCTGATTCCAGCCGACGCGCTCGACCGTCACGCCAAGACCGTTCTCGCCTTCAACGACACCCTGCCCGCCAACGGCCGCATGGGCGCGTTCGAGCTGCTCTTCCTGGTCGCCATCCTCTGGTTCCGCGACCAGGCGCCGGACGCCATCGTCTGGGAGGCCGGCATCGGCGGGCGTTATGACGCCGTCCGCACCGTCGGCGCAAAGCTCTCGGTGCTGACCTCCGTCGAGCTGGAGCACACCGAAATCCTCGGGCCCACCGAAGAGTTGATCGCCTGCGACAAGGTCGATGCGCTGGCTGCCGGAGGCAGGCTGGTGATCTCTCCCGCAGTAAGCCCGCGTCTGCTGCCGGTGATCGAAAGCTATGCGCGCCTCGCCGACCGCACCTGCCATCTCGCCACCGAGAATCGGCAGGTCGGCCGCGTCACCAACACAGCCGACGGCGCGTCATTCTCGCTGGCCGGCATGGGCGCCAAGTCGCAGACTGTCCGCTTGCAACTCATTGGCGCGCACCAGGTACAGAATGCCCTCACCGCCCTGCGCGCCGCCGAGCTGTGGCTGGCTGACAGCCTAACGCCGCAACTACAGGCAAGGATGCTGGACGCCATCGGCCAGGTCCGCTGGGCCGGGCGGCTGGAGCGGGTCGCCCGCTCACCGGATCTCTGGATCGACGTCGCCCACACGCCCGGCGCCGTGGAACAGGTGGCCGACGCTTTCCTGGAATTCGTGCCACGCGAAAAGGTGCTGGTCGTTTTCGGCGCCGCCGCCTCCAAGCAGGCGCCACGCATGGCCGCCGCCGCAGCCGAGCGGTTCGACGACATCATCCTCACCTGCCCCTACAGCGCCTCCGCCGATGTCGGCCAGCTCGCCAGCGTCATCAGCCAGCGCAGCCGCCGCGTGGTGATCGAGCGCGATGTCGCCGCCGCCGTCCGCCTCGTCCGCCAGCGCGCCACGTCGGAAGGCAAATCCATCATCGCCCTCGGCGGCACGCTTCTGGCCGCCAAGATGCAGCATGCTTGGACAGGCGGCGACCCGGATACGCTGGAATTCCTGTAGCTATTCCGCCGCTTTCGGCTTCCCGCGCGGCGGCTTGAGCTGGGAGCCATCGAGGGAATCATCTTCGCCCTGGAACAGCTTGCGGATATTCACCGTCGACTTGGTCCCCACATGGCGGAAGCTGGTGCGAAGCCAGTTCTCCGCCGCCTCGCGCCCGTGGCCGAACAGCATGTCGATGAATTCTGGCTCGACGTTGAACTTCGAGGACGCGCCCAGCGCCGACAGCGTCTTCTCATCGGCGATTGCATGCACCAGCATGCGGCGATAGCCGGTGCCCTCCAGCCTCCCCGCTTCGATCAGGCGCGTCACGAAATCCATGGCGCGCAGGTCGTGCAGCAGCGAAGCGTTGAAGGTGATCTCGTTGACCCGATTGATGATGTCCCGCGCCGTCGTCGGCGCGCCCGGCCGTTTGATGGGATTGATCTGCACCAGCACCACATCGTCCGACTGGCAGGTCTCAAACAGCGGCCACAGCGCCGGGTTGCCGGTGAAGCCGCCATCCCAGTACGGCACACCCTCGATCTCCACTGCCTGGAACAGCCAGGGTAGGCACGCCGACGCCATCACATGGTCGGCGGTCAGCTCCTTCTTGTCCCAGACATGGGCCCGGCCGGTCTCCACATTGGTCGCCGAGATGAACACCTTCACCTTCGACTTCCGCACGCGGTCGAAATCGACAAGCTGGACGACGAGGTCCCTCAGTGGATTGAGGTTGAACGGGTTGAGGTCGTAGGGGCTCGCCAGCCGCGTCACCAGATCGAACATCACGTAGGCGGGCGAGGCGTCGAGATTCCATCCGCCGAGCAGCGTCTCGATGGGCGAGCGGCGCAGCGGGCTGCTGCGCGCTTCCTCAAGCACACCGTTCCAGAAACACTTGAGCGCGGCGCGGGCCTCGTCGCGGTCACCATCCGCATAGCCCGCCGCCAGCGCCACCGCATTCATCGCGCCTGCGGATGCGCCGGTGATCGCCTCGATCTCCACACGCGGGTCTTCCAGCAGACGGTCGAGCACACCCCAGGAGAACGCGCCGTGAGCGCCCCCACCCTGCAGGGCGAGGTTCATCAGCTTGGGCGTTACCGATCCATTTGCCATGTCGCGCCTCTGGGCGGATGAGCGGCTGGAACAGGCTAGAGGTCAACCACTTCGATTGTGACATAGCAAAAACGGCCCAACGCCGGCGCCATGGCGGCGCGGTTCGCGGCGCCGCCGGTCACATAGGCGACGGCTTCCCTTGCGGACCGCTCGGTCTTTGGCGCGACCTTTATGGCCTGCCGGGCGACAGCCTCGCCCGTGTCGATCAGCCGGACATGCGGCGGACAGGCCGCCTGGATCTCGTCCCGGATCAGCGGGAAATGCGTGCAGGCCAGCACGACGATGTCGATCAACTGCCCTTGCAGTCCGTCGAACAGCGGCTTCACAGCGTAGGTGACCTGCTCCTGGTCGATGCTCTGCCCGCGCACCTTCCGCTCCGCGATATCGACCAGTCCGGCGGAGCCTCGGCGGATCACCGTCTTGCCGTCCGCATACTTGCGCTCGAGCTCGTCGAGATAGGCGCGGCGCACCGTGCCCGGCGTCGCGAGGATGCCGATGATGCCGGTCCTGGTCTGCTCGGCGGCCGGTTTGATCGCCGGGACCGTGCCGACGACTGGGACCTTCACCTGCGCCCGGATATCGCCCAGCGACAGCGTCGAAGCCGTGTTGCAGGCGATCACCAGCACGTCCGGCTTGGCCCGGTCGACCAGCGCAGCGCAGAGGCCGGGCAACCGCGCCCGCAGCTCCGCATCGGTCTTCACGCCGTACGGAAAGAACCCCGAGTCCGCCGCATAGTCGACCACCCAGTCAGGCGCCGCGCGGCGCAGCTCGTCAGCGATGGTCAACCCGCCCATACCCGAATCGAAAACCAGCGCGCGGGTCATCTGAATTGCGCCGAAGCAATCGCCATGGGCCGTGGCTCTATGTTACGAAACCGGCCGGGGAGGTGTCTCAATGGTTGCTCATCAGGTTGCCGTGCAGATTGGGTTGCGCCGCCGCCTCTACCAGGAGATGGAGCCATCTGCCCGCGCCCAGCAGGGCTTGTCGAGAGCAAATACCTTCATCGTCCTGCTGGTGCTCCTGTCCTTCGCTCTATTCGCGCTCGAGACGGAGCCAACGATCCAGGGGCCGGCGCGGCAGTGGCTTTCGATCCTCAACCTGATCGTCCTGATCGTGTTCGCGGTCGAATACGTTGTGCGGTTCTGGATCGCGGGCGAGGACCCCCGGTATCGGGGCGCGGCCGGCCGCGTCCGCTATTTCCTGTCGCCCTTTGTCCTGACGGACCTGGCGGCCTTCCTTCCCGAGCTTCTGTGGCTGTTGTTCCAACCCGCGGGCGACGACAGCATGCTGATGTTCCTGCGCGTGCTACGCTTGGCGCGGCTGGCGAAGATCGCTCGCTTCGTGCCGGCCTTCAAAGTCCTCGGCGTGGCGCTGATGCGGGCAGGCAGCCAGCTTCTCACCGCCCTCGCCATGGCGCTTGCACTGGTCTTCGTGGCAGCCGTGCTGCTCTATTTCATCGAGGGAGTCGGAGAGGGCCGCGAGGAATTCGCCTCGATTCCGCGCTCGGTCTGGTGGGCGGTCTCGACACTGACCACGGTCGGCTATGGCGACGTCTATCCCGTCACGGTCGGAGGCCGCATCGCCGCGGGGATTGTCGCAATCGCGGGCATTGGCGTCGTCGCCCTGCCCGCCGGCATCTTCGCCAGCGCCTTTGCCGACGAACTGCGCGAGCGTGAGCAGACCAAACGCAAGCAGAAGACGGCGGTTCAGCCTTCTTCGGACTGAGACGCGGTCAGAGGCTTGTAGAGATCCGTCCGCCGGTCGCGGAAGAAGCCCCAGGCAGCGCGGCCGCGGTCGACCTCGTCCATGTCGATCGTCGCAACAGCCACGCCTTCCTGCGTCCGGTCCATGTCGGCAAGGATTTCGCCGGTCTGGTCG
The DNA here is from genome assembly GCA_030697555.1 of Hyphomonadaceae bacterium. Lineage (GTDB taxonomy): Bacteria > Pseudomonadota > Alphaproteobacteria > Caulobacterales > Hyphomonadaceae > UBA7672. Next base: position 8,969 of record JAUYPV010000050.1, read on the forward strand.
GAGATGAAGGAAGTGCCATAGAACACCTGCCCACCTTCATCGCCCACGCGATTGGCCGCCGCTACCGGCGTCACGTTGGAGACGGCATGGCCCAGCATCGCCTTGCGCCAGCGTGCGGCGGTGTCCAGGCTGGTGTCATGCGGCTCGGAGCCGATGGCGGTAGGATAGAGCAGCACGTCCGCGCCCTGCAGCGCCATGGCGCGCGCAGCTTCCGGGAACCACTGGTCCCAGCATATGCCCACGCCGATGCGGCCCTTCTTCGTGTCCCACACGCGGAAGCCGGTATCGCCCGGGCGGAAGTAGAACTTCTCCTGGTATCCCGGTCCGTCCGGAATGTGTGATTTGCGATAGACGCCGAGCAGGCTGCCGTCCGCATCCGCCATGACCACGGTGTTGTAATAGGCCGGTCCCGCCTTCTCGTAGATCGAGACCGGGATCACGACACCCAGTTCCTTCGCCAACTTCGCCATGGCGATCACGGCGGGGCTTTCACGCCAGGCATGGGCGCGCGCGAAGTTCTTCTCGTCCTGCGTCTTGCAGAAGTAGTGACCCTCGAACAGCTCGGACGGCAGGATCACGTCCGCGCCCTTGCCGGCCGCCTCGCGCACGAGTTCGCCGATGCGCTTGATGTTCTTCTGCGCATCGTCCGTCAGAGCGGACTGGATGACGCCGAGGGTGATCTTTCTGCCCATGAGCTGCTCCTACTCAGGCTGCTGCTGGGTGATGCAGTGGAAGGCGCCGCCGCCGCTGAGGATATGTTTCGCCGAGAGGCCCACGACCGCCCTGCCCGGGAACAATGGCTTCAGCGCCTCGACGGCAGCCTTGGCCGTCTTCGTCCCATAGGTGGGCACAACGACGGTCGAGTTGCCGATGAGAAAATTCATATGGCTGGCAGGTACGACATCGCCATCTTCGTTCTCGACCCGTCCGGGTGATGGAATACGTATCACCTGCAGCATACGGCCGCGCGCATCGCGCTGGCCGGAAAGCTGCGCCGCGATCTCGTCCAGCCGCGCCGCGTTGGGATCGTCCTCGTCGGCCGCTGTCTGGCACACGACGACACCCGGCGCCGCAAAGCGCGCGATATTGTCGACATGCCCATCGGTATGATCGTTGAGGAGACCTCGATCGATCCAGATCACCTTCTTCACGCCCAGCGTCTCTCGCAGCATGGTTTCGGCTCGTTCCTCGGTCATGCCTTTCATCCGGTTCTCGTTGAGCAGGCATTCGCGCGTCGTCAGCACCGTCCCCTCGCCGTCCCAGTCGAGCGCGCCACCCTCCAGAACGTTTTCGCGCCGCATGGCCTCGGCGGCCGCGGCGCGCGCCACGAAGGCGCCGACCTCGTCGTCATGGTCAAGCACGTACTTCCCGCCCCAGCCGTTGAAGACGAACAGGCTGCAGCGGTCGTTGGCATGGAAGATCGGCCCGGTGTCGCGCAGCCAGATGTCGCCATAGCGCGCCTGCACGATGTCGCAGACCTCGCCCACCGCCTTCTCGGCCGAGAGCAGCGCCTCCGGCCCGTTGACCAGCAGCTTCATCTCGTCGCCCGCCTTGCCGCCCGGACTCGGCTGGGCCAGCGCGCGGATCATCGCTGCGACTTCCGTCTGCGCCGGCGCGAGGTTGTCGAGCCACAGATCGCCATCGGCCGGCCATGCCGTCCAGATCGCCGCGTGCGGCGCCCATTCCGCGGGAGGATGGAGGTTCTCGTCGCTCATCGCGCCCCTCTAGCACCTGCGCGCCCGCGCACAAGGTCCGGGCACAAGCAGCCGCATATGGCCCTTCCCTGCCAGAAGAAAAGACGCCCAAAAGAAAAGAGGCGGCCCTGTGGGGCCGCCTCTCGTCTGTCTTGCTCGTCTCGCGAGAAGCCTAGAAGTCCCAGCTCGCGCCGAACTTCACCGACCAGAACGCCACCGCGGTGACAGCGCCTTCCGGCTGGATAGCGGAGACCTGGCGGAAAACGTACCTGCCCGTCGCCGCGTCGCGGTCAGCCTCGACCGAACGGACCTGCTGCGGGAAGGGCGACTCATAGGGAACGCCCCACTCGTCGTCGATCAGGTTGCCAATGTTCTCGATCGTCGCGAACACCGAGCCTTGTCCGAACCCGGTCGGGAACTCCTGCTCGACCTTCAGGTCGAACTTGTTGGTCCATGAGCCTTCCTGGTCGTTCCGTTGTGTCACAGAGCCGCGCTGCAGACCGACGGAGTCGGCCCAGTTGAAGAAGGAAGTGGTGTCAAAGGTGCGGAACTGTGTGGCGCCCGCCCCAGTCGTCGACACACGGCAAAGCGGGCTTGCCTGAGTGGCGCCGCCGCAGAACAGCACGTTCGGATCGGTTGGGCCGGTCGGCACGTACAGGAGGTGAAGGCTTTCCTGCCCGTCGCCGAACATGTCGTTCAGGCCACCGTTGATGAAGTTGTACGAGTAGGCGCGAGCCTGGTAGGCCTGGCCGAACAGCGAGACCTTCGTCGCGAAGTCTTCGAACCACTCGTGCTCATACGAAATCCGCATCGTGAAGCGGTTCGGGATTTCGAAGTTCGATGTCGCACGCTCTGGATTGTTGATGTCGTTGACGGCAACCGCGGTCCAGTTCGAGAAGGCCACCGACGACGTCATTGAGCGCGCGTCTTCCGAGTCGGTGTGGGCGTAGCCGAAAGACCAATCGCCTCCCCACTCATAGCTCTTCGAGATCGACGCCGAGTAGATGTTCCGGAAGCCGTCGCCCGAGTTGGAGAGGACAAGGTCGTTCTGGCTGCGCGTCGGGCACGCTGCGGTGTTGACCGTCGCGGCGACACGGCAGTCCGGATCCGACCGGTCAACGCGCTTATAAAGCGGCGTGCCGTCGAAGTTCGTGCCGATCCGCTCAAGGGCGAGGTCCTTGATCGTGGCGGCGTCCTTGGTCTGCGACCGGATGAAGTCGAGATCGATCCGATAGTCATCGCCCAGGAAGCCGAAATTGGCGTCGTAGGTGGCGCCGATGGCGAACTTCCACTCCGCTGCCGGCTTGAAGTCCGGATCGATGGCGTTGACTGTCGAGTTCGCCGTGCCCGAACCCACTGCGTTGAAGAGGTTGGCCGGGATACCCCACAAGGCGTTGTTGGGGTTCACCGCTTGGCCGCCCGGCCGCTCACTCCCTTGGGCGGTGTTGCCCGCCTGCAGCAGGTTGACGATCGGCAGGAAACCAGCCTGAAGCGGGCTGCGCGCCTCGAACTGGATGTTGCGCAGACCGTCGTTCGAATAGGAGTTGGAGATCCAGACGTTCGGGTTGCCGCCAGCGAACAGGCCGGCGCCGCCGCGCAAGGAGAGCCGGTCGGTCAGGTTCCACTCGAAGCCAAAGCGCGGCTGCAGGATGCCCTTGCCGTCTAGGTTCTCGGTGTTGGCAAAGCCGTTGCGCGCCACGAAGTTGTTGTTGAGCGGCGGAAGGCTGTCCGACGTGTACCAGTCATAGCGCAGGCCGACGGTCGCCGAGGCGGTGTCGGAGATGTTGAATTCATCCTGCACGAAGACGGTGTTGATGTTGTACTTGAACTGCGCCGCCGCGTTAGCCGGATCCTGGGACGCGGAGTTGCCGTAGCGGATCGTCAGGGGATCGCCGGTCTGAAAGGCAGAAATCGACGGGAAGAGGAATGTGCCTTCCGCATTCTGAATGAAGACGTTGAAGACATCGTACGTCGCGCGCTCGGCGCCAAAGCTGATCGTGTGATCCCCCGCTATGTAGTGGGCCCCGGCCTTGATGCCGAGGACGGTATAGTTGAGGTCGTTGGCGTGCCGGCTGTCGTCGCAGCCGAGGAAGATCGTGCGGCCACTGACGCTGATCTGCACTTCGCCGATCGTCTTGTTATCGCGGCAGAGCTGCGTGTTGTCGACGTCGTTGTAAGACACGCGCAAGTCGGTCGAGAAATTGTCCGTCCAGTCGGAGAACAGCTGCGCCGAGTAGGCCTTCAGCTCTGTGCCGCGATCATAGAGGTGATTGCCGAATTCGAACTGGGTAACCTGGTTGGAGTCGGACTCCGTCAGGTTGAGGCCCTTGTTGTAGTTGTAGGTGAAGGCCGCGCGGTGGCGGTCGCTGATGTTCCAGTCGAAACGGGCGAGGTATTTCTCGTCCGTGGTCGGGTTCACCGTGGGCATGCCGCCCAGGTCGTCGATGCCGTAGACCGTGCGGGCGATGTTGACGATGCTGTCGAAATCCGCCTGCGTAAAGCCTGTGATGATGTTCGGCTGGCCCGAACCGACGGGCCCGCGGAAGAACAGGTTGGAGCCTTCGAACTTTTCATAGGCGCCGAAGAAGAACAGCCGGTCAGGGATGATCGGTCCGCCGAGCGTGAACCCGTAGCGCTTTTCCTCGAAGCTCGGAACGAAGACCGAGCGGCCCTCGATGGTGTCGCCGCGGAGGCTGTCGTCCGTGTAGTCGAAGAACACGCCGCCATGGAACTCGTTGGATCCCGACTTGGAGACCGCGTTGATGTTGCAGGCGGTGAAGCCGCCGTATTGTACGTCGAACGGGGCGAGTTCGACCGACACCTGGCTAACGGCGTCGAACGGAAACGGCATGCGCTCGGTAGGGTAGCCGTTGCTGTTGAGGCCGAAACCGTCGTTCAGGCCGATGCCGTCGACAGTCAGCGAGTTGAAGCGTGGGCTCTGGCCACCGCACTGGATGCCATCGCTGCCCGCCGTGCCGCCGGCGCTTTCATCGAGATAGATGCGGGGGTCGGCGCGGACGATGTCCTTGAGGTCGCGGTTGACCGCTGGTTCGCTTTGCAGGTCCTCGAGGCTGAACACTGAGGAAGGGCCAATGGCGATCGGGGTCGCGCCAGCCTGGGTGGCAGTGATGACGATCACGTCGCCGCCTGTCGCTCCAGAGAATTCAAGGTTCACGTCGGTGGAAGCGCCGAGGTTCAGGAAGACATCTGTGACCTGCGCTGATTGCTCGCCGGGGGCCGACACCGACACCGTGTAAGGACCGCCGACGTTCAGGCCACGAACGTCGAAATTGCCTTCACCCGTCGTCGTGACGTTCCGGGTAAGGCCGGTGCGCGTATCGACGACCGTGACGGTGGCGTTGGCCGCCGGCGTGCCGTCGGATTTCGACACCGTGCCTTGCACGCCCGATGACGTGACCTGCGCGTAGGCAGGCATCAGCGCCGCGGACACCGCGACGAAAGCGACGCCGCTGGCAAGTTTTTTCCAGTTGTTCATTGTGCACCCCTCGACCACCACCAGAGAGGCCCCTCAGCCTCCCAATCTAACCGCGCGTACAGCGTCAAACGCCTCCGCTCAATGACCGAGCTATGAAGCTTTCTTGACGCCGTCACGTGCCGTTCCTGCTCGATTTGACGCCCGTTGAACGCGAGCGATCAAGGCGCCTCGTTGGGAACCTCGCGCTTCTCCACAGGGCTGTGCGGGAACATGCGGCGGGCGCCGCCTTGATACTTCCGGATATTTCCGCGGCGCGGCATTGTTTCTCCAGTGGAGGAGAATTGTGGGGAGCGAAACGATCGCGCATCGGTGCGATCACGCAACACCTCTCCCGCGCTTTCCAGACGCTCGAATCCGAGGCGCGGGCGGTCAAAATGAGTCCAGATTTCGAAGCGCGTTGTTGCTGCGGCGCCACGCAGGAACCAGCAACTTCCGTGGCGGCGCCCGCAAACGGAAGCTCCAACGCCGAATCGAGCGGCAAGCTTCAAGCGGGGCGCCACATACTCTAGGGTCCGCGCGTCGCCGGTCAGGGATTCTGTGTTTGCATGCAGGCTGTGAAGGATCTCTGGAAGCGCAATCCCGCGCATGCCGTCCTGCTGGCCATCGGCGTGCTGGTGTTTGTGCGCCTGGCGATGGTGATCGCAACTCCACTCGAGATCGGTCCTGACGAAGCCCAGTACTGGCGCTGGTCGCGCACGCTCGACTTTGGCTACTATTCCAAGCCGCCGCTGATCGCCTGGATTATTGCCGCCTCGACAGCTGTGTTCGGCGACAGCGAATGGGCGATCCGGTTCTTTTCGCCGATCCTCCACGGCATCGCCGCCTTCTTCCTCTTCCTGCTTGGCAAGCGCGTGTTCGATGCGCGCACCGGCGCGTGGGCGGCGGCGATCTACCTGATGATGCCGGGGATCTGGTTGTCCTCGACTATCATGTCGACCGATGCGGTCCTGCTGCCGGCGTGGGCGGCGGCGCTCTACCTGCTCTGGCGGATGCGGGACCAACCGACCATTCTCAACGGTGCGCTCGCAGGCGCCGCCGTCGGCCTCGCCATGCTGGGCAAATATGCGGCGCTCTACCTGTTCGTTGGTCCGGTGCTCGCGGCGCTGATCGATCGCGACATGCGCAAGGCTCTTCTATCGCCCGCCGGCATCGCCCTGATCGTGACGTCGCTGCTGGTCCTCTCCCCCAACCTCATCTGGAACGCCAACAACGGTTTCGCCACTGTCAGTCACACCGCCGACAACGCGAACCTCGGCGAAGCCGGCTTCAACCCGCTGCATGTCGTCGGCTTCGTCGAAGACCAGATGGCTGTGTTCGGGCCGATCACCCTGCTCGTTCTGCTCGCCGGCTTTGCCTTCATTGCCGGGCGGAAGGACGCCGAGACCAGGACGCGCGAGTTCTGGCTGCTGTGCTTCATCGTCCCGCCAATGGTGGTGATCATGGGTCAGGAGATCTTGTCCCGCGCCCACGCCAATTGGGCCGCGACGGCTTACCCCGCTTCCTGCGTGCTTCTGGCCTCCTGGCTTGACAGCGCCTTCGGCGGCGCAACGGGCCGCTTCAAGGCCGGCCCGTTCATCAAGGCCGGCGTCGGCCTCAATGTCATCGTCGGCGTGGTCTTCGCTGTGCTCTGGGTTGCCCCTTCCCTGGGCGACGCGATCGGGGGCTCAAACGCCTTCAAGCGCGTGCGCGGCTGGGAGCAGACCGCCGATGAACTCGGCGCGCTGGCTCTCAAGCACAACGCCACCGCCCTGATGTTCGACGAGCGCGAGATCTGGCACGGCGTCGACTATTATGGCCGCAACAAGGGCCTGCCGCCTGTCAGATCCTGGTGGCTGAGAGACCATCCCCGCAGCCACGCCGAGGAAGCCGGCGCGATGCGTCCCGGCGAAGACGCCCGCGTCATCATCGTCACCGTTCGTGAGGACTACCGCCCGCGCATCCGCGCCGACTTCGCAGCCAGCGAATCTCTGGGCTATCTCGACGTGCCGCTCGGCCCGAACAAGACGCGCCGGATGAAGATCTACCTCGCCTCTGGCTATCACCTTCTGCCGCGCACGCCCGAGTACCAGGCGGAGTTCAAGGACAAGCGGGAGGACTAGGTCAGCCGCCGCCCGGAGGCGTCTGCGGCGCCGGCGCACGCGGCGCGGCGGGCGCATCGCGCACCTGCGGCGTCACGCGCAGGCCGGGTTTCACGTTCTCCTGCCCCTCGGCGACGACCAGCGCCTCGCGCGGCAAGCCGGCGATCCACGTGCCTTCGGCGGTCTCGTCCACGATATCCGCCGGCGCGAAGCTGACCATGCCGCCGACATCGAGATAGCGCACGCCGATCCTGCCCTGATCGTCCAGCGTCAGCAGCGCCGGGTTCACCTTGTGTGCATCGCCCTGGCCGGTCTGGATGCGAATCTCCGCCACGCGGCCGACAGGAATGGCGTTGTTAGGGTTGGCGACCTCGACCTCGACACGGAACATCCTTGTCGTCGGATCCGCCGTCTTGGCGATGTAGCGCACGCGTCCGGGCGTTTCCGCGCCGTCCGACAGCTTCAGCTTGGCCGGCGCGTCGATCCTGATCTGGCCCGCGTTGCGCTCTGGCGAATCGGTGATCACCACGATCGGATCGAGTTCCACCACTACGCCACAGCTTCCACCTGGCCCGAGGAATTCGCCTGCGTCCGCCAGCCGCTTCTCGAACACGCCTCGGAACGGCGCGCGCATCTGCGTCTTCGAATACTCGCTGCGCGCCAGGTCCAGCGCCGCCTGCGCCGTTTCGAGCTGCGCCTTCGCCTGCGCCAGCCGAGTCTCGTTGGCCCAGCCCTTGGCGACCAGCTCTTCCGTCGCTGTGTATGATTTCTGTTTCGACTGCGCTTCGGACTCCGCCACGCGCATCCGCGCACCCTTGCCCTCGATGTCGAGGCCGCAGAGCAACGCGCCCCGCTCGACGACCTTGCCCTCGGTCGCGGGCGCGGTCGTGATCGTTCCGGTGGTCTCCGCCTTCACCGTCACGGTGCGTGCAGCTTCTACCCTTCCAGACAGCGACAGGTAGAGCGGCCTGATCTCGGCGACAGACCGCCGCACTACGACCAGCATGCCGTCGCGCCCCTGCTGGCCGCCGGCGACCGGCTTGTCCAGGGTCGGAATCGTTTCGGCCTGAACCTTGGCGATGTTGTCGCCCGTGTTCATCAGCGCCCGGATACCGATGATGGCGGCGACCAGGGCGATCGCGCCGAGGATGATAGTGACGATGCGAGGCAAACCTCAGATTCCTCCGGAATTCGGCCACGCGGCTGGGGCCCCGCCGTTATAGGGGGCTTCGTCTATCTCCGGTATCAAAATGGCGTGCCGGGCGAGAATATGGCGCACCCTGCTCTTGTTAAGCTTTCCAGGCTCAATCCCGCGCGGCAAGCTCAGGCTAAACATTGCTTTTAGTTGCATTTGCGGACCTGCCCCCTTAGGTCCATCCAGCGCGAAAGAAGCCCCCAAGCTCATTTGGGCGGGCGCCCCGCGCTGACCTCCTGGACGGATTGATGGACGCCGCCAACAAGCCAGCCGAAAAGCCTGCCCGGTCACCAAACGCGCCGACCGAGGAGACCGTGCTTTCGGTGAAACACTACACCGACCGCATGTTCGCCTTCCGCATCACTCGGCCGCCGGCCTTCCGCTTCCGCTCGGGCGAGTTCGTGATGATCGGCCTCGAAGGCCCGACCGGTAAACCGCTGCTGCGCGCCTACTCGATCGCCAGCCCGTCCTGGGACGAGGAACTCGAATTCTTCTCGATCAAGGTCCCGGACGGCCCACTCACCTCGAAGCTCCAGCTCATCAAACCGGGCGACAAGGTGCTGCTGGGTCGCAAATCCACAGGCACGCTGGTCCACGACGCCCTCACACCCGGCAAGCGGCTCTATCTCTTCTCCACTGGCACGGGCATCGCGCCCTTCGCCTCGGTCATCCGCGATCCGGAAACTTATGAACGCTTCGAGCAGGTGATCCTGACCCACACTTGCCGCGAAGTCGGCGAGTTGAAATACGGCCAGGACCTGGTCGCCTCGCTGCAGGACGATCCGCTGGTCGGCGAGCATTTCGGCCGTCTCCATCACTACACCACAGTGACTCGCGAGCCCTGGCCCAACCAGAACCGCATCACGACCTGCATCGAAACAGGCCTCATCTTCTCCGACCTGGAAGTGCCGCCATTCGATCCCGCCGTCGACCGCGTGATGATCTGCGGCTCGATGGACATGATCAACGACACCAAGGCGCTCTGCGAGAAGGCCGGCCTCAACGAAGGCTCCAACGCCACCCCCGCCGAGTTCGTCATCGAGAAGGCGTTCGTCGGCTAGGCGAGCTTTGCCGCCAGTTTCCTGAAGCGCTCATCCTTCTTGCGGGACATGATCTCTGCAGCGGTGACGCCGCCGGGCCCCGGAATATCCGCGCGGGCGCCGTGTTTCGCGAGCATGGCGAAATGCTCGAAGTCGCTCCCCTTCTTCAGCATGATGTGAAAGGCGGTTCCTTTGTCGCTCTTGGCATTCACATCGGCCCCATGTTTCAGCAGCCTCTCGGCGGCGCGGAAGCGGCTCCAGGCTATCGCACCGAGGAAGGGTCCTTCGGACGCCGCCTTCAGGTCGTCAGCCGGCGCGCCGTATTTGACCAGCAGGTCGATCGCCTCCAGATCATCGTTCCAGCAGGCCGCGAACATCGAATAGAGCGGGCTCGCGCCCAGCTTCAGAAGGTGCTCCGCCAGCGCCAGGTTGCGGCCACGCGAGACGCACCACCACACCGGCGTCGACTTCCACGCGCCCTCGGTGAAGGCGTGGTCTTTCAGGTCGATTCCCCGGGCCAGGAGGACATCAGCCGTCCTGATGCTGGCCGCCGGTTTGCGGCCATTGAGTTCGGTCGCGCACAGGACATGGAGCCAGTTGCGCTCGCGCTCGTCACGATACGAAAGGAGGCCGGGCTTCTCGGCCAGGGCGGCATCGACCGCCTTCCAGTCATAGGCCCGGACACTATCCCGCAATGACGTTTTCGAGACCATGGTTCACTCGTTGCTCAACAAGACCCTATCGCCTGAATTCCATGGCGCTACGGGCTATTCCGGCAAGTCCCCGCCGAATCCTCTTGGCGCTTCATCTTCCTTCCGAAATGCGCCAAAAGCTTCTTCCCGAGACGCCGTCACACCAGGAACGCCCCATGACTGCCGAGCACGTCTACCCCGTTCCACCGGAGTTCGCCGTCAAGGCGCTGGTGAACGCCCAGAAATACGAGGAAATGTACACCGCATCGATCGCCGATCCGGAGGCGTTCTGGCGCGAGCATGGCAAGCGCCTGCGCTGGATGCGTCCCTACAAAAAAGTGAAGAACGTCAATTGGGACATTTCGAAAACCAACAATCCCGACGATCTGCATGTGAAATGGTTCGAGGACGGTTCACTGAACGTCTCGGTCAACTGCATCGACCGCCACCTGCCGCACAAGGCCGACGTTACCGCGATCGTTTTCGAGGGCGACGATCCCGGCGTTTCCCGCAACATCACCTATTCCGAACTCTATAGCGAGGTCTGCCGCTTCGCCAACGTGCTGAGGGCGCAAGGCGTCTCGAAGGGCGACCGCGTCACCATCTACCTGCCGATGGTCCCCGAGGCGGCCTACGCCATGCTCGCCTGTGCGCGCATCGGGGCGATCCATTCCGTGGTGTTCGGCGGCTTCTCCCCGGATTCCATCGCCAACCGCATCGAGGACTGCGGCTCGACCTGCGTCATCACCGCCGACGAAGGCTTGCGCGGCGGCAAGCCGATCCCGCTGAAGGCAAATGTCGATGAGGCCATCGAGAAGCTCGGCGCGAAATCGACCGTGCAGTCAGTGATTGTGATCAAGCGCACGGGCGGCGACATCAAGCTGCTGCACGGCCGCGACCGCTACTACTCCGTGCTCGCCAAGGACGTCTCCGACGACTGCGAGCCGGAGGAGATGAACGCCGAAGACCCACTGTTCATCCTCTACACTTCGGGCTCGACCGGAAAGCCCAAGGGCGTGCTGCACACCACCGGAGGCTATCTCGTCTGGGCGTCCATGACCCATGAGATCGTCTTCGACTATCGGCCCGGCGAGGTGTTCTGGTGCACGGCCGATGTCGGCTGGGTCACGGGCCACTCCTACGTCGTCTACGGGCCGCTCGCGAACGGCGCGACCACCTTGATGTTCGAGGGCATTCCGACCTGGCCGGATGCCTCGCGCTTCTGGAAGACGATCGACAAGCACAAGGTCTCGATCTTCTATACCGCGCCGACAGCCCTGCGCGCGCTGATGGGCGCGGGCGATCAGTTCGTCACGTCGTCCTCGCGCAAGTCGCTGCGTTTGCTGGGGTCGGTCGGCGAGCCGATCAACCCAGAAGCGTGGGAATGGTACTACCGCGTCGTCGGCGAACAGCGTTGCCCGATCGTCGACACCTGGTGGCAGACGGAAACCGGCGCGACACTGATGTCGCCGCTGCCCGGCGCCCACGCGCTCAAGCCCGGCTCGGCCGCCAAGCCCTTCTTCTCGATCCGCCCGCAACTCGTGGACGACAAGGGCGCGGTCCTCGAAGGCCCCGCCGCCGGCAACCTCTGCATCCTCGACTCGTGGCCCGGCCAGATGCGCACCGTCTATGGCGATCACGCCCGCTTCGTCGACACCTACTTCCGCACCTATCCCGGCAAGTATTTCACCGGCGACGGCTGCCGGCGCGACGAGGACGGCTATTACTGGATCACCGGTCGCGTCGACGATGTCATCAACGTCTCCGGCCACCGCCTCGGCACGGCCGAAGTCGAAAGCGCGCTCGTTGCACATCCGAAAGTGGCGGAGTCCGCCGTCGTCGGCTATCCGCACCCCATCAAGGGCCAGGGCATCTATGCTTACGTCTCACTTATGGCGGGTGAGCAGCCGACCGATGCGCTCAAATCCGAACTCGTGAGCTGGGTGCGCAAGGAGATCGGCCCGATCGCCTCGCCCGACCTCATCCAGTTCGCGCCGGGACTTCCCAAGACACGTTCCGGCAAGATCATGCGCCGCATCTTGAGAAAGATCGCCGAGAACGATTTTTCAAACCTTGGCGATACATCTACCCTCGCCGATCCCGCCGTGGTGCAGGATCTCGTCAACAACAGGGCGAACAAGTGAGGCCCGGCCTGGGGGAGCTGTGACGCGCGAAAAAGGCGAACTGGTTGACTGGCTAGATAACCGCGGCTTCGGATTCATCCAGAGGCCGGGCGGCGCCGGCAAGCTGTACGTCCACATGAAGTCGATCGGTAAGAGCGTCGACCGCCCGAAGCCCGGCGACCTGCTCGAATACACCGTCCAGCCCGGCAAGGACGGGCGGCCGGTCGCGATCGACGTCATCATCCTCACGGCGCCGCCAAAGCCGCCGCAAGCGCCCGTGCAGCATGAACACCACACTGTGCTTGGCGTCGGGACCCGAGTAGTGGGCGCCGCCGTGATCCTGGCCCTGCTCAGCGCCAACATCTTCGGCGGCCGGCTGCCGTCATGGGTCGCCGCGCTCTATCTCATCGCCGGCGTCGGCTCGTTCCTTCTCTATCGCGGAGACAAGCAGGCATCGGTGGATGGCGGCTGGCGCAAGCCTGAACTACGCCTGCATCTCGTCGACCTCACCTTCGGCATCGTCGGCGGCCTCTTTGCGCAGCACGTGTTCCGCCACAAGACCTACAAGCCGAGCTTCGTGACCGAGACCGCGCTCATCACAGTGGTGCACGTGCTGCTGCTTGGGTTCATTCTCTTCGGCGTCTATGCGCCGGGATCGATCGGCGAATTCGTCCGGCAGTTTCACTTGCCCGGCTGAAGACGATCACACCGCGATATCGAGTTCATCGAGATCGAAATCGTCCTCGCCGATGTCGGCATGGGCGCCGCCGGGACGGGCATAGCGGGCGATCGCCTCGAACAGAACTTCGCGCACGATGGGCTTCGCCACGTGGTCGTCGGCGCCCGCTTCCTTCGCCTCAGCGACATGCTCGTCCGTCGCGTTGGCCGAGACCGCGATGATCGGCGTCGGCTGGCGCGCGTTCTGCTTTTCCCAGCCGCGGATGGCGCGTGTCGCTGCAAGGCCGCCCATGATCGGCATCTGCAGGTCCATGAGCACGAGGTCGAACCGGCCGGCCGAGAATTTCTCGACGGCTTCCTTGCCGTTCTCGGCGAACGTGATCTGCAGGCCGCTCTGGGCAAGCAGCAGCTCCACCACGCGGCGGTTCATCGGATTGTCTTCCGCCACCAGAAGGCGGAGATTGTCGATCTTGGTCTCGGTGTCGAAGTCCTCGACCGCCACCGCCGTCATCGCTCCCAGCGCAGCGATACGATCGCGTGAGATCGGAACGCTTACCTCGAAGGTAGAGCCCTCGCCCTCTTTGGATTGCGCAGTCACTTCGCCCTGCATCATCTCGACAAGGCGTTTCACAATCGAGAGGCCAAGGCCAAGGCCGCCGAACTTGCGCGAGGTCGAGGAGATGTCGGCCTGCTCGAAGCGCTCGAAGATCCGCTCGGCCACGTCCTGCGAGAAGCCGACACCGGTGTCGATCACGGACAAGCGCAGCATCGTCTTGTCGCCCCGGTCGTCGACAGTGGCGGACACGGAGATCTGGCCCTGCTCGGTAAACTTCACCGCGTTGTTGAGCAGGTTGCCCAGCACCTGGCCGATGCGCACCGGATCGCCGCGGAAAACGCCGTCGCAACTGGCCGACACAAAGCTCTCGAAGCGCAGGCCCTTGGCCTCGGCGCGCGTACGCGCGGCCTCGCACGTGTTCCTGATAGCTTCTTCCAGCTCGAACGGACGCACGTCGAACTCGATCTGGTCGCCCTCGAGGCGCGAGAACTCGACAAGGTCATCCATCACGCGAAGCAGCGTTCGGCCCGAAGTGGAGATCAGCCGCACCATTTCGCCCTGGCGCTCATCGAGCGGAGTACGCGCCAGCACTTCGGACACCGCGAGCACGCCGTTGAGCGGCGTCCGGATCTCGTGGCTCATATTGGAGAGGAAGTCGGACTTCGCCGCCGCCGCCACCAGCGCGCGCTGTTCGGCATCGAGCGCCTTCAGCTCGATCTGCTTGCGGGCCGTCACATCCTGGATCACTGCGAAGGCGCGCGCAGGCGAGCCCTTCACCGTCTTGAGGATGCGTATCGAGGCCGAGTGCCAGATCTCGCGGCCGTCGGCGAGCTGCACGCGGTATTCGGCGTTGTAGGGCGGGCCGCCGGCCAGGTGCGCGCGCCATTTGTTGCCCATCATGTCGCGATCGGACGCGTGGATGGCGGTGTCGATGCCGGTGATCGAGTCGAAGGTCGGCTTCTGCGGGAAGAACTGTTTCCAGTCGCCTTCCAGATAGATCTGCCGCAGCTCGAAATCGAGCTCCCAGATCATCATCTGGGTGATCGACATGCCGAACGACATGCGCTCCTTGGATGACTCGATCTCGTGCTGGGCGTCGACGAGTGCGGTCACGTCCTCGTGCATGATCACGATACCGCCGACTTCGCCGTCGCCCGTGCGCCACGGCGCCGCCGACCAGCGCAGCCAGCCCTGCTTGCCGTCCGGCAGGTCGAACTGATCGCGGTCGTGCTTCATCGTCTCGCCGCGCTGAACCTGGCGGTGAACGGCGCGCCATTTCTCCGGCAGCCAGGGTCGAATGTCGTACATCGACCTGCCGAGCAGCTCTTCCTCGGGAAGACCAATCTCCTCCATCCAGCCACCGCTGGTCATCAGGATACGCATGTCCTTGTCGTACATGGCGATCGGCATCGGCGCCGCCTGCACGAAACGGCGCACGGTCGAGTCTGAATTCATCGCTGCCTGAAGCGCGGCATGGCCATCCGTCTTGTCGACCACGACGCCGTGCATCGCTTCGACCTGCCCACGCGCATCTATCGACGGCGCGCCCGCCACCCGCACAACGCGCGTCGTCCCATCCGGGCGGCGCACACGGAAAGTCTGCTTCATAGGTCGGCGTTTTTCGAACGCCTCGCGCGCGGCGGCGATGGCGGCGTTGCGATCTTCCGGCGCGATCATCTCGACAAGATCGGTCAGCACCAGCGGCGGGGCCGCGGGATCCAGCCCCAGGATACGCGATGCGCCGGCGGAGCACTGAAGCTTGAAGTCGCGCCCGGCGCGCCAGTGGCCGATATCGCCAACCTGCTCGACCGCATCGCGGGCCGTCGCCGTCTCCTGCCGCTCACGCTCCAGCGTGTCCTGGCGGGTCACGTCGCGACCGACAAAAGCGATCAGGCCGCTCGGCCCCATCCAGGAAAGTTCGGCGTCGATCAGCTTCAGCTCGTTGCCGATTCGGAAGCGCATCTGCAGTGAGCGCACCTTGTTCTTCTCGTCGAGCGTGCGCAGCGCCTCGCGGCAGGCTTCGCGACGCTCGGCGTCGAGGAAGTTCACGATCGAGGCGTCATGCGCGCCGCCCGCGGGACCCGTCAGCCGCCGATAAGCGATGTTGGCGCGAACGACCCGGCCTTCCTGGTCGATCAGCGCGAACGCCTCGGAAACGGAATTCAGGAAATGCTCAACGGCGTTCGTAAAGCATTGATCGATCACCTCGGGAGGCGATGCAGACCCCAAAGGAAGAGGAGCGGACGTCATGAACCCCAGCGCCGGCCAAAAAAGAACCCGAGTCATCTCGCGTGAGAACGGTTAACAAACCCCCTAGCAAACAAGGTTTTCGAGGGCGCGCGGATTGCGGATTCCCTTGGAATACAGGGCGATTCAGGCATTTACCTAACGCAAGGCCAGCGCCTGCCGCGCCGTTTCTATATGCGCCATAAGCGCATCCAACGGGCCCCAGTCATCGGCCTCGGCGATGCGCGCCCAGATGGCCTCCACGTCCTCGATAATGAGGCTCATCGGGGTATCCCCTGAGAAGTAGGCATGCGCCAGCCGCTCGGGCCGCACCGGTTCGTGATCGAACAGGGCGCGCTGTACAGATTCGAAGGCAGGCGCCGCATAGAGAGACGCGATCGGACTCCGCCCCGCCCGCGACTCACTGGCTGGCCCGCAGAACCAGTCGAAGAACACTTGCGGCCACGATGCACGCGTCTCGCCCATCCATCCGAATAGGGCCTTGAGCAGCGCAAGATCACTATCTTCGTCCTTCGCCTTGAGACCCAGCACCGCCAGCATGCGCGCCCTGAAGGCCTCGCGATACGCCGGCTCATAGGTCTCGAGCGCCTTCTCCAGCGGATCGACATCGGCGACCAGCGTCAGACAGCTCGCGAACTGTCCGAGATTCCAGAGTCCCGTAGCGGGCTGGCGCCCGAACGCATAAAGCCCCTGCTCGTCAAAATACGCCGCCGTGAAGCTCGGATCGGAATAGGGAAGAAAGCGCCAGGGCCCGTAGTCGAAGGACTCTCCGGTCACCACCATGTTGTCGGTGTTGAGGACGCCATGGACAAACCCGGCCGACATCCATGACGCACAAAGGTCGGCCGTCCTCGCCACGACCTCGCGCAACAGATTGGCGGCGGATGTAGCCACATCGGCGCCGGCCGCCTGGGGATAGAAATGCCGGGTGCAGTAGTCCACCAGTTTCCCGATCGCGTCGGCATCGCCCTGATAGGCTGCGCGCTGGAACGTGCCGAACCGCATATGGCTGTGCGACAGCCGCACCAGAACTGACGACCGTGTCGGGGAAGGTTCGTCATTGCGATGGAGCTGCTCGCCCGTCTCGATCAGCGAGAACGCCTTCGACGTGTAGACGCCCAGCGCCTCAAGCATCGACGCTGCCATGATCTCGCGCACGCCGCCCTTCAGCGTCAGCCGCCCATCGCCCTGGCGCGACCACGGCGTCTGTCCCGAACCCTTGGTGCCGAGATCTAGCAGCCTGCCCTGCCCGTCGCGCAACTGCGCGAACAGGAATCCGCGTCCATCGCCGATCTGCGGGTTGTAGGACTGGAACTGGTGGCCGTGATAGGCGAGCGCCAGCGGCTTTTCGAGCGAGCCCTTCAGCGGCTCGAACTTTCCGAAATGCTCGACCCACTCCGCATCGCTCAACCCGGCGAGGCCTACTTCCTCGGCCCAGCGCTGGTTGCGCCAACGTATCGTGCGCTGCGGAAACGCTGCCGGTTCTACCGGCGTGTGAAAACGCTCATCGAGTTCGAGAATGGCGCGTTCAGGACGGAAGGGCGCGGATGTCATGCGCCCATCTAGGCCCCGTCACTTCGGCGGCACAAGCACCACCGGTATCCGGATCGATCGCGCCGGCCCCCGTACGTCACTGTCATCGCTGATCGGCTGCGGCATGTCCTCGCTGAGGATCACCTCGGCGTTCGTCTCCTTCGTCACGTCGAAGGCAAGTTCCGCCTTGAAATCGACCGGACCCGGATCGGTCCAGTTCTTGTCGCCGGACTGCATCGCCGGCGCCTGGACGATCACCTCGCCATCGGCAACCAGCTCGGCGACGAACTGCCCTTCAAAGAACCAGTCGTTGATCGCCGTTCCTTCGACGGTCAGCGGGCTGGTTACGCGTGCGCCCGCGACCAGCCCCTTCACCGTGATCTCGCCGGCGGGCGCCGGAATGTATTTGGCGCTGGCTGACGCATCCGCCGCCGGCGCCTCTACCTGTTCCGGCTGCGGCTCCGGTGTTTCCGGCGGCTTCTCCGGCGTGCACGCCGCAAGCACGAGGAAAGCGAAGGCTGCGCGTTTCATCATGATCGTCTCCCGGGATTTTCCGACGCTGGCCCCAGCCGCCGCGCTTTGCAATGACGCTTGTTCACGTGCGGAAATTTCGCGAGGGGCCTTGATCCCGCCCAAATCTTGCGTCACACGGTCGCACGCCGGAGGGTAACTCCTCCGCGTCGCAATGGAGCCACGCAGCCGATGAGGCGACTGAACATCACTAGGTCGCCCCTGTGTAACGCAGGGGCCGGTCGGCGCCCCAAGCTTTGGCCCATCCTGGCCAAGCAAAGCGGCGTCTGACCTCGCAAAACTGATTGTCCCGCACGCGATCCCGGTCGCGCGCGTGATTGGCCTGAAGCGTCTCTTTTGACGTCGAGGGCGCATGTCAAGAGGAGACGCGGCCAGGGTCGCGCACATCTTTACGCGCCCGCAAACGCGAGCGCGCACGGCGACGCCTCTCCTGGCGTTCATCGCCGGCGATTTCGCCGACGCGATCGCCCAGGCCTGGCCCGCTCCGCACGGCGAATTCTTCGCCCTGCCGGCGGCGCGCCGTCACGCGGCGGCCATCGCGCTTGTGGGTCTTGCCCGCCGCGAAATGGCGCCGGGCGAGCTCCGCCGCATGGTGGAATTCGCACGCGACGCCGTCGTCGCCGAAGCGCTGGCGGGTGAGTTCGCGCAAGGCCTGATGCGCGCGCTGGCCAAAGCCGGCGAGCGCCTCTGGGAGCACCGCGATTACCGCACCTTCCTCGGCCTTCTGGCCGAGCCGATGGGTGCGGAAGTGCTTCGTCATCTCGACGAAGTGCGTCCGTTGTTCTTCGCGCCTCTCGCGGCTCTGCCTCCGGCGCTTCGCCTCGCCACGATCGTGCGCGTACTGCCCTCACAGGCGGCCGCGACCGATCTCGCCCGCGCGTTCCATATCGCGGTGCGCATGCGCACGCCGGATGCGGCGGCGCGCATCGCCCGTCGCTGGAGCGCCGGTGGCGATCTCCGTGCGGTTTTCACCCGCGCGCAGGAAGACCTGACGCCCGACGCCTTCCGCGGTCCGGATCCGGCGCCGGCTCTGGCCGTTCCCTTCGTGCGTGTGACCAGCCGCAAACAGCTGGAGCAGATCGCGCTCGAGTTCCGCAACTGCCTCGCGGATCACGCGGCGCGCATCGCCGAGGGCCGCATGGCCGTCTATGCCTGGCGTGTCGAACCCGCCGCTGCGGTCGCCCTCACCTGGGACGCCGCCGGCTGGCGCCTCGCCGAGGCTAAAGCGGCCGACAACGTCGATCTGGACGAGGCCCAGCTTCGCGAGCTGGTCCGCGGCCTGGAAACCTGGGGCGTCCGCACCGGTCCTTCGGTGCAGAACCTCATGAGCCGCCTGGACGACTACGCCAGCGGCACGAGCTACATCTCGCCGCTCGGCGCAAGCTTCGTCGAGCAACTCGCCCTCGGCGACCTGTGGACCTGATCGAGGTTAGGCGAAAACAGGAAGAAGTGTTCCGCGCCGGGTCAAACCGGCGCGGAACATCGTTTTCGCGGAACAAATCCGCTCCCCGCGCGGTTCTCCGTTACGGCATGGAGTAGAGGCGTGGAGTCTGTTCCCGAGCAAAAGCAGGGGTTGAAGGAACGCTTTTCCAGCATCAAGAAAAACGCGGGCGTTCACTTGCGCAATGCCCGCGACAGAATCCGCCGCATTCGTCTCCCGAAGAAGTTCCCTCGCCCGCCAAAACTTTCGACTCCTTGGAAAATTGCGGTCTATTCAATCGGCGGCTTCTTTGTGCTGGTGATCGGCGCTTGGGTCGCGGCGAATTTCATGCTCGCCAATCCGAAGATCGCGACGCCCTTCCTCAACTGGAGCCTCGCGACGTTCGCGGACTCAGGCGCGACCATCAGGTCAGGTCAGCTATCGAAGCCCTTCTCGAACCGTTTCGAACTCACCGCGCTTGACTGGCCCGGCAGCGTCGAAGCCGAAGAGATCGTCGTCACGGTCGACTATCTGGGCTTCCTCCCGAACCACCCCTGGGCCACGGCACTACGTGTCCGG
>JAUYPV010000063.1 GCA_030697555.1 Hyphomonadaceae bacterium
CCTCATTCTCGTCCCTCGCAGTTTGCGTCCAGCCGGTCTCGACCGGGCAGGACAGTCGCGACCCCTATTGCTCTCACTGCGCCGGACGGCGCGCGTCCAGCCAGTTCCGGATCGTGGTGTTCACCAGGTCCGCCGCGTCGAACTGCACGAAGTGTCCGGCGTTCGGAACCATCACCAGCGTCGTATCCTTCGCCGCCTTGTCCCACGTGCCGGAATGGCCCGCCGACAGCAGCGCCGTGTCCTTCATCCCGTGGATCACCAGCAGCGGCACATTGATCGGCGCTGGGTTTTCCGGAACGAAGGGCCGCTTCGCCCCCGGCCCCACTTCGCGCGGATAGTTGGCGCGATAGTAGTTCATCATCGCCGAGAAGCTCGAGCGCTTGAACGCCTCGATGTATTTCTCCTTGAGCGCCGGGTCTTGTATGCGCCGCGCCAGCCCCTCCGCCGTCATGCCGGCTTCGGACCCCTCCTTCTGGAAGTTGCGCGCGTATTGCGAGCTTGCTTGCTGCGCCGGGTTGGTCTGCATTTCGCGCATGAACAATTGCGGATGCGGTGTCGAGAGCACGATCAGATTGTCCAGCATCTCCGGATGCGTGAACGCGAACATCCATGCCTGCGAGCCGCCCCAGTCATGGCCCAGCACGGTCGCCTTCTGATAGCCCTCCGCCCTGATCACCGCCGCCACGTCCTCGACCAGCTTCGGCATCTCGTAGTTCTCGACGCCGACCGGCTTGTCCGAAAGATTGTAGCCGCGCGTGTCGATCGCCACGACGCGATAGGCATCGTTCAGCTTCGGGGTCAGATAGGTCCACGACCCGGAAAAATCCGGATAGCCATGGATCATCACCACCAGCGGCCCCTTGCCCGAGGCCACATAGTGGATCTTCACATCCCCGTTCTGCGCGTACTTGTCCTCAGCAGCCTGCGCGACCGCAACAGGCGCCGCGGCCAGCATTACGCTGGCCGCAAGCGCGAGAAGCGCCCGCCTCATGACGGCCGCCGCGCATCGAGCCAGTCGCGGATCGTGCGATCGACAAGCGGTGCGGCGTCATGCTGCACGAAGTGCCCCGCCGTCGGCGCCATCAGCATCGTGGTGTCCTTCGAGACATGGTTCCACGTGCCCGAATGGCCGGACGCCAGCAGCGCCGTGTCCTTCATGCCGTGGATCACCAGCAGCGGCACGGTGACCGTCGGCGGCGCTGCGGGCGCAAGGGCGGTGGCCGCATTTGTCCCGCTCGGATAGTTGGCGCGGTAATAGTTCATCATCGCCGCGAAGCTCGATCGCTTGAACGCCTCGACATATTTCGGCTTCATCTCGGCGTCCTGCACCCAGCCCGCCAAACCCTCCGCGGTCAGGTTCTTCTCCGAGCCTTCCTTCTGGAAGTTGCGCGCATACTGACTGTTGGCCTGCTGCACCGGATTGGTCTCCAGCTCCTTGGCGAACGACGTCGGGTGCGGCACCGACAGGATCACCAGGTTGTCCAGCTTGTCCATGTGCGAGAAAGCGTAGTTCCACGCGATAGCCGCGCCCCAGTCATGCCCGATCACCGTCGCCTTCTGCCGGCCCTCCGCCTTGATCACGGCATCGACGTCGGCAACAAGCTTCGGCATGGCATAGTTCTCGACGCCCACCGGCTGGTCCGAAAGATTGTAGCCGCGCGTATCCAGCGCCACGACGCGATAGCTGTCGTTCAGCGCCGGAATCAGCTTGTTCCACGAGCCTGAGAAATCCGGGAAGCCATGGATCAGCACCACCAGCGGCCCTGAGCCCGAAGCCACATAGTGGATCTTCACGCCGTCATTGGTCGCGTACTTGTCCTCGAGCGCGATGGCTGCCTTCACCGCCGGCGCGGGCTTCGCTTCAGCAGCCGGCGCCACCGTCGCAACTACTGCAGCGGACGTCGCCGCATCCTGTGTCGCCGTCGCCGCCGTCGAACACGCGGCTAGCACCGCCAGTGAAACTCCAGACAGAATCGCGCGCAGCATGGGAGGTCCTCCGCCATCATCTTGACGGCGTCAGGCTAGACCTGTGTTGGGCGAGCTACAATCATGCCGCAGGGGCAGCGCAGTTCACTTCATCGGAACCCCGAGAAAGACAGCAACCAGCGTCACGACAACGCCGAAGGCAAAAGGCAGCAGGATCACCGCCCACATCGGAGGTTTCCTGCCGTTCCGCACCCAATAAATCCCGCAGGCAGCCAGAACGCACGCAAGCGCGGCCATAGCCAGGATCGGCGTGGGAGAGAGGACTTGCGTCTAGCCCTCCAGATCTTCAGTCAGGATGGTGATTTCAAGCTGGTAGCTCGTCTCGCCCTCATCCTCGATCTCGTAAACGAGCCCGACATGCTCGCCGCCGATCACGACTTCCACGCTGTCGGTGACGCGCGGACGCGCAGCCAGCGTGATGCCGGGGTTCAGCGTGCGCTTCAGGTAAGCCTCGACGCGCTTCACGGTTTCGGGATTCATGGGCACGGCTCCAGCTGTTGGCCGCAGACCCTTAACCGGATGCCACCGGTTCGCCAACCCCATGAGATCGCGGAACGGGAACCGGCCGTCGCAAAGCGAGAAACCGGCTTATTCCGCCGTTTCCATCGTGATCGCGTGCCTGACGCTACCGCGCTCCGCCATGCGCGCGCGATGCTCGACTACCCGTGGCAGACGGGCAAGGTCGACCCCGTCAAGTTCCAGCCATTGCGACAGGGTGAAGAGGTAAGGATCGCAAATCGAATAGTCGCGGCCCATCACCCATGGACCTTCCAGCATGCCTTGCTCGATCAGCAGGAACGCGTTGGTGACCGATTCGGGAACCTTGCGCTTCATCTCCGCAATGGCTGCTGGATCGTCGGCCCAGCGAGATCCACGCATGCGGTGGGCATGAGCAACGTGCACGGTTGAACAGAGATAGGAATTGAACGCCTGCATTTTCGCGAAGGCGAACGCATCGTCCGTCGGGGCGAGCCGCGCCGCTGGAAAACTCTGCGCAACAAAGGCAAGCAGCGCAGGCGTTTCGGTAAGGATGCCCTGATCCGTGACCAGCGCCGGCACACGGCCCTTGGGATTGATCGCGAGATACGGCGCCTTGCGTTGCTCCTCGCTGGCGAAATCAACCCGAACGGCCGCGTAGTCCGCGCCCGCATCCTCAAGCGCGATATGCGTTGCGAGTGCGCACGTACCTCGGGCGTAGTAGAAAGTCAGCATCACAGCCCCCGCTATCCAGTCCGCGCCTAGGCGAGCCGGTCAGAGCCCGACGTCGAACTTCTGGTCCATCGTCTTGCTAGGCTGAGCGCAGGCGCCGCCTACGGGCTTCGCCGGCACGCCCGCGACCGAGCAGCGCGGCGGCACGTCGCTCAGCACCACCGAGCCCGACCCTACACGCGCCTCATCGCCCACCGTGATGTTCCCAAGCACCTTCGAGCCGGCGCCAAGCAGCACGCCGCGACCGATCTTCGGGTGGCGGTCGGTGAACACCTTGCCCGTGCCGCCAAGCGTCACCCCGTGCAGCATCGAGACATCGTCGCCCACGCGCGCGGTCTCGCCGATGACGACACCGGTCGCATGGTCGATGAACACGCCTGAGCCGATCGGCGCTGCAGGATGGATGTCGACGCCGTACAGCTCCGACGTCCGCGACTGCAGGAAGAACGCAAGCGTCTCGCGCCCCTGCCCCCACAGCCAGTGACCGACGCGATGTGTCTGCAGCGAAAGGAAGCCCTTGAAGAAGAGGAAGGGCTGAAGCGTCGAGCGCGTCGCAGGATCGCGCTCTAGCACGGCCTGCATGTCACGCTCGGCGGCCGTCACGATCGAAGGATCGCTCTTGTAGGCTTCCTCGCAAATTTCGCGCACGGCCAGCGCGCTCATGTCCGGCCCGCCGGCTTTCTGTGCAAGCTGATAGCAAAGCGCCTCGGCGAAGGTTTCATGGTTCAGCACAGTTGCGGCGAGATAGCTCGACAACGCCTTCTCGGTCTCCGCCGCTCGCTGTGCATCGAAGCGCAGGCGCTGCCAGATCGGCGCAGGCGCGCCCCCGCCTTTCAGAATGTCAGTTATCGGAAAGGACGATTCCGCAGGACGACCATCGGCCATGTGTCTCTCCCTGGGACCCGTCCGTCCCGGATTGTCAGGCCTGCAATAGCTTCGCTAGGCCATGGGGCAAAGCCCCGGTCCGAAGCAGATGGTCGGCCTTCAGCAGCATGACAAGGCTCAAAGCGTCCACGATCTCTCCGGAAACCGCCATTCTTAGCGCTTCTGCGAAGGAAACTCTTCGAACCGATAGTTCTTCTGAACTATCCTTCGCAAAGCTTTGATCCGGCGAGAGGCCCCAGGCGACGTAGCCATAGCCCGCCTCATCGGTCACCGAGTTCGACAACTGCACGTCCTCGAGTATCGGCAACCAGTGCTCGGCCTTCAGCCCGCACTCCTCCGACAACTCCCTCTGTGCGCCTTCCAGCGGCGTCGCATCGAAGCTGCCGCCGCCCTCCGGCAGCTCCCACGAATACCGTCCGAACGGAAACCGCTGTTGTCCCACCAACAGCGTGCAACCTTCATCGTCGATCGGCAGCACGCCCAGGCACCGGTTCACCATGTGCACCAGCCCATACTGCGCATCCGCCCCCGTCGGCGCCACGGTCTGGTACTCCCGCACGGCGATCCACTTGTTGGCGTAGACGGTGCGCGCAGACTTGATGGTCCATGTCTTTGGGACGTCGGTCATAATGGGCGAATAGCATCCGGAAAGCGGCTGAAACAGGGGCAGACTTGCCGCGCGCAATCCACTAGTTTCCTGCCAAACCCGCCCCCTCGGAGCCAGACATGTTCCTCAAATCCCTCGGCGCCGCCATCGCCGCCCTCACGCTCGCCGCCGCCTGCGGCCCGCAGGCGCGTGGCAGCCTCACCCCGCTCGAGGGCGACGCCTTCCTCGGCGCGGCCGATGCGAAAGTCACCGTCATCGAGTACGGCGCGCCGACGTGCCCCGGCTGCAAGGGCTGGCACAGCCAGAACTGGGCGCAGCTCAAGGCCGGTTACATCGACACCAACAAGATCAAGTTCATCTTCCGCGAATTCCCCTCGCACAACCCGCCGGTCGACGCAGCGATCTTCTCGCTAGCGCGCTGCGCCGGAACCGCCGACTGGTTCCCGCTGATCGACGAGGCCTTCGCGCGCCAGGAACAGATCGAGATGGCCTCGCGCTCCGCCGATGGTCCGCAGAAGGCGCTGATCTCGCTCGGTGCAAAATTCCGCCTCAGCGAAGAGCAGGTGAAGGCCTGCATCAAGGATCCCAAGAACCTGCAGCGCATCATCGACACGCAGGAAGCCGGTTTCGCCCGCGGCGTTCACTCGACGCCCACCTTCCTGCTCAACGATGTCGAAGTGCAGGACCCGAGCTTCGCTTCTCTATCGGCGAAGATCGACGCCGCGCTGGGCGTCGCCGCTCCCGCCCCGGCCGCAACGCCGACGGAAGCGCCCGCTCCCGCCGAACCCGCGCCAGCGCCGGCCAGCAACTAGGCCATGCCGATCAAGCCCGATCTGCCGAAGCCGCCCGAGTTCGGGGCGCCTCTCGCGCCGACGCACGAGAGCACCGAAACGCTGAAGCTGCTCGCGCTGCGCCGCTCGACGCCGGTGCTCATGCTCGGCGAGCCCGGTCCTTCAGCCGCCGATCTCGACGCGATGCTGCGCCTCGCCATGCGCGTGCCCGATCACCGGAAACTCGAACCCTGGCGCGTCCTGATCATCGAAGGCAGCGCGCGTGAAAGGCTCGGCGACTACTTCGCCGCCGCCCGCTCCTTACGCGAACCCGATGCAACGCCCGCCCAGCTAGAGGAAGATCGCAAACTGCCTCTGCGCGCGCCGACCATCCTCGCCGTCATCTCTTCTCCGACGCACGACCCGAAGAAGACGCCGATCTGGGAACAGCAGCTCTCTGCCGGCGCGCTTTGCCAGACGCTGATGATCGCCGCCAACGCCATGGGCTGGGCCGCCTGCTGGATCACCGAGACCCCCGCCTACGACAGCCACGTCCACGCGGCACTGGGTCTCAAACCCGGCGACCAGATTGCCGGCTTCATCTACCTCGGCACGGCAAAGGAACAACCGGTCGAACGCCAGCGTCCCGACGTGTCGGCGAAGGCGACGCGCTGGACGGGCTGATCAGCCCCTGCCGCGATACGGGCTCACGCCCGTGTCCGGTACCCACAGCTCCGCCGGCGCAACCCCCGTCTGCCAAAACACATCGATCGGCATGCCGCCGCGCGGATACCAGTAGCCGGCGATCCGCAGCCATTTGGGCGCCAGCGTCGCAACCAGCCGCTTGCCGATCGCCACCGTGCAGTCCTCGTGGAAGGCGCCATGGTTGCGGAACGAAGTGAGGTAGAGCTTCAGGCTCTTGCTCTCCACGATCCACTGCTCGGGCGCATAGTCGATCACGAGATGCGCAAAGTCCGGCTGGCCCGTCACCGGGCAGAGCGATGTGAACTCCGGCGCCGTGAAGCGCGCGAGATAGAGCGTCCCCGCCTGCGGGTTCGGCACGCGCTCGAGCACCGCCTTGTCGGGCGAGGCCGGTATGGGTGTTGGCTGGCCAAGCTGGGAAAGGCCCGTGGTGTCGGTCATGCCGCTTGATCGCGCCTCGCCCTCTCCTCTGCAATGGAAAACCAGCGCAGGACTTCCCCGACTCTTCAGCTCCGGCGGCCGTCCGCCGTCTCGACCCTCAATGCAGCGCCGGCGAGTCTGCCCCGGGGTCGGCGACCGCTCGACGGCGCCTGTCTGCCGGGCGGCGTCACCCGGCCGGCCTCCCAGGAGGCATCAAGGTGAATTCATGCAACTTCCCCGTTCCGAAGGCCCGGCTCCGCAATGCGCCCGGCCCGATTCGTCCTTCCCCGGACGGATTCTTCCCTGAAAAGCCTGTAATGACAGGGCCTCGGCGCTCGCCTCAAGGGCGACTGCATGACCGCCCGGCGCCTAAAAATCAGGCGGGCGCCCTAGCGGCTGTCATGAATTTGTGCGGATGCACAGCACCGCGCCACCGGCAGGGATATGCGCTTCTGCTGTGGCCCCCAGCCTCGCCAATGTGCCCGCAAGGCAGGCGCCGCGCCCCAGCGTCTCCCGCCTATCAAGCCGCGTCCGCGGGACCGTTCAACATAAGGGGAAAAGGGTAAGATAATGCGCAACCTCTTGATCTGTGGAGCTTTTGCGGCGGTCGCCTCCGCGCCTGCCTTCGCACAGGAAGCCACACCATTCTCGTTCACCGGCAACGTAGCGCTGGCGACGGACTACACCTTCCGCGGCCTCTCCCAGACCGACTCGAAACCTGCCGTGCAGGGCGGCGTCGATGCCTCCTTTGGCTCGTTCTATGTCGGCACGTGGGGCTCGAACGTCGATTTCGGCTTCGGCGATTCGATCGAGCTCGACCTCTATGGCGGCTACAAGTTCGCCGCCGGCCCGGTCGCGCTTGATGTCGGCGTCATCGGCTACCTCTACCCGAGCGCATCCGACGACGGCCTTTCGCAGGGCACGGGTGAACTCGACTACTACGAAGGTTACATCAAGGGCTCCTTCGCCCCGGCCGACGGCTTCACCCTCGGCGGCGCCTTCTACTACTCGCCGGAATTCACCGCCGAGACGGGCGATGCCTACTACGCCGAAATCAACGCCAGCTTCACCATCAGCCCGGCCTTCGCGATTTCCGGCGCGGTCGGCTACCAGGACATCGAGGACATCGACGGCATCTTCGCCGGCACGGATGGCGACAGCTACACCACATGGAATGCTGGCGGCACGTATTCCAACTGGGGCCTCGGCTTCGACCTGCGCTATGTCGGCACCTCGATCGACGGCAGCGACGGCATCGTGACCAGCGCCTTCACCACCGTGCAGAAAGCCGACGACCGCTTCGTCTTCACGATCAAGCGGGCCATGTAGGCTGAAATAACTGTTGCCCGGCGGCCCGACCGCCGGAAAAGTGGAGCCGCCGCAGCCTCCCTGCGGCGGCTCCTGCCGTTTTGGGCGATCGCCTTAAGGAGTCCGGCACGAACACAAGGCTAGGAGACAGGGGCCGGAACGGGGGTTAAGGCTCAGAAATGACTGCGGTCGAGGTCCTGCAACCCGCTATTATCTACCTCGGCGCGGGTCTCGCCTCCGCGCTGGCGTCGCGCGCCGTCCGCCTTAGCCCCATCGTGGGTTATCTCGTCGCCGGCCTCGTCATCGGCCCCTCGGGCTTCGGCCTCGTCAAGAACAACGACACCGCCGCCTTCCTCGCCCAGCTCGGCGTCGTCTTCCTGCTGTTCGACATCGGCCTGCACTTTTCCCTCCGGGAAATCAGAACCCGGCGCGATGACATCCTGGGCCTCGCGCCCCTGCAGATCGTGCTCTGTGGCGCCGTCTTCGCCGCCATCTGCTGGGGCCTCGGCTTCGCGATCCCCGTCGCCGTCATCGTCGGCGTCTCGCTTGCGCTGTCCTCCACCGCCGTCGTCGGCCGCATCCTCGCCGACCGCAACCAGCCCGCCTGCCCGATGGGCCGCTCGGCGACCGCCGTCCTCGTTGCGCAGGACATCGTCGCCATCTTCATCCTCGTCTTCGCCGCGTCCCTTGGCGCTGACCCTAACGTCGTCGGCTACGACCTGCTGATCGCCCTCGCCATGGCGGTCATCGCGCTTGTGGTCGCCCTGCTCGCCGGCCGCTTCGTCGTCCGCCCGCTCTTCAAGTCGCTCGCCGCCACAAACAACGCGGAAGCGTTCACCGTCGTTGCGCTCTTCATCGTCCTCGCCGCCAGCGCCGCCACCGAGCGCATCGGCCTCTCCCTCACGCTCGGCGCCTTCCTAGCCGGCATGGCGATCTCCGATACGCCCTACCGCCACGTCGTTCAGACCGAGGTGAAACCCTTCCAGGGCCTGCTGCTCGGCCTGTTCTTCATGTCCGTCGGCATGGGCGTCGACATCCCCGCCGTCGCCGCGATCTGGCCGGCGGTTCTGCTCTCTGCACTCGTCATCGTCATTCTCAAGACCGTCATCGTCTTCGCCGCCGCCCGCCTCAACGGCTGGGCCCTGCCCGGCGCGACGCAGCTCGGCTTCCTGCTCAGCCAGGGCTCGGAGTTCACGCTCGTGGTCGTCGGCGTTTCCACCATCGCCGGCGCGATGCCCGGCGCCTGGGCCGGCATCCTTACCGCCGCGGTCGCCGTGACGCTGGTCGCCGCGCCGATCTGGACCGCGCTTGGTCTCCACATCGCGCGCCTCCTTGCCGAGCGCTCTAAAACCGCGCCCGTCGACACCGCCGAAGTGGCCGAGGAAAATCCGGTGCTGGTCTTCGGCATGACGCCCGAAGGCCGTCTCGCTGCCGACGCCATGCGCGACCACGATATTCCTTACCTCGCCATAGACAGCGATCCCGAGCGCTTCGTCTCCGCCTCTTCCGACGGCTACAGCGTCGTCTATGGCGATGCCCGAGACCGCCGCCTCATCGACAATCTCGGCGCCGCCAAGGCCCGCGCCATCGTGATCGGCGCGCCAGGCTTCGCAGGTCCCGGTTCCCTGATGCCCGCCAACGGCGCCGGCGGCCCCGCCCGCTTCATCGTTGTCGCCGACAGCGCCGACCGCGTGCGCCAGTCCGGCCTCGGCCTGCGCGCACATCTAGCCGTCGCCGAACCCAAAGGCATCGAACTCGCCACCGACCTCCTCTCGCAGATGGGCATCGGACAACCCGCCATCGCCCAATGGGTCCAGGACCAGGCCGAACGCCGCGGCCTCCTTGACCGCGAACCCGAGCCGGAACCCGAGGCGGCGTGACGCTCGCCGCGCCATCGGTCTTTCTCTGACGCGAGTCCGACGCTAGGCCGCCAGGCCCTCGACACTGGTTGGCGGGATCGCCGCCAGCGGGAAGCGTATCGTGATCACCGTTCCGTCGGTCTCCGCGTTCGGCGGAACGATCGAGCCACCGAGTTGCCTAACGAATATCGCGATATAGTCGGCGCCGCGTTTCTCAGGCGCCTTTGCCGGGTCGATCTTCGGAATGCCTATGCCATCGTCGGCAATGGTCAGCTCCATGTCGTCATCGAGCTGTCTCGCGCCCAGAATCACGCGCCCCGCCCCTCCCGGGAAGGCGTGCTTGATGGCGTTCGTCGCAAGCTCGTTGACCAGCAGGCCGAACGGCACCGCGCGTTCCGGGTCGATTTCCAGCGCCTCGGCCTTGACCTCGATTTTTATCTTCGACGTCTCTCTTAGCAGACTCGCCGCCACCGACTTGGCGATCTCCTTCAGGTAGCCGTCCACCGCCACCGCTCCGCCGCGGCTGGAATGCGAGATCAGGTCGTAAAGCTGGGCGATGGCGCCGATGCGTGTCTGCATCGCCCGGTAACCCTGCACACACGGCTTCGGCGTCGACCGGACTTCGAAGGCGATGAGGCCGACGATGATCTGCAGATTGTTCTTGATCCGATGAGAGATTTCGTTGGCCAGCGTCAGCGCGTCCCGTTCGCGCTGCTTGCGGTCGGTGATGTCCTCGAAGACGAGCAGCATGCGGTGGGCGTTATTTCCCGGCTGGGAGATTTTCCGCGCGTTGAGGTTGAACACGCGGCGGCCGAGGCCGGGAAAGACATCCTCGATCTCAAAATTCTCGATCGGTTTGTTCTCGGGCAGCACCTTGTCCATCAGGTGGCGGAGCGCCGGCACGTCCCACTGGTGCTGGCCGAGTTCCGACACGCGCCGCCCTTGCGCCTCGGCCTGGGTGATGCCGAAGATCGTCACGAAAGCCTTGCTTGCCGTCACCACCGTCATGTCGCTTTCGAGCACAACGAGGGGATCGCGGATGGTGTCGACGATGCTTTGGGTGATCTGCCAGTTGCGCTTGCTGTCCCGCCGGGCCGCGCGTTCCTCGCTGACATCCTCGATGGCGAGCAGGATGGAGCTGTCGCGATCGCCGGCGCCGAATATCTTGCGCGCATTGACCAGCATGGTGCGTCGGCCAATGATCGGAAAATCATGCTCGACCTCGAATCCCTCGACGGAAGCGCGATGGGGAATGACGCTTTCGAGCAGCGTGCGAAGAGCGGGAATATCCCACTGCCGGTTGCCGAGGTCGTAGATCAGGCATCCTTCGGTCTCGCTGCGGCTGGTGCGAAACGTCTGGTAGAAGGCACGGTTGGCCGACGTGATGATCAGGTCCTTGTCGAGCACGATAAGAGCGCTCGGGATCGTCTCGACAATGTCGCTGGCGGCGATATCGGACAAGAATATTGCTCCTGGTAAGGCGCAGAAGTCAGATCAGGTTGCGAGCATGCCGTCGACAGACGCGTGCAGCTCGGTTGGCGTGTAGGGTTTGCCGAGGAAATGCCCGCCCGCGACAAACCGGGATTTCAGCTGGGTCGTGGCCGAGTTGCCGGTGGTGTAGAGCACGCGCAGGTCCGGCCGCATCGCCTTTGCCTGCTGCGCAAGATCGCAGCCGCCAAATACCGCCGCCTGGAGATAGATGTCGGTGAACAGCGCGTCGATCGGCTGGCTGGACTTGAGAACCGAGAGCGCTTCCTCGACGCTACCTGCGAACAGGACGTAGTGCCCCCAGTCCTGCATGCATATGCCAGCCAGTTCGCGGGTGAAAAGTTCGTCCTCGACGATCAGGATAACAGCCATCTTGAACCTCCAGGCGAGCCCGCACGCTACACAATCCCCGGCCGCGCGGGTCGCGGCCGCCGAAGCACTCCTGTTCTAAGGATGGCAAATCCCGAACTCCCCCCTTGTCCAAAGGTTCCGTCAGCTGCGGTGTTTCTTTTAGGATTCCGTACGGTAGGCGACAAGCCTCGCCTGTATGGCGCTATTCCGGCCTTCGGCGCCGCCTATCGCAGGAGGCGCATTGCGACCCCGAAGCGGCGCGAAAATGACGCGTTTTTTCCCGTTTTCTCTCGCGCAATGCTCTGGCGTTCTTGGGGCCAATGCTGGCATAAGCGCCCCTGATCTGGTCAGGAGAGCGGCATGAAGATCGGTGTTCCGAAGGAAATCAAGACACAGGAATACCGGGTCGGCCTGACGCCGGAGAGCGTCTCCGAACTGACCCGCGCCGGCCACCAGGTCGTGGTCGAGACCAATGCAGGCATGGGTCTCGGCGCACCCGACGACGCCTACCAGAAAGCCGGCGCGAAAATCCTGCCCGACGCGAAATCCGTCTTCGCCGAAGCCGAGATGATCGTGAAGGTGAAGGAGCCCCAGCCCGTCGAATGCGCGATGCTCACCCCGCGCCACACCCTCTTCACCTACCTCCACCTCGCCGCCGACAAACCCCAGGCCGAAGCCCTGATGAAGTCCGGCGCCATCTGCATCGCCTACGAGACCGTCACCAACCGCGCCGGCCGCCTGCCCCTGCTGCAGCCGATGAGCCAGGTCGCCGGCCGCATGTCGATCAATGTCGGCGCCTACGCCCTGATGCGGACCAAGCGCGGCCGCGGCCTGCTGCTCGGCGGCGTGCCCGGCGTGCCGGCGGCCAATGTCGTGATCCTCGGCGGCGGCGTCTCGGGCACGCATGCGGCTGAGATGGCGATCGGCAGTCGCGCCAACGTCACCGTGTTCGACCGCTCCATGCCGCGCCTTGAAGAACTCGACGTCCAGTTCGCCGGCGCCGTCGATACCGTCTATGCCACGCAGGCCGCCATTGACCGCGCCGTCATGGAAGCCGACCTCGTCATCGGCGCCGTGCTGATCCCTGGCGCCGCGGCGCCCAAGTTGATCACCCGCGCGCACCTCAAGGAGATGCGCCCCGGCGCCGTGCTGGTCGACATCTCGATCGACCAGGGCGGCTGCTTCGAAACCTCGCGCCCCACGACGCACGACGACCCGATCTACGAAGTCGACGGCATCCTGCACTATTGCGTCGCCAACATGCCCGGCGCCGTGCCGCGCACGTCCACCTACGCGCTCAACAACGTGACGCTGCCCTTCGCGCTCGATCTCGCCAACAAAGGCGCGAAAGCCGCACTGAAGGCCGACCCCTATCTGGCCGATGGCCTCAACGTCGCCGAAGGCAAGATCACCCACGCAGCCGTGGCGCGCGATCTCGACCTGCCGTTCGCGAAGCCGGAGTGGCTGAAATAGAAGCTCAGCTCTTCTCTTTCGACAGCCGGTACATCATGATCGCGGCCCGCTTGGCCTGAATCGGCAGGCTCTTGAGGTCGACCGTCTCGCCCGGCGCGTGACTGCCCTCGCCCGCTGCGCCCACGCCCACCAGGCCGCCGTCGATCAGGTGCGCCACGCCGGATATGTCGCCGCCGCCGCGCAGCATCGGATCGAGCTCCGGCATTGCGGCCAAGCCCATCTCCTTGTTGATGACATTGAGCTTCGTGAGCAGCGCACGCGAGCCTTCGGTCGGCGGCATGCCGGGCCCGCTTTCACTGAACGTGATCTCGGCGCTTGTGCCCGGCAGGTGCTTCGCCACGATCGCCTTCATCTTGGCTTTCACGCCCTCCGCCTGCTCGATGGTCAGCGTGCGCATGTCGCCACGGGCAAGGCCCACTTCCGGGATGATGTTGCTCTTGCCCGTCGCGGAGCCGCCGGTGTCGTCAGCGTTGAACTCTGCGGTGGCCCCGGCAACCGCGACGCCGACATTGAAGGTGAGATAAGGCTCCGGAAGCTCGGTACGGAACGCCGCGAGGATCCGCGCCAGTTCATAGACAGCGCCGTCTCCCAGCCTCTCGCTGAAGATCTGCGAGGAATGCCCCGACCTGGCCGTCGTCTTCAGCGTCCAGCCTGTGCCGCCGCGCCGCGAGATCGAACCATGGTCGACGCCATCGACACGGGCGAGCGATTCAAATTCCAGCGCCACGTCGGCCCATTCGGCGGCGGCGACCAGATCGGCGCGCGAAATCTCCTTCGGTTGTCCGCCGCGCTCCTCGTCGCCCGTCAGCACGATGGTGATGTTGGCGTCCTTCAGCTTGCCCGCCGCCTTCATGGCGCGCAGGGCCTGCACCATCACGACCAGGCCGCCCTTCATGTCGTTGACGCCCGGCCCCTCGGCCGTGTCAGCCGAAAGCTTCTTGTAGGCCTGGAACGGGCTCGACGGCTCGAACACCGTGTCGATGTGCCCGATCAGCAGCATCTTCCTGCCCTTGTAACCCTTGGGCCCGGGATGCTCGGCGACGATGTGGCCCGAGCGCTTCGCCGCCGCCATCGGAACCCAGCGCACCGTGAAGCCAAGGTCTTCGAGCTCCGTACGCATCATCTTGCCGACGTCTTCCACGCCCGCGAGGTTCATCGTGCCGCTGTTGACGTTGACCAGCTTTTCCAGAAGCGCCTCGCCATATGCGGTTTCCTTGTCGACCGTCGCGATCATCGTCTTCTCGGCCTTGTCCAGCGCCATCGCAGGCGCAGCCGTGCAAACAGCAAATGCCGCGGCCACCAACAGTTTGCGCATGGAAGTCCCTTTCCGGTTGATCGCCGGAGTATGGGTGGGTTTCACGCCCCCGCAAGCGGGGGCTGGACCGCTGGCGGACAAGATGAGGGGGGGCGCCTATTCCGCCGCCGCCCGAAGGTCGGATGCAGCCACAAGACGGGCATCGATCCAGCTGCGCACATAGGCATTGGTGCGCTCCGCCACCGCGGTCGGCAGGCGGTTGAATGCATGCGGCGCGTCCTCGATGACGACCAGCTCCGCATTGCCGCTCTGCGCCTGCCAGCGTGTCGCCATCAATCTCGAATCATCGATCAGCGGATCGATCGTCCCGCACAGCAGCAGCCCCGGCGGCAGGCCATGCAGGTCGGCGTAGGCCGGCGATATGGCGGGATCGCGCCGCTGGTCCTCTCCACGCTCTTCGGTCAGCTTGCCGATGCCGTGGAATATCGAGGGCCCGTGCAGCACCAGTGTCTCCGCCGTCGCCGCACGCACGCTGGGCGTACAGGAAAGATCGAACGGCCCATAGAACAGCACCACTCCCCTGAGCCGGTCAAAATCGCGCCGCGTCTCGCGCAATCTCAGCATCGAACACGCCGCCAGATGCGCCCCCGCGGACTCCCCGCCGATGAACATCGCCTCGGAACCAAACTCTTTCGACGAGTGCTCGAACACCCAGTCCGCCGCCGCCGCGCACTGGACGATCATCGGCTCCAGCGTCGTCAGGGGGATCAGCGTGTAGTCGACACTCACCACGGCCAGCCGGCTGTCCCGCGCGATGCGGGCATTCACCCGATCGTCCATCGCCGCCGTGCCGATGCTCCAGCCGCCGCCATGATAGTCGATATAGACGCCCCGCACCGGCCCTTCCGGCGTCAGGATGCGGATATCGAACGTCTGCCCTTTCCAGCTCACGCGCCGCGTCGAGATCGAAACGCCCGGCAGGCGCGGGCTTACCGCCTGCTGTGCAAAAAGGCTGGACTGGATGAGAAACTTCCTTAGCGCCCCGGGCGCCCGAAAACGCGGCGCATAGCGAAGCCAGCGGTTGAACCGCCGCGCCTCCTCCATCTCCGCCGCCGAAAACTCCGGAAACCGCGCCACGCCATCCCTCTCATGCCGCTTCAACGCGGCGATGAGGAAAACCTAGTGCGCATGTGGCGTATCTGCAATGCGCTCACAGATCGTCCAAAGCCTTGGTCGCAATTTCCGCAATATCGCGCGCTGCCGCCTGCTGCGCCGCCTCGTCGAGCGATTGCAGCGCGACTGCCCCCAGCTTCGGCCTCTGATCACTTCGGCTGGAGCGCGCATAGGACGGGTCGTAGTGGCGCTCCACCACTTCACGCACAAGCTCGTGGAATTCCCCTGCATCGGCCATCAGCCGCCAGCTCGCGAGCCGCTTTCGCCCGGGATAGACTTCGAGGCGCGACAACGCGGCCTCCAGCAGCGATCTGTCCGCGACGATTTCGGGATAGGACCTCAGCAGGTAGGCTGCGCGCGCCTCCAGCGGCGCCGTGAGCTCGATCCGCGGCGCACTCCGCATCGCCTGCCAGAAGGCCGGCGGCAGTGTGCGGTTGCCGATCTTGTTCGACTCCGCCTCGACAAGCACCACCCTTCCGGGGTCGAGCGCGTCCAGTCTGGCGAGCAGGCTGGACTCGAACCATTTCTGCGATGGCTGCGATATGCCCGACATGGCGCCGAAGAGCGATCCGCGGTGCAGCGCCAGCGCTTCGAGATCGATGACCTGCACGCCAAGCTCCGCGACCCGCTGGAGGATAGCGGTCTTGCCGCAACCCGTGCCGCCACCGAGAAGCACAAGACGAAAGCCAAGCTCGGTGTCGTAGAGCCGCTTCTGCGCCGCCCGCCGGTAGGTCTGGTAGCCGCCCTGCAGCACAATCGTGCGCCAGCCGATCTGCGCCAGGATCGTCGCCATCGAGTTGGACCTCTGCCCACCCCGCCAGCAATAGATCAGCGGGCGGAAATTCGCGGGCATGTCGGCCAGCGCCGTTTCGAGATGGCGGGCGACGTTTCGCGCCACCTTGGCGGCGCCGACGCGCCGCGCCAGGAACCGCGACTCCTGCACATAGATCGTGCCGACAGCCGCGCGCTCCTCATTGTCGAGCACCGGAAGGTTCACCGCGCCGGGAATATGGTCCTCGGCGAACTCTCCGGGACTGCGGACATCGATGATCATGTCGAACTGCGACAATGACCTTGGATCGACCGCGTCAGTGACTCCCGGATTTGTCATCGAACCTGGCTGGCCACGTTGTCTCGCCCCGCCTCAACCCAGAAGGGGCCAACGCACTGTCGGGCCCACACATGTCCTGCTATCAAACCGATCAGGTCTAGCAAGCGGGAGACGCCAATCGTGGCAGAAGAGATTCGCCTGACGTCCCCGCGCATTACATCCCCGCGCCTAACCTCGTTGGCGCATGGCGGCGGATGCGGCTGCAAACTCGCGCCCTCGGTCCTGCGCGACATACTGGCGACCATGCCGGTTTCGGCCCCCTTCGCGAACCTCATGGTCGGAACGGAGACGTCCGACGATGCCGCCGTCTGGCGGCTGAACGACGAACAGGCGCTGGTCGCCACCACGGATTTCTTCATGCCCGTGGTCGATGACCCCTTCGAGTTCGGCCGCATCGCCGCCACCAACGCGCTTTCGGACATCTACGCGATGGGCGCGACGCCCATTCTCGCGCTCGCCATAGTCGGCATGCCGGTTGGGGTCATGCCCGTCGACATGATCCGGCAGATCCTGGTCGGCGGCGCGTCAGTGTGTGCGAAGGCAGGCGTACCCGTCGCCGGCGGCCATTCGATCGACAGCAAGGAGCCGATCTACGGTCTCGTGGCCCTCGGCCTCGTCCATCCGGACAAGCTCCTGACCAACCGCACCGGGCGCGCCGGAGACGTGCTCATCCTCACCAAGCCGCTCGGCGTCGGCATCTATAGCGCCGCCCTGAAGCAGGACCGCCTCGATAACGCCGGCTATGCCGCTCTCATCGCGTCGACGACCAAACTCAACACGCTCGGGATGCGCCTGAGCGAGATCGCCGGAGTTCACGCGCTCACCGACGTCACGGGCTTCGGGCTTCTCGGCCACACGCTTGAAATGGCGCGCGGCGCCGGCTTGGCGGCGGAGATCGATGCGTCCGCCGTCCCCCTGCTTCCCGGCGTCGAGGCGCTTGCCCGCGACGGCGTTCGAACCGGCGCCGCCACAAGGAACTGGGAAAGCTACGGCGAAGCCGTGGCGGTCCCGGCCGGGTTCGAAAGCTGGCGGCGCGACCTGCTCTGCGACCCGCAAACCAGCGGAGGCCTGCTGATCGCGGTAGACGCCGCAGCCGTGTCCTCCGTGCTCGCAATGGCAAGGGACACCGGCTTTGCGGACGCGGCCCCAATCGGGCGGCTGATCGCCGGAAACCCGCGCATCGTGATCCAGTCCGCCTGAACGCCACGCTGCGGACGAGTTGGAACCATCTGCAGCCCGCTCAGAGCTCCGCCGGACCGAGCGCGGGCCGATTCTTGCGGTACGAATTCTTCAAGACAATTTTGCCATTCCGGCATGTGAAAAGATCACAGCCATGCACCTCGACGCGCGTGCGGTCGGCGCGCGTGCCCGTGAACGTCCACTCCGACACGCCTCGGTCTCCCGCAACAAAATGTCGTGCGTTGTTCCACCTGGCGTCAGGAAATGTTGTCCAGACGTCTGCAAAACTTGCTCGAACAGCTTCGCGGCCAACGTACCTGGCGCCGCAAACGTCTGGTCCCGCGGAACTCTCGAAGACACAGTCGTCCGTCATGAATGACATGAGAGCATCGATGTCATGTCGATTCCACGCATCGGCGAAGGCCTGCAAGATCTCCACCGTGATTTCATCGTGCGGCATTCTCGATTCCCGTGATGTCATAGGCGCCAAAGGCGGTCGTTGATTCTACTCTCTACAACTGTCCGCAATTCGCCGGAAACGGTCGAAGTGGAGTGGCCGGACTCAGTTCAATGCGAATCCACAACAATGCTAAAGTCGACGCGCTCGATCTTTCCTGGGTAGGCGAAGGGCGTCGGTAGGTCGAACAACAGCGGGGCGCCGCCCATCTGGCCGACATAGACATCCCCCCCGGTGTAGCCGACGCGCGGAATCGTCCCCCGGGCGACCACGGCGCCGTCCACCTTGAGAACAACGCCGGCGGAGGGCAGCGGAGCGCCGGGCGACTGAGCGTATTCGACCTCGATCAAATGCGAACCGGCAGACAGTGGTTTGTTCGACGCGATGCGCGTGGTGTCTTCGGGCCGGTCGCTCGCGCGGAAGATGAATACCGGCCGATTGTCGATGACAAACAGGCCCCAGCCGACGAAATAGCCGCCACGGACCATCAGCGCGCCATCGCCGCCCGCGCCAGGGGCATCGATATGGGCGCCGATTTTCCATTGCGGCCCGACGACCGGAAACGCGCCGTCGGAGTACCGGGTGGGCCCAGGGTAGAACGTGAAATCGCTTCGGCCCGCGGTTTGGCTCGGACGTAGGCGCCGGTCGAGCCGGCCAATGAAATCGCTATTGAGCGGAAGGACATTGTAGGCCGACGCCGCGGCGTCAAAGCCGGCTTGCAACTCCTTCAGCTTGTCTGGTCGCTTGGCGGCAACGTTCTTAGATTGGGAATAGTCCTGATTGAGATCGTAGAGCTCCCATTTGTAGGAGGCGGCCTGGTTGGCTTGCGCCGCATGGCTCCACGGCATGCGCTGCGGCGTGGTCGAGGCGATCCAGCCATCCTTGTAGAAGGACCGGTTGCCTAGCATCTCGAAATACTGGCTGGTGTGCGTTGTGGGCGCGCCGGCCTGGTCGAAGGTGTAGATCATACTGACGCCTTCGATCGGCTGTTGTGTGGCGCCGCCGAGAACGGATGGCGGCTTGACGCTGGCGGCCTCGTAGATGGTCGGGGCGATGTCGATCACATGATGGAATTGCGTTCGCACTTGTCCCTTTGTTTTCGACAGCCGCTCTGGCCAAGAAATGGCCAGCCCGTTCCGTATGCCTCCAAGATGAGACGCGACCTGTTTTCCCCACTGGAAGGGTGTGTTCATCGCCCAACCCCAGCCGGAAGGATAGTTGCCGAACGTCCTCGGCCCGCCGAGTTCGTCGAGGATAGAGAGCATGTATTCCGTGTCGCCTTCGATGCCGCCGATGGCGGCGAGATCGTTGCTGGTGCCCCGGAAGCCTTCCTCGCTCGCGCCATTGTCGCCCTGAACGTAGATCACCAGCGTGTTGTCGATCTCGCCCGCGCGTTCGAGCTCTGAGATGACGCGGCCGATTTGGTCGTCCGAGTAAGCGAGCGTGGCGGCGTAGACCTCCATCAGCCGCGCAGCCACTCGTCGTTCGTCGACGCCCAATGACAACCAGGCTGGAATTTCCTTGGGCCGAGGCGTTAGGACGGCGTCACGCGGTATAACGCCGAGGGATTTCTGGCGGGCGAACGTCTCCTCGCGAAGCTTGTCCCACCCCTGGTCGAACTTACCCTTGAAGCGATCGATCCAGGCCTTTGGCGCTTGTTGTGGCGAATGCGGCGTGCCGGTTGCGTAGTACATGAAGAATGGCTTATCCGGCGCCACGTTACGCTGGATGCGAAGCCACGAGATGGCGTGGTCAGCGAGATCTTTGTCGAGAATGTAGTCCGACGACCGAGGAGCGATGATCTGATTGCGGTTCTCGATAAGGGCCGGAGCGAACTGGTCCGTCATGGCGGCGTTGAAGCCATAGAAATAGTCGAACCCCATTCCGTCCGGCCAGCGATCGTAAGGGCCAACCGGCGTGTTCTCCCACTTAGGCGTGTTGTGGTTCTTGCCGAACCAGGCGGTGGCATAGCCATTGGCTTTCAGCACATCGCCAATCGTGGCGGCGCTTTCCGGGATGACTGTTGTGTAGCCGGGCTCGTCCGTCGCAACGTCGTTGATTACACCAGACGCCACGGAGTGATGGTTGCGGCCGGTGAGAAGCGCAGCGCGCGTTGGCGAGCACATCGCGGTGACGTGGAATTGGTTGTAGCGAAGCCCCTGTTCCGCCAGCTTGTCGAACGTCAGGGTTGGTATGGGTCCTCCGAACGCCTGCGACGCAGCGAAGCCGACATCGTCGGTCATGATCAGCAAGACGTTCGGCGCGTGTTCCGGCGCGCGTGGCGGCTGCGCAAAATATCGCCATGAAGCGGCCGGAGTTGACTGCTGCGCCAACGCCAGCGGGACCAGAACTGGACACGCGACGAGCCACCCCGCCAGGGCCGTCGTAGCAAAATAGATTCTGCGGTGCATAGGAGTTTCCTCTTTCAGGCTCACCGGGTTGGTTGTTCCCGCACAACGCACCGAAAGCCGACATGCGACGTGGATGTGTCGACCGGCTGCGGATATCGCGCGGCGGGGCGATAGCGCTGGCAGTAGTTGGCGGCGCACAGGTGCGACCCGCCTTTCAGCACCTTGCGCGGCGTCGGGCTCGCGGACTTTCCACCGCAACAGCTCTCTGTCTTCTGTGCCGGCGAATCCCAGACGTCAGCCGTCCACTCCCAGACATTGCCGATCATGTCGTAGAGGCCGTAGCCATTCGGCGGAAAGGCTGCGACCGGCGAGGTTCGCTCAAAACCGTCCAGCGTGAGATTTTCCCAAGGGAACTGACCCTGCCAGTAGTTCGCCATCATGCGGCCACTCGGCGCCAGGTCGTCGCCCCAGGCATAAGGCGCGCCGTCGAGGCCGCCGCGAGCAGCGAACTCCCACTCTGCTTCGGTCGGAAGTGACTTGCCTGCCCAGCGCGCATAGGCCTCGGCGTCTTCATAGGCGATGTGAACGACCGGATGATCGTCGAGCCCTTCAAGGTCTCTGTCCGGCCGGAGAGGATGCCGCCAGTTCGCGCCCAGCACGTAGCGCCACCACGCAAGCGGGTCGGCGTAGCTGATTGGCGAATTGGGAGGCGTGAAGACCAACGAGCCCGGCTGCAGCAAGTCCGGTTCCGCGTCGCGATAGAGATCGGGATCGGGCGGCCGTTCGGCGAGGGTGAGATAGCCAGTGCTCGCCACGAACACGGCGAAGGCGGCGTTGGTGACGGGTGTCTCGTCGATCCAGAACGGTCTGATTGACGCTCGCCGCGCAGGCGTCTCTTCCGGATAGTGAGCATCCGAACCCATGAGGAAACTGCCGCCTTCGAGGCCGCGCATGCGAGCCACCGGAACGGCCCAAGTCGCCATGCTCTGTGGCTCGCGCTGGCGAACGCAAGAAGCGGTCGTAGGGGGCGGGCAACAGGTCATGACCCGCACCCTCAACGCTGGGGTCCTCGAAGCAAGGGCCGAAGGGCTTGCGACTTGGTCACAAGCTTCAACTTGTGGCAGCATCAACGCTCGAGACGACGGACAGGACTCCGAGATGCTGCAAGCTACGTTCCGCCAGCTCCAGACGTTTGCGCTCGCGGCCGATGCAGGCAGCTTCGCCGGGGCTGCCGAGCGGCTTGGCGTTTCACCCGCAGCGGTCAGCGACCAGATTCGAGCGCTTGAAAGAAAGCTTGGCTATGTCCTGTTCGAACGCAGGCCCGGCGCAACGCCATTGCTCGCGCAAGGCGGACTGCACCTGTTGCAGAAAACGCCGGCTCTTCTGAACATTGCTGCTGATCTGTCCGCCGCCCGGCCCTCGGCCGCGCTCGCCATTTCAACAGTGCGCGTTGCAGCGGGCGATTTCGTTCTCGATCATCTGATCAAACCCAGC
Organism: Hyphomonadaceae bacterium; assembly: GCA_030697555.1. Classification (GTDB taxonomy): domain Bacteria; phylum Pseudomonadota; class Alphaproteobacteria; order Caulobacterales; family Hyphomonadaceae; genus UBA7672. Next base: position 22,079 of record JAUYPV010000063.1, read on the forward strand.
CTTGCGCGATTTCAACTCGACCATCGCGACATCCAGATCGAGTTTAATCGCCTCGTTCCCGGTCCGGGCGTCATCAAGACACTCCAGAAGAACGAATTCGATTTGGGCTATTTCAGCCTGCGAGCGCCGATCCAAGATGCGCGCGTCGAAACGCTGGGGATGGCGCGCCAGGGCCTGCTCGCCAGCCCAACGCACCCGATTGCTTCGACAACTCCTAAGATCGCTCACCAAAGGCTCCCAATGATCATGCCGATCTCGGGCTCGGCGACCGACCGGATGGTCCGCCGCGTCCTGGCTGCGGCAGGAATAGAGGACTACGACGTCGTCATCCGCACGCAAGATCCGCAAACCATGGTGCAGCTTGCGGCGGAGGGCGCCGGGGTGTGTTGCGTCTTCCACGCCTTGGCCAGGGACTGGCTAGAGTCGGGCGACCTGGTCGACCTTGGCTTGCCTGTTCCGCCTGTCTACCGCCTCGCCTTTCGCAGAGCGGGATTCGAGCAAAGGGAGGCGTTGAAAAGCGTGGATCTCTTCATCAGCTCGATCCTGAAGGCAGGAACGTCCGCCTGAGCACGGTCCGTCATTCCACCTGATCGCAGACGGATCATCGATCCAGCGGAAGGAAGAACGTTTCTCGCTGACCGCAAGCAGAGAGTCCAATTTGGGCCAAGGACAGCCGTTGGGGATGTTTGGGTCGCCTGGTTTCGTCAGCGAAAACGTCCTCACCGCCCAACAAAAAACGCCCGCATCCAACGGATGCGGGCGCTTGCGTCTCTAGGCCATGACGCGCGTTACCGCCCGTCCTTGTTCTGGAAATATTTGAAGAAGTCCGAGTCCGGAGAGATCACGAGGGGCCCGAATTCTCCGGATCGTCTCTATTGGATTGGCGTCCGGTACTCTTCCGCCGAAACGAACCCGTCCTTGTTGACGTCGCGCTGGGCGAACAGGCGTTCGACCTGGTCGGCAAAGCCAAGCGTTTCGAGCAACGCCTTGTAAGCCGCCTTGTCGAGCTTGCCGTCATTGTCCCTGTCGTGCGTCTTGAACGCAACCATCCGCTCCGCATCACTCGGCGTCGGCGCAGGCGCTGGCGCATTGGTCTGCCATGGGCGAGGCGTCACCGTGTAGACGTCCGTGTCCACTGTGGCCGGCAGGGGCGCCATGCCCCTCAGCGGTTGTCGCCGCGAAATCTCGGCGCGGTAAGCCGGGTCGACAGCCAGGTCGGGAAGCGACGGCGCGCGCAACAGGGTAGCGACGGGGCCAAGGTAGAGAAAGCCGTCGAACCACACAGGATTGACCGTGTCGATGTGGCAGTCCGGCTTGCGCAGCTCGCCCTCTAGCGAACTGCCGCGTACCGATGTGGCGAGAGCCGGAGTGGGCCAGGCCTTGAGGTTGCTTTCGAAGCCTTCGGTGCAGCGGTTCTGTCCGTTGCCACTGTGCGGCCACACGATGAAGAAGCTGTTCGGATAGCGCTCCTCAACGCGGTCGCGAAGGTTGGGCGTCTGCTTGCCGAACCCGGCCACGCGTCCCTGCGCATCGAGCATCAGGGCAATGGTCTGCGGCTCCCCGTTGGCGAAGGTGACGTTGAAGACGTCGCGCCCGGCCTCGCCGCCCATCTTGAAGGCGACGGCGAGGATCGCGCCGCGAGGCGCGAGATCCGCCTGCGCCGCGGCGAAGCCCTGCCGGACGCGGCCGGCGAACTCAGGGGTCATCATGGAGTAGTCGGGCGCGCCCTTCACGGTGTCGGCGATGATCTTCCGCAGCGCCGCCTCGGAGCCGGGGTTGGGCGCAGCGCGCGGCTTTGCGGGAATGTCCGAGGTGAGGTGCGCGCCGCCATAGATGACCAGCGCCTTCCTGTTCTTCTTCAGAATGTTCTCGACGATGAGGTCCGCCGGATAGCTGTCGCGCTGCTTCATCGCAGCGTCGACGTCGGCCTTGGTGGCGGTGGTCCAGTCGACAGGCGGTTCGCCCAGCCACACCTTGATGCGCTGATCTGGCGGCAGGCCGAGGTTCGCTGCCCGCACGGACAGGAAGACATTGACGAAGCCGATATAGGTCACAGTCGGGTTCCAGCCGACCACATCGCTCCAGACCTTGCGCAGCTCGGCGTAGGGCACGTCCTCGCCGGCGACATAGCGGTCGATGATGCCCTGGTGCGAGGCGCTGCCGAACTCGACCACGACATTGCCGACCTCGCGCGCAAAACGCGGATCGCGGACAAGCGCTGCGTAGAAGTCCTGCTGCTGCGCGATCCCGTGTCGATCGCTCATGCCGACAAGCGGACGGGTCTTGAAGGCGGCGAGGATGCCGTCGATGGCAGGCTGAACGACAGGCGGTTTCACGGCCTGGGACTGGACTGCTGGCGTTTGCGCGAAGGCTGTGTGGCCCGGCACAAGGCTGAATGCCGCCGCCAGAACCAGGAATTCCAGCCGCTTCCGGCCGCCTGCGGATGATGTGTGCATGTTCCCCCCTCCTCTTTACTAGAGCTAGCAAAGGTGCGTTCCGGATGCACGCGCGCAAACTTTTTTTGCATCCCGATAGGCCGCCGGCGTCCCCGAAGCGGACCCAGGTCCGCGTCCCCCGCGCAGGCGGGGGTCCAGGGGCCGCGTCGACAGGTCGTCGCTTGGTGTCAACGGTTTTAGCGCGTTCGGTCACCCTCACATGACGACGACTCGTGACGCCATTCACGATTCACTAGCCGGGGTTCAGCGGTTGCGGACCGCCCTTTAGATTTGGATGCGCCTTGATGTCCGTCAGCGGGAATTTGAGGATGGTGGTGCCGCGATCCTTGTCGCGATCTATCTTGTAGGCGATCCAGTCGGCCAAGAGTTTGTCGAGTGCGCTTTTTAGGGCTGACGTAACCACCTCTTGGACTTCGAGACTTACGACAACGTATCGATAGTCGCCGCGTCTAAATCTCGCGTACCGCTCCAGTCGCCCGTTGTCAGGTATCTCGCGAATGACCGCCTCAATGCGCTCTTTCGCTTTCCGAATGTGAGCTGCAATGTCTTCGAGCTGCTTCGCCTTAGCCTCCCTCTCTGGGTCAGTCTCCGGATCGCTGCGAAGTGCTGCAACTGATTTTCGCTCGCTGTCCTGCGCCGTCATCGCCTGAATCTGATTCAATTCCAGCAAGTCTTTTCGCCTCTGAGTTTTCCGCTCATTTTCCTGGCGGTCACGAAGCGCTTTCTTCTCCACCTCCTTCTCCGCTCTGTACTCTTCCGACAGCGTGTCTCGACGAAGCAGATACAGGTCCCAAAACTTGATGAGTGCCCAACCCACAAATCCAAGGAGCATTGCCGGGAGAAACTTTGAACCAAAGCTACCCTCCGCAAACCACCACAACCCTCCCGCTCCTTGCTCCAAACTTCCGGGAAAAAAGAAGCTCGACGCCCATAGAGAAGCGAGCAGAACCAAGATCAGAATGACGATCGGTGACTTCAGAATCTTCCAAAAGTCGTTCTTTTTCTGGTTGACCCGGTCCTGCGTCGAGCCGTCCCCGCCTTTGGTGCTGGCAGCCTGCACAGGCGCTGCATCGGGTTGATCAGCGATCGCGGCGGCGGCGCGCTTCGCGGCCGTGTTACGCTTTCGCTTCTCCTCGTCGATCAAATGGTGCCGCCACGTGGCGATGCCGAGGACAAACACCGCCGCAACTAGGACGCCCATCACAATCAGAACCAAATCGACCAACAGCCAAGGAAACTTCTCCTCGGGCAGCACCGCCTGTCCGCGCTGGGGATTTGTTCGCGGCCCTGACGACACGATCCAGGCGGACCACGATGTCGGCCAAGACGTGGCCAACAATGGCGATGCGTTTTGTATGGGCTGACGCGCGCTCCATCGGCACGCCAGCTTGTCGCCATTCTCCGGCTCCGGCCTGATCGGCTCAAACTGCAGTTCGATGTTCTTGTAGGCGCTCAGATACCTTGTCATGACGTCGCATGGATCGACGGCGGCGCAACTATTTCCGCCATCGCTAAACACGACGACCTTTCCGCCGGTCTTGCTGGCTGCTTTGAACGCGGCCTCTAGCGCGTATCCCAAAGGCGTGCCGTCTTTGAGTGTCTGCAGCTCTTTTTCATCGAGGGTTTGCCCTGCTCGCTTTCCCTCGGGCATGGGGACTGAAGGCTCTGCACAGGGTCCGGAGAAGTACGTTGTCGAGACCAGCGCGCCGTCCGGAAGATCCAGCAAGACTTTGTTGGCAAGAGCCTTGGCGATCTCGCTTCTGCCGGTCCCCTTCGTGGCCATCGACGTGGATGTGTCGACCACCAAGTAGGTGGGCTGTGCGAACGCGCTCGGCGCTAGCAGCAGTGCAAGCAAGCCGAGCAAGACCGCTCGCATCGTCCCCTCCCTACGTCAGCCAGTGAGTATCGCTGACTGACGGCTGGATCGATCTTGTGTTCCATTTATGTTCTCGTCAAGATCGGTCGATGCCCATCCCCGATCCTTATCCCCTCGTCGTTCGCGACATCATCATACAGGCGCTGGCGCATTCGCCGGAGCTGATGACGGCTGACATGGGCGGCAACAGACGCGCGGCGCTTACCGCCGACATTGCCGAGCGCATTGCCAGCGAGCTAGCCGCCAACGGCTTTCTGCCTCCCGATGCACGGTTGGAAGAAGGCATCGTCTTTCAGACAGTGGACTATGTCGTGCGTCGCATCCCGGAAGCGACTCTGCGCAATCGCAAGCTCTCTTGGTACACGCGCGAGGATTGGCTCGCCTCCCCGGGCTGTGCTGTGTCGCGCCACATCATTCACGGACTAGAGGAACGCGGCTTTCGGATCACCAAGTCGTTTGTCTCGACTAAGTCTCACGGCAGCACGTTTCCCGGCCACAACACCTAGCTCATTCCCCTTCCCGGGCGGCAACCTCCGGTGTCGGAATTTCCCAACCCGCATTGCATGATCGATTTTGATGGCTAAGGTGGGCTAGTGGCAAATTCGCCGGGGGGCGATGATGATCAATCCGAAGCAAGTCTTCCTGGGCTGCTCGTTCAAGATGCGTACGAGCGCCTACGCCCATTTGGCTCAAGACGCAGCTGAGCAGTTCGGCGTTTCGCTAGTATTCGGTGACAACAGTCCGCAAGCTAAGAACATTCGCGAGGAGGCATTCAGATTGATCGCGACGAGCCGCGTCGTGATCCTCGATATCGTGCCCGACAATGTGAACGTTGCGGTGGAGTACGGCTTCGCCAAAGGGTGCGGGAAGCAAAACATTTTCTTGCTCACCCGAAAGCACATGTTCGAAAAACCCGAGTTCCCCTCGATGCTCTTGGGCCTACAGTACAAAGAGTATCGGGGCATGGAAGAATTTAGCGGGCGGATCGAGGCAAACTTGGCGCAGCACTATCGCAAGACGCCTTCGATCATCGACGCAGAAAGCCCGGATGACCAGCAGTGGCTACGGAGAGAGATCGTGAACCTCCTGCGCGATGTGGGTAGAGCCACCCGCAAGCAAATTGCAGACGCGCTGAACTGCACTCCTCCAGATATTACAAGGGAAGCCAAAACCCTTGTTCAGCAGCGCGGCCTCGGTAGCGACACTTCAGGCAACGATACTGTCTACTTTTTGCTGCCTGAATCTGCGCTTGATCCCGTCCAGTAGTCAGCTCCTAGGAAATTGGACGTGGGGCGACGCCCGAGGAACATCTGGACACTCGACGAAAAAGACGCCGCTGTCGAAGCCTATGTCCACATGCATCGCGAAGAGCAGGCTGGCCGCGAGTACGTTAGGCGAACGGAATCATGTGGTCGAGTGTTTCGCTTGGCGTGGCGCTGGCCATGAAGCGGCTAGCGCAAGTCAGCCAGCGCTCAGCTCGGAACAACGGCGCAAATAAGCTCACCATCCAGATATCCAAGCTGCATACCGCGGGCGCAATCGCGCCCGCCACGCCCACGACGCACGGGCTCCCAGTTTGCATAAAAATAGTCCGCGTCCACATGCGCCTGCTGGTCGGGAGTTAGCTCCCGGTCGAGATCCCGGCACGACCACTCGCCGTCTTCGAGAACGGGGCGCTCGTCGTAGGAACATGTCTGCGCGCTGATGTAGTAGCGATCGTCTTCGTAGTCTGCGACATACTCGTAGTTGCGATCGTAGACTTCGTCGTTCTGAGTGCGAGACTCACCGAACTCCCAGCGAGCTGACGTGTCAGTCTGGCTTCTACGCGTCGTGGCAGCGCCGCTTCCACCAGAATACGAACTAGACGGCACTGTCGCGCTCCAAGTTCTCGAAGTTGCATCGTAGTACCGGATGTCAGCCGCTGCCGATTCTCGCGTCGTAGGTTGGCGGCTCCGCACATCGACTGTTGGAGTGTAGTAAGTGTATTCTTCCCCTCGTGGCGCAGTCGGCTCCGATGACGTCCCAGCGGATGATGCGGCTTCGCTCACCTCGCGCGAAGGTACCGGACCAGGCTGGGCCAAGGCTGGATCGCCCGTGTAGATATAGACAGGCTGCGGGTCCTCACGGGCTGCCATAGCAACAGCGGCGAAGGATCCGAGGCCCGTAAATGCCATCGATCCAAAGGCAACCAGGAATGCAGCGTCGTTCGACATCATGTCACCGAACCGCATATTCTTCGCGATTCGCTGCCTACACACAAGACCGCCCTTTTCCGAATCCCGCGGAGGCGCATGATTTTGGCGATCCCAGCAGGACTTCAACCTGCAACCACTCGCTTAGAACGCGAGTGCTCTATCCAGTTGAGCTACGGGATCGTTGGAACGGTTCGATACACGGTTCGTAACCTAGTCGACGCTTCCTAACCCTCAAAACTACATCGAACTTAGAGTGCAGAGCTGCCGCTTAGAAGGCGGGCGCTCGCCCATATGCCGGTACACAGAGAACGTCTGCAATGGGCCGACAACCGCCACCGGCAAGGATTGGATCACCGATTTCGTCAGCGACGACGCGCCACTCACCCATGCAAAACGCCTGCATCCGAGCACGGATGCAGGCGCTTGTGTCTTCAGGCCGTGACGGCTCTTACCGCCCGTCCTTGTTCTGGAAGTATTTGAAGAAGTCCGAGTCAGGCGAGATCACGAGGGGCGTGCCCTCCTTGATCGCGTTCTCGTAGGCCAGCATCGACCGGAAGAAGGCGAAGAATTCCGGGTCCTTGCCATAGGCCGAGGCGTAGATGGCGTTGCGCTCAGCGTCGCCCTCGCCGCGCAGCTTCTGCGAGGTCTGGTAGGCGTTCGCCTTGATCACTTCCACCTGCTTGTCGGCGTCGCCGATGGTCGAGAGATAGAGCCCCTCGCCCTCGGCGCGGTATTGCGAGGCCTTCTGCTGCAGCTCGGATTTCATGCGCTCATAGACGCGTTCCGAGTTGGCTTTCGGCAGGTCGGCGCGGCGGATACGGACGTCGATGATCTCGACGCCGAAGCTCGACATGCTGCTCTGCAGCGTCGTGCGGATACGCTGCATCACGCTGGCGCGCTGGCCGGAGATGATGTCGGGCGTCGCCACCTTGCCGAGTTCGCCCCGCAGCGCCGCCGTCATACGCTGGCGAAGCTGGATGACGCCGTTTTCCATGGTGGTGGCGGCGCGGAAGAACTGCAGCGGGTCCCTGATGCGGTAACGGGCGATGGCGTCGACTTCCAGACGCTGCTGGTCGGCCGCGATGATCTCCTGCTTCTCGAGGTCGAAGCCGAGATTGCGCCGGTCATAGGTTCTGACGTCGTCGACGACCGGCCATTTGAAATGCAGCCCGGCCTTGGCCTGCGCTGCGTCGGAGTTGACGACATACTGGGCCTCGCCGAAGCGCAGGACGATCGCCTGCTGGTCGACGCGCACGATGTAGAACGCGTTGGCGATGACGATGAGCAGGAGAGCTGCCGC